>JAEXAH010000144.1 GCA_023458315.1 Pseudomonadota bacterium
CTGTCGGACGGTCTGGCCGCCGTCGCCGCCGGGGACCGCAAGGGGGCCAAGCGATTGGCCCGCCGTGCCGACAAATTGCTGTCCGATTCCTCGCTGACCGGTCTGCTGACCGCCCAGGCCGCCACCCTGTCCGGGGACGATGCGGAGGCGGAACGACGTCTGGGCGCCATGGTCGAACGGCCGGAAACCGCCTTTTTGGGCCTCAAGGGGTTGATGGATCAGGCGTTGCGCCGCCACGACCACGCCGCCGCCCTGGATTACGCCCGCCGCGCCTGGGCGCTGGGCGGCCCGGCCCTGGGTCTGGCCGCCACCCTGTTCGACCTTCAGGCCCGCGCCGGACAATGGGGCGAGGCCGAGGCCACCCTGGCCGAAGCGAAAAAGCGCGGCGCCCTGTCGGGCGGCACCCTGGCCCGCTTCCGTGCCCTGGCCCTGCTGGAACGTGCCCGCACCGGCGACGTTCCGGCCCAGGCGCTGCGCGACGCCCTGGACGCCCACAAGGCCGATCCCGGACTGGCCGCCGCCGCCGTGCAGGCCGCCACCCTGCTGCATCGCGCCGACAAGGCACGCAAGGCGGCGTCGGTGATCCTGACCACCTGGCGCATCGCCGCCCATCCCGATCTGGTGGAGGCATGGCTGGCCCTGGCCCCGGCGGAAACGCCGCTGCAACGGCTGAAGCGGCTGGACAAGCTGGTCAAGACCAACCCGGATTCGCCCGACGGCCACATCGTGCTGGCGGAAACCGCCCTGGCGGCCAAGCTGTGGGGCGTCGCCCGCACCCATCTGGACCGCGCGGCGGAATTGCGCCCCTCGGCCGGGCTGTACGTGCTGTATGCCCGGCTGGAGCGCGAGGAACGCGGCGACGAACGCGCCGCCACCCAATGGATGGCCAAATCGGCCGCCGCCCCGGCCGAACCGGCCTGGACCTGCGGCACCTGCGCCAAGCCCACCGACCGCTGGGCGACGTTGTGCCCCCATTGCGGCGCGGTGGACAGTCTGGAGTGGAAATAGGGCCTTCAGGCCCGGCCGCGATCCAGGCGGGCGTGATCCAGCTTTTGCAGGTGGTTGGACCGGATCAGGGCGCGGATGGCGTCCACATAGGCGGCGCCGCGCTCTGAATAGCGCAGCAGGGTGCCCGCCAAAGCGTGGCCGTCGGCGGCGGCGCCCCGTGCCCGCGCGGTGGCCCGCGCCCGTCGCATGGGTTCATAGGCGGCGTGGGTGTTGAGGTTGTGGATATAGGCCCGCACCGCTTCGTGCAGGCTGGCGAAGGACGCCATGCGCTGGCCGTTGGGGTCGCCGACCGGGGCGACGTCATGGCCGGTATGGCCGAACAGGTTGTTGGCCTCGCGCACGAAACGCGACGTGCCCCAGCCCGATTCCTCGGCCGCCTGGGCCAGGGCCAGCGAGGGCGGCACGGTATCGACCCGGCGCAGCAACTGGGCGGGCGCCGCCCCTTCGGCGCCGTAGCGGGCGGCGATGTCCGCCAGCCAGTCCTCGTCACGCGGAATCCGCCCGGCGGCCATGGCCTCCAGGCGGCGGCGGTCCTCGGCGATCTCTTCGTTGACCACCAGCACCAGCGGCAGCATCAGGCGCAGAAAGACGTGTTTCTTGTCGTCCACCACCGGCAGGGTTTCCAGGTCGCCGGGCACGGCGGGCAGGAACAGCGGCGGCACGCGGCCGCCCTGGACCACGTGGTCCAGGCGATAGCCCATGCGGGCGAAGGCGGCATCCAGGCGATGGGCGCTGTCCTGGTCCTCGGCGCTGAGGTGGCGTTCCAGCCCCACCGGCTCGCCGCGCACCAGCGACCGCCACAGCGGCGATTGCACGCCGCCCATCACCAGCCCGTACAGGCCGATCACCGCCGCCGCCGCGATGCCGATTCCCAAAGTGGACGCGAACTTGTTTTCCTGCATCGTTCCTCCTGCTTTCCGCCGCACCATGACCAAAGAAAATGGCGGCACCATGGCCGCCATTTTCCCCAGGAACTCGTGCTTGGAAGGGATTTACACCAGCCGCCATTGAGGCGGCGGCCAAGCGCGCGGAGGTGCGCGCCCGGCGAGGGCTATTTATTGCACCGCCTGGACCGCCACCACTTCCGGCACGTAGTATTTCAGCATGTTCTCGATGCCGTGCTTCAGCGTGGCGGTCGAGCTGGGGCAGCCGGAACAGGCGCCTTGCAGATGCAGATAGACGATGCCGTCCTCGAAGGCGCGGAAGATGATGTCGCCGCCGTCCTGGGCTACCGCCGGGCGGACGCGGGTGTCCAGCAATTCCTTGATCTGCTTGACCACGTCGGAATCGGCCTCGCCGCTTTCCGCCGCCGCCGATTCGATGATCACCGGCTCGCCGGAATTGTAATGGTCCATGATGGCGGCCAGCACCTGCGGCTTCAGCACCGACCAATCCATGTCGCCGGCCTTGCCGACGGTGATGAAGTCGCCGCCCAGGAACACGCTGGCGACGCCGTCCACGCCGAACAGGCGGGTGGCCAGCGGCGACGCGGCCGAACCTTCCTTGGTCAGAAAATCGGCGGTGCCGTGGGTCATGACCTCGCGGCCGGGCAGGAACTTGAGGGTCGAGGGATTGGGGGTCGGTTCGGTCTGGATGAACATGGAAGTCCTCGTCTGATGCGTCGCGGGGGTTTGGTGGCGCGCAGCGGAAGTCAGTTAAGGTAAATGGCCTTTCCCGGGACGGGTGTCAAGGGAATGACCAAGCGGCCCACTAGGTGATTGCCGCGATCTGTTCGGCGCTCAGATGGCCGGGCACGATGGTCACGGGCACACGCAGGCGGCCGACGAACTTGCCGGTCAGGGCGCTGACCAGCGGGCCGGGGCCGCGCGGGCCGGTGTCGGCGGCCAGCACCAGGATGGAAATCTGCGCGTCCTCGTCGATCAGCTTCAGCAATGCGTCGCGCGGCGTGCCTTCGCGCACGTACAGCACCGGCACCTGGCCGGACAATTCGTTGACCTCGGCGGCCAGACGGTCCAGCAATTCCTCGGCTTCCTCGCGCGCTTCGGCCTGCATCAGATTGCCGATGGTGGCGAAGTGCTGGAATTCGGCCGGTTCCACCACCCGCAACAGGGCGACGCGGCCGCCGGTGTGGCGGGCGCGGGCACAGGCATAGCGCAGGGCGGCGCGCATTTCCTCGCTGTCGTCCACCACCACCAGGAAGACACGGGTATCGGCGGGCATCGTTTTTCCCCCGGAATGGTTACTTGCGGAACACCAGGGCGGCGACCCAGCCGGCGCTGGCGGCCAGCAGGATGGCGATGATGCCGTAGATCGCCGCCCGCTGGTGAGCGAAATCGTACAAATCGGCGCCCAGGCCGATCTTGGACACCACCAGCGGCGTGGTCTGGGCGCTGACCACCTCGCCATCGGCCATCAGATAGACCTCGACCAGATAGGTGCCGACCGGCACGTTGGCGGGGAAGTGCACGTCGGTGCGGAACAGGCGGTTGCCCAGGAAGCTGATGCCCTCGATGTCGCTGCCGTACAGGCCCTGGCCCTGCTTCAGCCGCACCAGCGCCGCCCGGTATTGCGCGGTATCGGCGGCGGCGTCGCGCGGGCGGATGGCCAGATCCAGGCTGTCCAGCCCGATCTGGTGGCGGTCCAGCACGGCGCGCGGCGCGATCTCGGCCAGCGGCCGGGTGGCGGCGACGCGGTAGAAGCTGGGGGCGTCGGCCACCTCGGCCAGACCGGAATTCATCCACACCCCCAGGGTGCGGGCCTTGCGCCGCACGATCTCGGACCGGTTGGGGCCGCGCACCACCACCACCACGTCGCCGCCGCCCGGCACGTCCTCGACCGCGCCGAACAGCAAGACGTCGGTTCCGGCGAAGCCGGTGGTGATGGCCACCAGATGCTTGGACAGGTCGGCGACCAGCGGCTCGGCGGCGGCGGGCCGCGCCAGCACGGCGCACAGCAGCAGGCCGAGCACCGCGACCAGCCGCCGCCCCGCCATGGTCAGTGCGCCAGCTTGTCGGCGATGTCCGACAGGATGGCCCGCGCCCGCAGCAGATAAAAGCCCTGGGCGGTCAGGTGGCTGGGAATGAAGGTGCCGTCGGGGGCGCCGTTCAGCACCACCAGCGGCTGCAACGCGGCGGCGGCGCGCAGGGCCTCGACCATCTGGCGCCATTGCACCGCCAGATCGCGGTCGGTCAGCACCTGGGCATAATCGCCGCCCAATTCGCGCATCAGCAGGCCATAGGCATAGACCTTGCCCCGGGTCGTCAGGAACACGTCGTCGGCCCGGGTGTCGAACAGCACCGAGGGGCTTTCCGCCAGATGGCGGTCGATATCGCTGGAGATGCCGCCCAGATCGCCGCCGATCATCGCCACCACCCGCGACAGGCTGGCGGCGTGGCGGTCGAAGCCGGGCTCGCCCGCCGCCAGGGCGCGGTTGAATTCCACCAGATTGCGGGCGGCGTTGCGGTACTGCTTTTCCGACGACGCGGTCGGCGCCCACGAGGTCGAGGGCGAGAATTTCCACACCGTGCCGGGATATTTCAGCAATCCGGCGGCGCGCTCCAGGTCGGGTTCCGGTCCCTGGCCATTGTCGCTGGCCTGGGCCAGTGCGGCGGTGAAGCGGGCGGTGGCGGTGACGATGCCCTGCTGGAAATTGGGCATGTCGTCCAGCCACCACGAGGGCAGATAGACCGGGTCGTTGGCGGTCCACTTGTGCTGGTCCACCTCGCGGAACACCAGCCGGGCGGCCATGGCCACGGCGCGGCTTTGGCTGCTTTCGACGGTGCCGGGACCGAAGTCGAAATCGTCGTCGATGACATGGGCCAGCGCCATGCCGATCAGCACGTACAGCACGGCGACGCCCAGGACGGCGGGGGCCAGCCACCACCACGCCGGATGGGCGGCGGCCCGCAGCCGCGCCAGGGCGGAGGACGGGAAGGACGAAGGCGGCGTCTCGGTCATGGCGCTCTCGACAGGGGGAACACGCGAACTCAGTTGCTTACGATGGCGGCGACCGCAAAGCAAGCGAAGCCTATTTCCGCCGCCGCAGCATGGCCTTGACCTCGGCCAGCCGCGCGGCGCCCAGGACCTGGGCGGCCAGGGCGAAGGACAGCAGCCCCACCGCCACCAGCCCGACCACCGCCACCAGCGCCTGCCACGACAGGATCGCCCACGGCCACAGCACCAGCTTGGCGCCCCACAGGGCGGCGGCCATCACCGCCACGGCGGCGACCATGCGCGGCAGCTTGCGGCGCAGCCGCGCGTCCATGTGGAAGAAATCGCGGCGGCGCAGGATCACCGCCAGCGCCGCCACGTTGAACCATGCCGCCAGCGCCGTGGACAGCGCCATGCCCACATGGCCCAGCGGCCCGATCAGCGCCAGGTTCAGCGCGATGTTCAGGGCCATGGTGGCGCCCGCCACCTTGACCGGGGTGCGGGTGTCCTCGCGCGCGAAGAAGGCGGGGGCCAGCACCTTGACCAGCACATAGGCGGGCAGGCCGACGGCGAAGGCCATCAGGGCGGCGGCGGTGGCGGCGGTTTCCGCCGGACCGAAGCTGCCGCGCTGGAACAGCACGCGGATCACCGGCCCGGCCAGCACCATCAGGGCGGCGGCGGCGGGCAGGGTCAGCAGCAGGGCGAATTCCATGGCGCGGTTCTGGCTTTCGCGCGCCGCCTCCATCTCGCCCGCCCGCAACTGGCGCGACAACAGCGGCAGCAACGCCGTGCCGATGGCGATGCCGACCACGCCCAGCGGCAACTGGTTCACCCGGTCGGCGTAGTTCAGGTACGACACCGCGCCGTTGGCCACGGTGGACGCGATCATGGTGTTGACCACCAGATTGATCTGATAGACGCCAGCCCCCACCGCGCCGGGGACGATACGGCGGCCCAGCAGCTTGACCTCGGGCGTCAGGCGCGGCCGCACCAGCCGCAACTTCATGCCCGCCTTGCGCAGCGAGAACACCAGCCACGCGAATTGCGCCACACCGGCGGCGAAGGTGCCCCAGGCCAAGGCGTGGCCGGGGGTGGCGGTGACGGGGGCCAGCGCCCACAGGCCGATCATGGCGACCACGTTCAGCAACACCGGCGTTCCGGCGGCGGCGGCGAAGCGGCCCAGGGAATTGAGCACCCCGGCCTGCAACGAGGTCAGCGAGATGAACAGCAGATAAGGAAAGCAGATGCGCGACAATTCCACCGCCAGCGCCAGCTTGCCTTCGATCTCGGCGAAGCCGGGGGCCAGCACGTAGATGGCCCACGGCATGGCCAGTTCCATCAGCGCCACGAACAGGCCCAGCACCAGGGCCATGACCGACAGCGCCCGTTCGGCGAAGTGCCGCGCCTCGGCCTCGCCTTCAGCCAGCTTGCCGGTGAACAGCGGCACGAAGGCGGCGTTGAAGGCGCCCTCGGCGAACAGCGAGCGGAACAGGTTGGGAAAGCGGAAGGCGACGAAGAAGGCGTCGGCCACCGCGCCCGCCCCCATGAAATGGGCGATCATCATCTCGCGCATCAGGCCGGTGATGCGCGACAGCATGGTGAAACCGCCGATTGTGGCGATGGATCGGAACAGGCTCATGCACAGGGTTTAGCGCGAAAACGCCCGATTAGGAACCCTTCGCCCCCGGCTCCTCCAGCGCTTTCAGCAATTCGGCCCGCACCTGATCCAGTTTGCGTTCGTGGCTGACCTTCAGGCCGAAGATGTCCTTGACGTAGAACACGTCCACCACCCGCTCGCCATAGGTCGAGATATGGGCCGAGGCGATCTGCAACCCGGCCCGCGTCATGGCGGCGGTCAGGTCGTACAGCAGGCCGGGACGGTCGCGGCCGTTCAGTTCCAGCAAGGTGTGGGTGCTGGACGCCTTGTTGTCGACGATGACGCGCGGCGGCACCTTGAAGACGTGGGCGCGGCTGGGCAGCTTGCCCTTGCGCGCCGCCAGTTCCTTGTCCAGCCACATGCGGCCGGACAACACCTGTTCGATCACCGCCGACAGCCGCGCCAGCTTGGGCGGAGAATCGAAGGCGCCGCCCTCGGAATCCTGGACCCAGAAGGTATCCAGCGCCATGCCGTTGGCCAGGGTGATGATCTTGGCATCGACGATGTTGGCGCCCGACACCGCCATGGCCCCGGCGATCTGCGAGAACAGGCCGGGATGGTCGCTGGTGTAGACGGTGATTTCGGTGACGGAACGCTTGGAATCCACCCGCGATTCCACGGTCAGCGGCGCGTGGCTGCGTTCGGCCTCGCGCACCATGCGGGCGTGGCGCAGATGGGTGGCGGTGTCGAAGCCGGTCCAGTAATTGGGATAGGCGCGGGCCATGTGCGCCTCGATCTCCTCGACCGGCCAGCGGGCGGCGGCCAGTTCCTGGCGCAGCGCCTGCTGGGCGCCCTGGATGCGCGATTCGCGGCCCGACGACAGACCGCCCATCATCACTTCTTCCGAACGCAGGTACAGCTCGCGCAGCAGGCCGCCCTTCCAGCCGTTCCACACATTGGGGCCGACGGCGCGGATGTCGGCCACCGTCAGGCACAGCAGCAGGCGCAGGCGTTCCGGGCTTTGCACCTGGGCGACGAAATCGGCGATGGTCTTGGGGTCGTCGATGTCGCGCTTGAAGGCGATGCGGCTCATGGTCAGGTGTTCGCGCACCAGCCATGCCACGGTTTCCGTTTCGGCCTCGGACAGACCGAAGCGCCCCCCCAGTTTCAGCGCCACCTCGGCGCCCAGCACCGAATGGTCGCCGTTGCGGCCCTTGGCGATGTCGTGCAGCAGCACCGACAGGTACAGCACCTCGCGCGACGCCACCTTGTGGATGACCTGCGACGAAACCGGCGCCTCTTCCTTCAACTGGCCGTTTTCGATGGCGTGCAGGATGCCGATGGCTTGCAGCGTGTGCTCGTCCACGGTGTAGACGTGGTACATGTCGTACTGCATCTGCGCCACGACCCGGCCGAAATCGGGAATGAAACGGCCCAGAACCCCGGCCTCGTTCATGTGGCGCAGCGCCACTTCGGGGTTCTTGCGGCTGGTCAGCATGGCGACGAACAGGCGGTTGGCCTGGGGGTCGTCGCGCACGGCGGCGTCGATGCGCTTGAGGTTGCGGTGGACCAGATCCAGCGCCTTGGGGTGGATGTCCAGTTCGCTTTCCAGCGCCGTGTGGAACAGCCGGATCATGGCGGCCGGATCCTTGGCGAACTGGTCGTCGCTGGCGCAGGTCAGACGGTCGCCGTCCACCTTGAACCCGGCCACCATGCCGCGCTTCAGGGACAACAGGCGGCCCAGGCGCAGCTTGGGCTTGCGCTTCTGCTGTTCTTCGGTCAGGGCGCAGAACAGGCGGGTCAGGTCGCCCACGTCCTTGGCCACCAGGAAGAAGTGCTTCATGAAGCGTTCGACGCCGCGCGACCCGGCGCGGTCGGCATAGCCCATGCGGCGGGCGATTTCCTGCTGCACGTCGAAGGTCAGGCGGTCCTCGGGGCGGCCGCTCAGGTAGTGCAGGTGGCAGCGCACCGTCCACAGGAACGCCTGGGCCTTGTTGAACCGCTTTTCCGCATCGCGCGAGATCAGCCCGGCCCCCACCAGTTCCGACACGTCCTTGACCCGGTACAGGTACTTGGCGATCCAGTACAGGGTGTGCAGGTCGCGCAGGCCGCCCTTGCCTTCCTTGACGTTGGGTTCCAGCACATAGCGGGTGTCGCCCATCTGGGAATGGCGGGCGTCGCGTTCGGCCAGCTTGCTTTCGACGAATTCCATGCCCGATCCGGCCACGACTTCGTTGCGGAAGCGGTTCTGAAGCTCGAAGAACAGATCCTGGTCGCCCCACAGCCAGCGCATTTCCAACAGCGCGGTGCGGATGGTCAGGTCTTCCTTGGCCTGACGGGCGCATTCGTCGGACGACCGGGTGGAATGGCCGACCTTCAGGCCCATGTCCCACAGCATGTACAGGATGTATTCGACGATCTGTTCATGCCACGGCGTGCGTTTGTAGGGCGTCAGGAACAGCAGGTCGATGTCCGATTGCGGGCTCAGTTCGGCGCGGCCATAGCCGCCCACCGCCACCAGGCTCAGCGCCTCGGCCTGGGTGCGGATGCCCTGGGGGAATTCGTGCTCGGCGGCGAAATCGTGCACGGTGCGGATCAACTGGTCGATCAGGAAGCAGTTTTCCCGCACCGTCACCGCGCCGTCGCCCTTGGCGTCGAAGCGGGTGCGGATCTCGGCCCGTCCGGCGGCCAGCGCCTCCTTGAAGGTTTCCAGCACCTTGGACCGCCGCTTGTGCTTGGGCAGTTCAAGCGCCACCACCCCGGCCAGCCGCTGGATCAGGGCGCGGCGGTCGATGATGGCGCGTTGGGCGGTAATCTTGGTCATGGGGCACCGGATGGCGGACGCGGGAAGCGGATTATGGGTCGCTTTTCCCCCCCGTGCCACGCGTTTTTGAAATGCTCAAAGGCGCGGCAAACGCTGCCCGCGCCTTGGGCAAACGGCCGGTCGGACGGTCAGCGGCGCAGGCGCAGCACGGCCCAGATCACCAGCACCGGAATGGCGATCTCGATCGTTGTCAGCACCACCAGCGCCGCGGTTTCCATGCCCTACGTCACCAATCCCTTCAATTGGTACAGCACCTCCAGCGCCTGGCGCGGGGTCAGGTCGTCGGGATTGACCGCTCTCAGCCGTTCCTCGGCCTGGCTGGGCTCGGCCACGATTTCCACGGCGCGCGGCTTGGGCTTGGCCAAAGCGGCGAACAGCGGCAGGTCGTCGGCCAGCCGGGCAACGGCGTTGCTTTCCTCGCCCTTTTCCAAGGCCCCCAGCACTTCCTCGGCGCGGTGGATGACGGCGGGCGGCAGACCGGCCAGCCGGGCGACGTGGATGCCGTAAGAGCGGTCGGCGGCGCCCGCCGCCACTTCGTGCAGGAACACCACGTCGCCCTGCCATTCCTTGACCCGCATCTGGTGGCAGGACAATTGCGGCAGCCGCGCCGCCAATCGGGTCAGTTCGTGGTAATGGGTGGCGAACAGGGCGCGGCAGCGATTGACCTCGTGCAGATTCTCCACCACCGCCCAGGCGATGCTGAGGCCGTCGAAGGTGGCGGTGCCGCGCCCGATCTCGTCCAGGATGACCAGGGCGCGCGGGCCGGACTGGTTGAGGATGGCCGCCGTCTCGACCATTTCCACCATGAAGGTGGAGCGGCCGCGCGCCAGATCGTCGGCGGCGCCAACGCGTGAGAACAGGCGGTCGACCACGCCCATATGGGCGCTGGCGGCGGGGACGAACGATCCCATCTGCGCCAGCAGGGCGATCACCGCGTTCTGGCGCAGGAAGGTGGATTTACCGGCCATGTTGGGACCGGTGATCAGCCACAGCCGCTGTCCGTCCGACAGGTCGCAATCATTGGCGACGAAGGTTCCGGCATGGGCGGCGGCCAGCGCCGCCTCGACCACCGGATGGCGGCCGCCCTTGATGTCGAAGGTCAGGCTGTCATCCACCTGCGGCCGGGTCCAGCCCCCGTCCGCCGCCAGTTCGCCCAGGGCGGCGGCCACGTCCAGCCCGGCCAGGGCGCGGGCGGCGGCGGCGATGTCGGGGCCGCGCGTCACCACCTCGCGGATCAGATCGTCCAGCAATTCCAGTTCCAGCGCCAGGGTACGCTCGGCGGCGCCCTGGATCTTGCCCGCCAACTCGATCAACTCGCTGGTGGTGTAGCGCGCCGCGTTGGCCATGGTCTGGCGGTGGATGAAGCTGTCGCCCAGCTTGTCGGCCTGCTTGGCCGGAACCTCGATATGGTGGCCGATGATGTTGTTGTGGCGGATCTTCAGACTGGAAACGCCCGTTTCGTCGGCGTAACGGCGTTCCAGCCGCGCCAGCATGCCGAAGCCCTCGGTGCGCAGGGTCTTGAGTTCGTCCAGGCCGGGATGATAGCCCGTCTGGATGAAGCCGCCGTCGCGGGCGTTCAGCGGCAATTCCTCGGCCAGCGCCCGGCCCAGACGGTCCACCAGGGCGCCGTGCTCGCCCATGGCCTGGGCCAGCTTGGCGATGCCGGCGGGCGGCGTGTCCAGTCCGCCCGAGGCGAGAATGTTGCGCAGATGGGGGATTTGTCCCAGGGCGTCGCGCACGGCGGCCAGATCGCGCGGGCCGCCGCGTCCCAGGCTCAGGCGCGACAGGGCGCGTTCCACGTCGGGGCAGCGTTTCAGGCTGTCGCGGATGGCGGCGCGCACGCTTTCGTTCTCGACGAAGAAGCCGACGCTGTCCAGGCGGCGGTCGATGGCGGCCGGGTCGGTCAGCGGCGCCGCCAGCCGTGCCGCCAATTGGCGGGCACCGGCGCCGGTCACGGTGCGGTCGATGGTGGCCAACAGGCTGCCGCGCCGTTCGCCCGACAGGGTTTCCGTCAGTTCCAGATTGCGGCGGGTGGCGGCGTCGATCTCCATCACCGCGCCCTGGGCCAGACGGCGCGGTGGGTTCAGGCGCGGCAGCTTGCCCTTTTGCGTCAGTTCGACGTAATCCACCAGGGCGCCGCCCGCCGCCAGTTCGGCGCGCGAGAAACTGCCGAAACCGTCCAGCGCCCCGACCCCGAACAGGGTCTCCAGGCGGCGGCGAGCATTTTCGGAATCGAAACGGACGCCGGGCAGCGGCGTCAGCACGTTGCGCCATTCGCCCCAGGTCTCGAACAGCGCGGGCGCGTTCAGCAGCCGGTCGGGCACCAAAAGCTCGCCCGGCGACAGCCGCGCCAGGGCGGCGGCCAGTTGCGGCGTTTCCATGGCCTGCATGGCGAAATCACCGGTCGAGACGTCCACCCAGGCCAGCCCCAGCCCGCCCTGGGCCTCGGCCAGCGCCGCCAGATAATTATGGGCGCGGGCGTCCAGCAGATTGTCCTCGGTCAGCGTGCCGGGGGTGACGATGCGGATGACGTCGCGGGCCACCACCGATTTGGCGCCGCGCTTCTTGGCCTCGGCCGGGTCCTCGGTCTGCTCGGCGATGGCGACCTTGAAGCCCGAGCGCACCAGCTTGGACAGATAGACCTCGTAAGACCGGATCGGCACGCCGCACATCTGGATGTCCTCGCCCAGATGCTTGCCGCGCTTGGTCAGCGCGATGTCCAGGGCCGCCGCCGCCTTGACCGCGTCGTCGAAGAACAGCTCGTAGAAATCGCCCATGCGATAGAACAGCAGGCAATCGGGATGGGCGTGCTTGATGGCCAGGTATTGGGCCATCATGGGGGTCGCGTCAGCGGGGATGTCCGGCGTGTCGGCGGTCACTGGTTCTGATCCGGCAATGAAATCGGCGGCGCACCTTAGCATGGGGGGCGGGGGGTGCAAACATCACCCTCCGTCATAAAGGTTTCAAACCGCGGCCTGCGTCCCCTGGATAGGATGGGTGCCCTTTCGCACCCCCTATGCAGGTGTCCGGTGATGGCGCACAATCAGTATCCCCGGCTCAAAACGGAGGAGATCATGACCGCCACCACCGCCATTGCCGCCCCGACCCGCGAGGTCGTCGGCACCTTCGCCGACCGCGAGCATTTCCAATCCACCGTGGATGCCTTGCTCAAGGCCGGTTTCACCCGCACCGACCTGTCGGTGCTGTCGTCCCATGAATCCATCGACGCCGCCGCGCCCGCGGGCAAGTCGTGGAAGGACGTGGTCGTCACCCTGGTGGGCGAACTGAAATACGAAGGTCCGCTGGTCGCCGCCGGACTGATCGCCCTGGCCGCCGGGCCGGTGGGCGCGGTGCTGGCCGGAATGGTCGCCGCCGGTGTGGGCGGCGTCGCCGTCAAGGAGTTCCTGGACGAGGTCGCCGCCCTGCCCGATTCCGACGCCTTCGCCAAGGCGCTGGCCGCCGGTTCGGTGATCCTGTGGGTGCGGGCCGCCGACAGCACTGCCGAGGCGCGGGCCAAAAGCATCCTGCATGACGCGGGTGCGCAGAATCTCCATGTGTTCGAGCGCAAAGGGCGGTAAAACCGCCCCCCTATCCCGCCATCAAGAAGACGTCCAGGACGCTCCATCCATGACCGACAAGACCCCGCTCAATCGCGCCGCCGCCGATCTTGAGCGTGAAACCCTGCTGATGCACGCCTCGGGCCGCCCCGGCAAGATCGAGGTGGTGCCGACCAAGCCGCTGACCACCCAGCGCGACCTGTCGCTGGCCTATTCCCCCGGCGTGGCCTTTCCCTGTCTGCATATCGCCAAGGACCCGTCGCTGGCCTACGACTACACGGCCAAGGGCAATCTGGTGGCGGTGATCTCGAACGGCACCGCCGTTCTGGGTCTGGGCGACCTGGGCGCGCTGGCGGGCAAGCCGGTGATGGAAGGCAAGGCGGTGCTGTTCAAGCGCTTCGCCGACATCGACGCCATCGACCTGGAAGTCGATACCCGCGACATCGACGAATTCGTCAATTGCGTGCGCTTCCTGGGGCCGAGCTTCGGCGGCATCAACCTGGAAGATATCAAGGCCCCCGAATGTTTCGTGATCGAAAGCCGCCTGCGCGAGATCATGGACATTCCGGTGTTCCATGACGACCAGCACGGCACGGCGATCATCGCCACCGCCGGTCTGATCAACGCCCTGGCGCTGACCGGGCGCCGCATCGAGGATACCAAGGTGGTGGTCAACGGCGCGGGCGCCGCCGCCATCGCCTGTGTCGAGCTGATCAAGGCGTCGGGCATCCGGCACGAGAACGTCACCCTGTGCGACACCAAGGGCGTGATCTATCAGGGCCGCGACCACGGCATGAACCAGTGGAAATCCGCCCATGCCATCCCGACCCAGGCCCGCACCCTGGCCGAGGCGCTGGAAGGCGCCGACGTGTTCATGGGCCTGTCGGTCAAGGGCGCGGTGACGCAGGCCATGGTCCGCACCATGGCGGAAAAGCCGATCATCTTCGCCATGGCCAATCCCGACCCGGAAATCACCCCGGAAGAGGTGCACGCCGTGCGCTCGGATGCCATCGTCGCCACCGGCCGTTCCGATTATCCCAACCAGATCAACAACGTGTTGGGCTTTCCCTACATCTTCCGCGGCGCGCTGGACGTGCGGGCCAGCACCATCAACGAACAGATGAAGGTGGCCGCCGCCCACGCCATCGCCCAATTGGCGCGCGAGGACGTGCCGGACGAAGTGGACCGCGCCTATCAGGGTCGCCGCCTTCGTTACGGTCCCGAATACATCATCCCGGTGCCGTTCGACCCGCGCCTGATCGCCGCCATTCCCCCGGCCGTGGCCCAGGCGGCCATGGATTCCGGCGTGGCGCGCAAGCCGATCATCGACATGGCGGCGTACAAGGCGGAACTGGCCGCCCGTCTGGACCCCGCCGCCGCCAGCCTTCAGGCCATCGGCGACAAGGTCAAGGCCAACCCCCGCCGCGTGGTGTTCGCCGAAGGCGAAGAGGAAAAGTCCATCCGCGCCGCCCTGGCCTACAAGGCGGCGGGCTATGGCACGCCGGTCTTGATCGGCCGCGAGGAACAGATCCGCGACACCATGGCCGCCCAGGGCCTGCCCGGCATCGAGGGGCTGGAGATCGTCAACGCCCGCCTGTCCGACCGCCGCGAGCATTACACCGAGGTGCTGTACAAGCGCCTGCAACGCAAGGGCGCGCTGCACCGCGACGCCGCCCGTCTGGTCAACCAGGAACGCAACATCTGGGGCGCCCTGATGGTGCAGCAGGGCGACGCCGACGCCATGGTCACGGGCCTGACCCGCGCCTATTGGCAGGCGTTCGACGAGGTCAAGCGGGTGGTCGACCCGGCGCCCGGCCAGGTGCTGTTCGGCCTGAACATGATGGTGGCGCGCGGCCGCACCGTGTTCATGGCCGATACCACCGTGCACGAAACCCCCACCGCCGAGGATCTGGCCGACATCGCCATGCAATCGGCGGCCAAGGTGCGGCAATTGGGCTATGAACCGCGCGTCGCCATGCTGTCCTTCTCGAATTTCGGCAACCCGGCCAGCCATCCCACCGGCCGCGTCCGTCAGGCGGTGCATATCCTGGAAGAGCGCGGCGTCGATTTCGAGGTGGACGGCGAAATGGCCGCCGATGTCGCTCTCGACCCGGAACTGCTGAAGCATTATCCGTTCTGCCGCCTGTCCGGCCCGGCCAACGTGCTGATCATGCCCGGCCTGCATTCCGCCAACATCGCGTGGAAGCTGATGCAGAAGCTGGGCGGCGGCACGGTGATCGGCCCCATGCTGGTGGGCCTGGAAAAGCCGATCCAGATCACTTCCATGGACGCCACCGTCAATGACATGGTCAACATGGCGGTGCTGGCGGCCTACGATTCGATCGGGTCCTAGGGGCATGGAGCGTCACGGGCTCACCACGGGGCGGGTAATCGGCGCGGCGCTGCTGCTGTCGGTGCCGACCGCCGCGTTGCTGGTGGTCCTGGTGGCGCTGCTGCGCCTGAACATGATGGCCGCCATCCTGGGCTGGGTGGTGGTGGTGGTGCTGGTGGGGCTGCTGGTACGGCCCTATCTCGCCTCGCTGGCGGCGGTGACGTCGTGGGCCCGTGCCCTGGCCGCCGGGTACGACACCACGCCGCCGCCCATCGAACGGGAAAAGCCGGTGGCCGAGATCGTCGGCGCCATCGCCCAATTGCGCCGCGCCTGGCAGGCCCGCCAGCGGGAACTGGCCGATTCGGCGCGCTGGAACGAAACCCTGTTCGACAACCTGCCCGATCCGCTGATCCTGTTGTCCGAGGATCGGCGCATCGTGCGTCTGAACCATGCGGCGCTGGGGGTGTTCGGCGCGGTCAGCATCGGCCGCGACCTGGCCGCCGTGCTGCGCGACCCCGGCGTGCTGGAGGCCACCGACGCGGTGCTGGCGGGCGCCAGCGGGCGCGAGGGCGAATTCACCCTGCCGGTGCCGGTCGAACGGTCGTTCCGGGTGCGGGTCGAACGCCTGGGGTCGCGGTCCATGGACAATACCGTGGCGGTGCTGGCCCTGCACGACCTGACCGCCATCAAGCGCATGGAACAGATGCGCGCCGATTTCGTCGCCAATGCCAGCCACGAATTGCGCACGCCCCTGGCCACCCTGCTGGGCTTCATCGAAACCCTGCGCGGCCCGGCCCGCGACGATACCGACGCCCGCGAACGCTTCCTGATCATCATGCAGGAACAGGCGTCGCGCATGGCGCGGCTGATCAACGACCTGCTGAGCCTGTCGCGCATCGAACTGAACGAGCATTCCAAGCCCAGCCGCGCCGTGGATTTCGGCCGCATCGTCGAAACGGCGGTCGAGGCGTTGCAGCCGCTGGCCAGACCGCGCGGCATGACCATCACCGCCACCATCGACCCGGCGGCGCGCGAGGTGGTGGGCGAGCCGGACGAACTGGCGCAACTGGTGCAGAACCTGCTGGACAACGCCGTCAAGTACGGCCGCGACGGCACCCCGGTCGAGGTGGCGCTGAAGGTGGCGGACAGCCTGCCGCCCACCGCCGGCAACACCCTGCGCCCGGGCGGCGCCGTGCTGCTGGCGGTGCGCGACCATGGCGACGGCATCGGCAAGGAACACCTGCCGCGCCTGACCGAACGCTTCTATCGCGTGGATACCGCCCGCTCGCGCAAGATGGGCGGCACCGGCCTGGGTCTGGCCATCGTCAAGCACATCGTCAACCGCCATCGCGGCGCCCTGGTGGTGGAATCGACGGTGGGCGAGGGCTCGACCTTCGGCGCCTATCTGCCCCGGGCAGAGCCCCTGGGTTGAGCGGAAAATACTGATATTCCTAAAAAGCGCTTCCCGCTGATGGTTCCCCCTGGTAAACCCCATACCTTGGTTGGGGCTCCGGGGGGAGCGGATGGGCATGGGGGAATATGGCGTCGCATCGCGGCTGAGTGTGCGCAGCCTTGGCGTTCTGACCGCCCTGGTGGTCAACGCCGTGGCCGCGCTGGCCCTGTGGCAATCCTATGAAGGCGCCGTCGCCCGCGTCGAGCAGCGCACCGAGGCGTTGGCCCAGATCTATGCCGATTTCACCGCCCGGGCATTGGACACTTACGACCAGATCCTGCTGGACATGCGCGGCTTCGCCGCCGACGGCATGGACCAGGATTTCCTGCGCTCGTACCTGCTGCGGCAGAAAACCCATCATCCGCATCTGCTGAACCTGTTCCTGTTCGATGCCGACGGCAGCATCCGGGTCGGCACCCAGGACCGGGCGGCCGATCTGTCGGACCGTGATTACGTGACGGTCCATCGCGCCAATGCCCATGTGGGCCGCTATATCGGCCATCCGGCGGTGTCGCGCATCGTGCCCGGGCGGCGCTTCTTCGCGTTGTCGCGGCGGCTGGACGGTCCCGACGGCGCCCTGACCGGGGTGGCGGCGGCCACGGTGGACCTTCAGGACCTGGCGCAGGCGTTCGAGGCGGTGCGCGGCGGGGTCGAGAACGGCGAGGTGGCCATCGCCCTGGTGCACCAGGACGGCACCCTGCTGGTGCGGGCGCCGGACGCCGTCGATGCGATCGGGCGCAAGATCACCCTGGAAAAGCTGGATGGCGCCGTCGCCCACACCGGGCGGGGGGCGTCACCGTTCGACGGCCGCGACCGCATCGTGACCCAGCGACAGGTGCCCAATTATCCCCTGTTGGTGCTGACCAGCCTGCCCACGGTCAAGGTGTGGCGGGATTGGGCGCGCAGCGCGGTGCCGACGGCGGCGCTGGCCCTGTTGCTGACCGGTGGCTTATGGGTGTTGTTCATCCACCTGCATCGTCAGGCGGCGGCGCGCGAACGGCTGATGGCCGATCTGGAGGCGGCCAGGGATCGCGCCGAGCACGCCTATGCCGATCTGGGGCAGGCCCAGGAGGTGATGGTGCGGTCGGAAAAGCTGGCGGCGCTGGGCGGGCTGGTGGCCGGGGTGGCGCACGAGATCAACACGCCGGTGGGCAACGCGGTGACGGCCGCCTCGTATCTGGCGAAAGAGATCGAGGAACTGGCCGAGGCGTTCAAGGCCCAGACCCTGACCGCCAGCTTCCTGCAAACCTTTCTGTCCACCGCCGACGAATCGGTGCGGCTGACCCTGTCCAATTGCGAACGCGCCGCCGAACTGATCCACGGCTTCAAGCAGGTGGCGGTGGACCAGACCTCGGGCGAGCGGCGGCGCTTCAATCTGGCGGAATACGTGGCCGAGGTGCTGCTGTCGCTGAAGCCCAAGTTCAAGCGCACGCCGCACCGGGTGGACATCTACATTCCCGACGACATCGAGGTGGATTCCTATCCCGGCGCGCTCAGTCAGGTGCTGACCAATCTGATGGTCAACTCGCTGATGCACGGCTTCGAGGACGGCCGCGCCGGGGTCATCGACCTGGCGGCGCGGGTGGATGGCGACATGCTGGAAATCATCTATTCCGACAACGGTCGCGGCATTCCCACCGCCCTGCATTCCCAGGTGTTCGAACCCTTCTTCACCACCCGGCGCGGATCGGGCGGCAGCGGTCTGGGGCTGAACATCATCCATAACATCGTTCACCGCACGCTCGGCGGCTCGCTCAGCCTGGACAGCCAGGAAGGCCGGGGCGTCCATTTCACCATCCGTTTCCCGCTGCGCGCCCCCGCCGCCACCGGGGCCGAGGATTCGTCGCCATGACCGAACCGTTTCTGTTCGCCAACGAAACCGCCGCCGCTCCGGCCGCCGCCACCGCCGCCCCGACGGAACGGCGCTGGCCGTTGCTGATCGTCGATGACGACCCCGAGGTCCATTCGGTGACGCGGCTGGCCCTGTCCAAACTGCGCTATCGCGGCCGCCCCATGGAATTCCTGTCGGCCTATTCCGCCGCCGAGGCGGAAACCATGCTGGCCGAACGCCGCGACGTGGCGGTGGTGCTGCTGGACGTGGTCATGGAAACCGACGACGCCGGTCTGCGGCTGGTGCGCCGCATCCGCGACGTGCTGAACAACCGCGCGGTGCGCATCATCCTGCGCACCGGCCAGCCCGGTCAGGCGCCCGAGGAACGGGTGATCGTCGATTACGACATCAACGACTACAAGGCCAAGACCGAACTGACGGCGACCAAGCTGTTCACCGCCATCATCGCCTCGCTGCGGGCGTTCGAGGACATCACGGCGCTGGAAAGCAACCGGCGTGGCCTGCAACAGATCATCGAAACCTCGGATTCGCTGTTCCGGGTGCAAAGCCTGACCCATTTCGCGGCCGGCGTGCTGACCCAATTGGCCACCTTCATCGGCGTCGAACCTGCGGGCATCCTGTGCGCCCAGCGCGGCGATTTGGGCGGCGGCGACAAGGAGCGGCTGTACGTGCTGGCCGCCGCCGGTCCCTACGAGCCGGTGATCAACCACCCCCTGGACGAAGCGGTGCCCGACGCCCGGCTGTACGATCTGGTGGCGCGGTGCTATGCCGAACGGGCCAGCGTGCACGAACCGCACATGTCGGCGCTGTTCATCCCGGCGGTCAGCGACATGAGCCAGGACGTGGTGGCCTGCGTGGAAACCGAACAGCCGCTGGACGATCTGGACCGCACCCTGCTGGAAGTGTTCGCGTCCAAGCTGAGCGTCGGTTTCGCCAACATCGATCTGGTGGAACGGCTGCGTCAGGCCAACGCCACCCTGGAGGCGCGGGTCGAGGAACGCACCCACGAACTGGCCGAGGCCAACGCCCGGCTGGAATTGCTGGCCGCCCTGGACCCGCTGACCGGCGCCTACAACCGCCGCCATTTCCGCGCCCTGGCCGCCCAGTCCATCGCCATCGCCCGCCGCCAGCACCGGCCGGTGTCGGTGCTGATGATCGACCTGGACCATTTCAAGGCGGTCAACGACACCCACGGCCACGCCGCCGGGGACGAAACCCTGAAGACCCTGGTCACGCTGTGCCACGACACCTTGCGTGAAGGTGACATCCTGGCCCGCTATGGCGGCGAGGAATTCTGCGTGCTGTTGCCGGAAACCGATTTGCACACCGCCGTCGGCGTGGCGGAACGGTTGCGGCAGGCGGTGGCGTCGTCGTCGGTGCGGGGGCCAGAAGGGCCGTTCACCGTCACCGCCAGCATCGGCGTTGCCGGGTGGCAGGACGATGATGCCGGGGTCGAGGCGGCGCTGGACCGTGCCGACCACGCGCTGTACGAGGCGAAGCGCGGCGGCCGCAACCGCGTCGCCCTGGCCGGGGACGCGGTGGCGGCGGAATAGAGCGGCGGGCGTTAATTCTGACGCACGCCGCTCCTGCGGCCATTGAGGCCGCGGCCAAGTGGGCGGATGCCCACGCCCGGCGAGGGCCAAACATGAACTAGACCAGCGTGCGCCATATTTGGCGCTCGATGGTCTAGCCGCCGTCAGCCCGGCTGCGCGCCGCCGTCCTGGCCTTCGCTGGTCAGCGGCAGTTCGCGGCCCGCCAGTTCCTCGGCGACGTTGTGGCCGCCGCACGACCCGCATTGGAACACCAGGTCCAATTGCATGTTGTTCATGGCGAAATCCTTGAGCATCAGGCCGCCGCAATGACCGCACATGTAATCTTCGCCGCCGCGTCCCACCGTGGACAGGCCGGTGTTGAACACCGTGCGGCCGTTGATGTCGCGGGCCGAGATGGCGGTCAGAACCAGTTCAGACATGCTGTTGCCTTTTCGTAACGGAATTACCAGCCGACGGCGGCGCCGTCGGCCCGGGGATCGGCGCCGCCTTCGATCATGCCGTCGGGGCGGCGGACCAGCGCCCCGGCATGGCCCATCAGGGAATCGAAGGCGGCCACCTGTTCGACGGTATGGCCCAACCCGCCCAGCCGCTCCACCAGGGCCGGGTCGAAACGGCACTCCACTTTCAGGTCGGTGTTGGGCTGGCCGTCCAGGCTGCGGCCATAGACGAAGCGCGGGGCGGTCAGCGCCGCCTGCACCGGCTGTGCGGCCAGGATGGTGCGGGCGAAGATCTGCGCCTGGATCTGCGGCTGCGAATCGCCGCCCATGCTGCCCCAGACCATGGTGCGGCCGTCCTTGAGCCGGGCCAAGGCGGGCGACAGGGTGTGGAACGGCTTGCGCCGGGGTTCCAGGGCGTTGCGGTGCTCGGGGTCCAGCGAGAAGCTGAAGGCGCGGTTGTGCCAGACGATGCCGCTGCGCGGCAGCACCACGCCGGACCCAAAGGCATGATACAGGCTTTGGATGAAGCTGACCGCCCGGCCCTGGCCGTCGATGACGCCCAGCCACACGGTATCGCCGTCGGCCAGCATCTGGTGGGCGGGCTGGGCGGCGGCGGGATCGACCTCGCCCGCCAGCCGGTCCAGCAGGTGGTCCGACAGATAGGTGGTGGCGTGGACCGACATGCGGTGGGGATCGGTGATGTGGGCGTCGCGGACGCGGGTGGCGATCTTGGTCGCCTCGACCAGCGCATGCACCCATTCCGGGCTGTCCGGCTCGGCATGGGCCAGCCGCTGGAACACCCCCAGCAGGATCAGCGAGGCCAGGCCCTGGGTGGGCGGCGCGGTGTTGAACAGCGTGCCCGCCGCCAGCCCCAGCGACAAAGGCCGCCGCCGCATGCCGCGATGGCGGGCCAGATCCTCGGCCTTCAGCGGTGATCCGGCGTCGCGCAGATCCTCAGCCATGGTGCGGGCGATGTCGCCGCGATAGAAATCGTCCAGCCCGGCCTCGGCCAGCCGCTCGAAGGTTCCGGCCAGCACGGGCTGGGTCTGCACCGCGCCCACCGCCGGAACCTTGTTACGGTTCAGGAACGTCTGCGCGAAGCCCGGCGCCTTGCGCAGGGCGGCCAGATTGCGGCGGGTGGCGGCTTCCTGATGGGCGCTGACGGTGGCACCCTCGCGGGCATAGTGGATGGCGTCCTCGAACAGCCGCTCCAGCGGCATGCCGCCGCCCCATTGCTCGGACAGGTCCAGCGCCAGCTTCCAGCCCGACACCGCCCCCGCCACGGTGGCGGCGGCCAGCGGGCCACGGGCCGGAATGGCCTTCAGCCGCTCGCCGCGATACAGCTCGCGTTCGACCGCCGCGCCCGCCGCGCCCGATCCGTCGATGGAAATGGGCGGCTTGCCCGGTTCGGCGATCAGCCAAAAGCCGTCGCCGCCCAGGCCGGTCATGTGCGGATAGACCACGCACAGCGTGGCGGCGGCGGCGATGGCCGCCTCGATGGCGTTGCCGCCTTCGCGCAGGACCGCCAGTCCCGCTTGCGAGGCGAGGTGGTGCGGGGACGTCACCATTCCCCGTCGGCCCATGGGCGTGTTCAACATGTCCCGTCCCTTGCCGGTGCAACAGCCCGCCCTTTATCGCGCAGGCAAAGCGTCCCCGTCCAGAGCGGGTCACGGAAAATTTGAAATCGGCGGATTTCCGACGGTATGTAAAAGACGCCGACACCACGAGGAAGCAGCATGAGCGCGCATGACCACACCATTTCCACCCTGTCGCTGTCTTGGGCCGACGTCCACCGCGACACCCGCATCCTGGCCGAGATGCTGGCCGAACTGCCGCCGTTCCAGGGCATCGTCGCCGTCACCCGTGGCGGCCTGGTCCCCGCCGCCATCCTGTCGCGCGAATTGGATATCCGGCTGGTGGAGACGGTGTGCGTCTCGACCTATGACGACCGTGAAATCCGCGACCCGCAGATCATCAAGTCGCTGGCGGGCGACGGCAGCGGCTGGGTGGTGGTGGATGATCTGGTGGACACCGGCGCCACCTTGCAGGTGCTGCGCACCATGCTGCCCAAGGCGCATTTCGCCACCGTCTACGCCAAGCCCAAGGGCCAGCCGGTGGTGGACAGCTTCGCCACCGTCTTCGCCCAAAGCACCTGGATCAATTTCCCCTGGGACCCGCCGGGCAAGGGAAGCTGAGGGGCGCGGCAAACAAAAACCCCCGCCGGGTTCCCGGCGGGGGCTGAGGCTTGAGCTCTTATTATTATTAGTCAGTGACCTTAGACCGTGACGGTGTCCGCGACCTTACGGAACGCCTCGATCTGGTCGAAGTTCATGTAGCGGTAGACGTCGGCCGCCTTGGCGTTGACCACGTTGACCTGCTCCAGATACTCGGCCGGGGTCGGGATGCGGCCCAGCAGGGCGCAGACCGCCGACAATTCCGCCGAACCCAGGTAGACACGGGTGTCGATGCCCAGGCGGTTGGGGAAGTTGCGGGTCGAGGTGGACATGGCGGTCGAGCCCTTGCGCACCTGGGCCTGGTTGCCCATGCACAAGGAGCAGCCCGGCATTTCCATACGGGCGCCCGCCTTGCCGAGAACGCTGTAATAGCCTTCCTCGGTCAGGATCAGGGCGTCCATCTTGGTCGGCGGGGCGATCCACAGGCGGGTCGGGATGTCCGACTGACCGGCCAGGACCTTACCGGCGGCACGGAAGTGGCCGATATTGGTCATGCACGAGCCGATGAACACCTCGTCGATCTTGTCGCCCGCGACTTCCGACAGCACCTTGACGTCGTCGGGGTCGTTCGGGCAGGCGACGATCGGTTCCTTGATGTCGGCCAGATCGATCTCGATCACCGCCGCGTATTCGGCGTCGGCATCGGGCTGCAGCAGTTCGGGCTTGGCGATCCAGGCTTCCATGGCCTTGACGCGGCGGCCCAGGGTGCGGGCGTCCTCGTAGCCCTCGGCGATCATCCACTTCATCAGGGTGATGTTCGAGCGCATGTACTCGATGATCGGCTCTTTGTTCAGGCGCACGGTGCAACCGGCGGCGGAACGTTCGGCCGAGGCGTCGGTCAGTTCGAACGCCTGCTCGACCTTGAGGTCGGGCAGACCCTCGATCTCCAGGATGCGGCCCGAGAAGATGTTCTTCTTGCCCTTCTTCTCGACGGTCAGCAGGCCCTGGCGGATGGCGTAGAGCGGGATGGCGTTGACGAGGTCACGGAGCGTGACGCCCGGCTGCAATTCGCCCTTGAAGCGCACCAGCACCGATTCCGGCATGTCCAGCGGCATGACGCCGGTGGCGGCGGCGAAGGCCACCAGACCGGAACCGGCCGGGAAGGAAATGCCGATGGGGAAGCGGGTGTGGCTGTCGCCGCCGGTGCCCACGGTGTCGGGCAGCAGCAGACGGTTCAGCCAGGAATGGATGACGCCGTCGCCGGGACGCAGGGCCACGCCGCCACGGGTGGCGATGAAGGCGGGCAGGGTGCGGTGGGTTTCCACGTCCACCAGCTTGGGATAAGCGGCGGTGTGGCAGAACGACTGCATGACCATGTCGGCCGAGAAGCCCAGGCAAGCCAGGTCCTTCAGCTCGTCGCGGGTCATCGGGCCGGTGGTGTCCTGCGAGCCCACGGTGGTCATCTTGGGTTCGCAATAGGTGCCGGGGCGCACGCCCTTGCCTTCCGGCAGGCCACAGGCGCGGCCGACCATCTTCTGGGCGAGCGAGAAGCCCTTGCCCGAATCGGCGGGCACGCCCGGCAGGCGGAACAGGGTGCTGGCGGGCAGGCCCAGGGCCTCGCGCGCCTTGGCGGTCAGGCCACGGCCGATGATCAGCGGAATGCGGCCGCCGGCGCGCACTTCGTCGAAGATCACGTCGGACTTGACCTTGAACTCGGCGATGACCTTGCCGTCCTTCAGGGCCTTGCCCTCATAGGGACGCAGCTCGACCACGTCGCCCATGTTCATCTGGTTGACGTCCAGCTCGATCGGCAGGGCGCCCGCGTCTTCCATGGTGTTGTAGAAGATCGGGGCGATCTTGGTGCCCAGGCAGACGCCGCCGAACCGCTTGTTCGGCACGAACGGGATGTCCTCGCCGGTGAACCACAGCACGGAATTGGTGGCGGACTTGCGCGACGAACCGGTGCCGACCACGTCGCCCACATAGGCGACCAGATTGCCCTTGGCGCGCAGGTCTTCCAGGAACTTGACCGGGCCACGGACACCGGCCTCTTCCGGCTCGATGCCGGGGCGCGGGTTCTTCAGCATGGCCAGGGCATGCAGCGGGATGTCGGGGCGGCTCCAGGCGTCGGGAGCGGGCGACAGATCGTCGGTGTTGGTTTCGCCCGACACCTTGAAGATGGTGACGGTCAGCGATTCCGGAACCTCGGGACGCGAGGTGAACCACTCGGCGTCGGCCCAGGACTGGATCACCGACTTGGCGTTGGCATTGCCCTTGTCGGCCAGTTCCTTGACGTCGTGGAAATAATCGAACACCAGCAGGGTCTTCTTCAGACCCTCGGCCGCCACGGTTCCCACTTCGGCATCGCCCAGCAGGTCGATCAGCGGCTTGATGTTGAAGCCGCCCAGCATGGTGCCCAGCAGCTCGGTGGCCTTGGCGCGATCGATCAGGGCGCACTGGACATTGCCGCGGGCGACGTCGTTCAGGAACGCCGCCTTGACCTTGGCGGCGTCATCGACACCGGCCGGGACGCGGTGGGTGATCAGCTCGACCAGCGCCTGCTCCTCGCCCTTCGGCGGGTTCTGCAACAGCGCGATCAGGTCCTCGGTCTGCTTGGCAGACAGCGGCAGGGGCGGAATACCGAGGGCGGCACGCTCGGCGACATGCTGGCGATAGGCTTCAAGCACGGACATCCTCCGCAGGGCTGGATTGTTTGGGGGGCGGCACACACGCACCGCACTTTGCCTGCGCTTACACCACAAAATCGCCCGCGAGTCCAGTCCCGACTATCCGTTCGGGCGGGGCCGCCACCACCCCCAAGGCCCGGAAAACGGCGGAAACACTGGGCTGCGCCGCCCCATAAAATCGCCACATTCCGCTGGCTTCTTAAGGGCACCCGGAAGTCCCCCCTTCGACGACCGTGGCCGGATGCCGGACCTTTCGGCCACGGACCCGGGTCGCTCGGCGGCCGACGCGCTCCCCCCCCCCCTCTGGCGCGTCGGCCGTTTCCCTTTTCGCTACTATTTATACCATATCCCGGTGATCGGAACCGATCACCGGGACCCTCAAGCGCCGGGCGGGTTTCTCCGAAACCCTTGGCGCCCGCGGCATAAGCCGCGCGGCCCCTTGGGCCTAACCAAATCCCGATGAGTGGAACTCACCGGGATTTGGTATCAGTAGTGATTGTTCAGGCAGGACGACGTGTTGGGGATCAGCACGCTGAAGTTCTCGGCATACAGCGCGATGACGCAGGTGCCCGGAGCATCGCTCTGCTCGTAATTGCACTGCTTGTCCTTGCGGGTCTTGGTCTGGCCGTTGATCTGGAACGACACCGTCCAGTAATCGTTCGAACCGGTCTGCGCCCGCAAGGTTTGCGTATTCGACGCCTGGCCCGGCGCCAGGGACACCGCCACCACGGTATCGGTGAAGCTGGCACAGGTGTGCGTCACCGTCACGTTGCTGATGGTCGAACCGGTGCCATTGACCACGGTGAAGGTGCCGTTATACGCGGTCGCGGCGACACCGGCGGCCAAGGGGGCCTTGTCGGGCTTTTCGCAGCAACCGCTTTGCAGACGCTCGTTGGTATCCATTTCATGTTCCCTGATGAAATTGGCCGACATGATTGCCGACGCCTTCACTGATATCCCGGTAAAGTAGTTACATCAATTATGCATTACGTCCTGGGGTTGTGCGCTTCTTACCGGGCGTCACACATGCCGCCACTTCCTCCGTTGCGACTTTTCTGCCATACAGCCTGGATGGCATTCGATCCCGCACCCCCTCCCTTCATCGGTCGTGCGCTGGGCTGCATCCGTGGCGGCCGCGCGGTGTTCGCCGCACTGGATTTCACCGTGGCCCCGGGCGAGGCGCTGGTGCTGCTTGGCCCCAACGGTTCGGGCAAATCCAGCCTGTTGCGGGTGATGGCCGGTCTGCTGCGCCCGGCCTTCGGGCAAGTGCTGTGGGGCGACGTGGCGGCGGCCGAGGATGTGGAGGCGCACGCCGCCCGCACCCATTACGTCGGCCACCACGACGCCATCAAGCCGGTGCTGAGCGTGTCCGAGAACCTGCGCTTCTGGGCGCGGCTGCACGATCCCCGCCCGGCCAGCGCGTCGCAGGCGGTGGACGGGGCGCTGGCGGCGTTCGGTCTGGGCCATCTGCGCGACGTGCCGGGCAAGATGCTGTCGGCCGGTCAGAAGCGCCGCACCAACCTGGCCCGCCTGCTGGCGGCGCCCAGCCCACTGTGGCTGCTGGACGAACCGACCACGGCGCTGGACCGGGCCTCCATCAAGGTGCTGGAACAGGTGATGGCCGACCACCGCGCCCAGGGCGGCATGGTGGTGCTGTCCACCCACCAGGACGTGGACCTGCCCGGCGCGCGTGAGCTGCACCTGGACCGTTTCACCCCGGATAGCTGGGACGAGGAGGACGGGGAATGAAGCGTTTCCTCGAAGTCATCCGCCGCGACCTGCGTCTGGCTCTGCGCCAGGGCTCGGACAGTATCATGGTGGTGACGTTCTTCGTGCTGACCGTGGTGCTGTTCCCGTTCGGCATCGGCCCGGAATCGGGGGTGCTGGAACGGGTTTCCGCCGGTGTGCTGTGGGTGACGGCGTTGCTGGCCTCGCTGCTGTCGCTGGACCGGCTGTTCCAGGCCGATTATGAAGACGGCTCGCTGGAATTGCTGGTGCTGACGCCGACGCCGCTGGAAATCGTGGTGATCGCCAAGGTCTGCGCCCATTGGCTGACCACCGGCCTGCCGCTGCTGGTGGCGGCGCCGGTGCTGGCGGTGCTGCTGCACATGAACGGCGACGGTTTCGCCACCCTGCTGCTGACCATGCTGATCGGCACCCCCATCCTGTCGCTGATCGGCGGCATCGGCGCCGCCCTGGTGCTGGGCGCCCGCCGCGGCGGCGTGCTGCTGTCGCTGCTGATCCTGCCGCTGTACGTGCCGGTGCTGATCTTCGGCGTCGGCGCCATCGACGCGGCGGTGGGGGCGCGCGACGCCACGCCGCATCTGCTGATTCTGGGCGGGCTGCTGGCCGCCGCCCTGCCGCTCAGCCCGTGGGCCACCGCCGCAGCCTTGCGGCAAGCTTTGGAATAGGATTGCCGCTTCGCGGCATTTATTGGACCGCCGCGCTGCGGCAGGGGAGTAAAAAACCATGTCCATGAGAATTTGGGCGCAACGCGTCCTGGCGGTGGCGCAGGTCGGTTTGCTGGCCGGGCTGGTCGCCACCCGCGACGCCGGGCTGCGCACCATTCCCCAGGGCGACACCTTCGTCGGCACCTGTTCCATGGCCGAGGCGCAAACGGCCGGTCTGTTGTGGATCGCCCTGGTGGCGGTCGCCCTGGCGGGCAGTGCCCTGTCGCTGTTCGGCCGCGCCAAGTGGCTGTGGCTGGCGCTGTTCCTGGGACCGGTGGTGGCCGCCACCACCCTCAGCCAGTACCAGCACACCCACTTCCCGCCGTGTTGGGACGAAACCGGCGCCCCGGCCACCGGCAGCGCCCCGGCGGTTCCCATGAAATGAAAAAGGCCCCGCTGCGGCGGGGCCTTTGTTTTACTTCAGCGCGTCCAACTGGCTTTGCACCTCCTGGCGTTCCTCGCTGCCCTCGGGCAGCAGCACCAGCAGGCGGGTCCAGTAATCGCGGGCCTTCTTGGGATTGCCGGTCTGGGCCTCGGCCAGACCCGAGAAGTACAATGCGTCGGGGTTCTTGGGATCGACGGCGACGATCTCGCGCATCAGGCGGACGAAATCGGGCGGCAGGGCGCCGCCCTGGGGCACCTCGGCCAGCAGCAGGGCGCCGTATTCCAGCCGGGTCTGGATGTCGCCGGGCACCAGCGCGACGGCCTTGGCATAAGCCTGCTTGGCCTTGTCCATCTGGCCCATGACCCGCAGCGAGCGACCCAGCATGGCCCAGCCCTTGCCGTCGTTGGGGTCCTTTTCCAGCCGGGCGGTCAATTGCGCCACCATGTTCTGGATCAGCGCCGCCTGATCCTGCATCTCGGCGATCTTGCCGGCGCGGGCGCTGTAGGGCTGGTCGGGCAGATGCGGCTGGCCGATCACGGTGTAGATTCCGAAGCCGGTCAGCGGCACCACCGCCAGCACGGCGGCGGCGGCGGCCAGCACGCGGCCGCGCGTGGTCTTGCCGCCCTGGCCCAATTCGCCCAGCGCCAGGATGCGGCGCTGAATCTCGGTGCGGGCGGCGTCGGCCTGGTCGGCGGTCAGGGTGCCGCGCTCGACCTCGCGCTCGACCTCGGCCAACTGGTCCTTGTAGACGGTCAGGTCATAGGCGGCGCGCGACGCGGCGGCGGCGGGCTGGCGGGCACGCAGCAGCGGCCACAGCAGCAAGGCGACGGTCGCCACGGTCAGGGCGGCGAAGACAATCCAGATCATACCGACGAACCTTTTTCTGTTCGCCGGTTTCCAGCCGCCATTGAGGCGGCGGCCAAGCGGGCGGAGGCCCGCGCCCGGCGAGGGGCAATACGGCGAAGCGCGCAGCGATTTGCCGGTATCATTTTTCTTCTTTCAGCAGGGCGGCCAGACGGCGCTTTTCCGCTTCGCTCAACGGCGCGGGCGCCAGGGGGGCGGCGACATCGGCGGCGGTGCCGCGGCGGCGATAGAACGCCCACACCGCGCCGATGCCGACCACCAGGAAGGCGAAGGGGCCAAGCCACAGCACCAGGGTCGATGCCTTGAACGGCGGGTTCAGCAGCACGTAATCGCCATAGCGGTCGACCACGAACTTCTTCACCTCGGAATCGCTTTTGCCGCTTTGGATCTGCTCGCGCACGATGATGCGCAGATCCTTGGCCAGATCGGCGTTGGAATCCTCGATGGATTCGCTTTGGCAGACCAGACAGCGCAATTCCTTGCCCAGCTTCTCGGCGCGGTTTTCCAGCACCGGGTCCTTCAGCATCTCGGACGGGTCGGCGGCGAAGGCGGGGGCGGCCAGCGCCAACATCAGGGCCAGGGCGAGGCGCCTCATTTGCTCAGTTCCTGCACGATGGGCGCCAGGGTGGTCTTCCACACCTCGGGGCCGATGGGGCCGATATGCTTGTAGCGGATGACCCCGGCCTTATCGACGATGAAGGTTTCCGGGGCGCCGGTGACGCCGAAATCGATGGCGGCGCGGCCCGGCGCCGGGTCGGCGCCGACGCGGTCATAGGGGTCGCCGTGCTTTTGCAGCCACTTGGCGCCCTCGGCCGGGTCGTCGCGCCAGTCGATGCCGTGGATGGTGATGCCCGCCTTCTTCAACTGCATCAGATAGGGGTGTTCCTGCACGCAGGCGATGCACCACGACCCGTAGATGTTGACCAGCGACACCCGACCCTTGAGGTCGGCGGTGGCCAGACCGGAATCGGCCGGGCGGCCGGGCAGCGGCGGCAGGCTCATCTCCGGCACCGGCCGGTCGATCAGCGTGGACGGCAGCAGGCGCGGGTCATGGCCCAGCCCCCACTTGAACACCGCCGCCAGGGCCAGGAAGCCCACCAGCGGCAACGCGTACAACAGACGACGCATGCGCGTTCCCTCCTCAGACCTGGGCCGGTTGCGGCTTGGCGGCGCGGGCGCGGGTCGGGGCGCCGATGCGGTGGCGGCGGTCGGTCAGCGACACCAGCCCGCCCAGCACCATGACCAGGGCACCCACCCACATCCACGGCACCAGCGGGTTGAAGTACAGACGGGTGACATAGCCGCCCGCCGCATCCTTGTCGCCGATCACCGCGTAGACGTCGCCCAGGAAGGTGCCGACGATGGCCGCCTCGGTGGTCGGGCGCGGCGGCATCTTGTAGGTGCGCTTGGCCGGAGTCATGGAGGCGAAGGTCTTGCCGTCCTTGGACACCTGGAAGAAGCCGGTGGTGGCCAGATAATTGGGGCCGGGCACGTCCTGCACGTCGGTCAGGGTGAAGGTGTAGCCCGCCACGGTCACGGCCTCGCCGATCTTCTGGCTTTGCACCGATTCCTGCTTCCACGCCGACGACGCGGTGGCGCCCGCGATGAACAGCGCCAGTCCGGCATGGGTCAGGGTCATGCCCCAGGCGGCGCGCGGCAGACGGGCGGCGCGGCGCAGGCTTTCGCCGACAGGAACCTTGAACAGCCGCACCCGCTCGGCCCATTCCGCCAGGGTGCCCAGCAGCAGCCACACCGCCAGGGCCATGCCGCCCACCGCCCACCACGGACCGGCCGCGCCGCCCTGAAGGAACCAGGTGGCGATGGCGGCGGCCACGGTCAGGCCCAGGACGATCTTCATACGGCCCAGCACGCCCGCCAGATCGGATCGCTTCCACGACATCAGCGGCCCCACCGCCATGGCCAGCACCATGGGCACCATCAGCGGCACGAACACCGAATTGAAGAAGGGCGGGCCGACCGACACCTTGCCCAGATTGAAGGCGTCGGCGAACAGCGGATACAGCGTGCCCAGCAGCACCGTGCCGGCGCCGGTGGCCATCAGCACGTTGTTGAGCAGCAGCGCCCCCTCGCGCGAGATGGGGGCGAACAGGCCGCCGGTCTTCAGGCTGGGGGCGCGCAGGGCGAATAGGGTGAACGAGCCGCCGATGGCCACCACCAGCAGCGCCAGGATGAACACGCCGCGCGTCGGGTCGGACGCGAAGGCATGCACCGAGGTGATGACGCCCGAACGCACCAGGAAGGTGCCCAGCAGCGACAGGCCGAAGGCCAGGATGGCCAGGAAGATGGTCCAGCTTTTCAACGCGTCGCGCTTTTCCACCACCACGGCGGAATGCAACAGCGCGGTGCCCGCCAGCCACGGCATGAACGAGGCGTTCTCGACCGGGTCCCAATACCACCAGCCGCCCCAGCCCAGTTCGTAATAGGCCCACCACGAGCCCAGCACGATGCCACAGGTCAGAAACACCCAGGCGGCCAGGGTCCACGGCCGCACCCAGCGCGCCCAGGCGGCATCGACGCGGCCTTCGATCAGCGCGGCGATGGCGAACGAGAACGCCATGGAGAAGCCCACATAGCCCAGGTACAGGAACGGCGGATGAAAGGCCAGGCCGGGGTCCTGGAGCAGCGGGTTCAGGCCCTGGCCGTTGAACGGCGCCGGGTCCAGGCGCTCGAACGGGTTGGACGTGAACAGGATGAACAGCAGGAAGCCGACGGTGATCATGGCCTGCACCGCCAGGGCGCGGGCCTTGAGACCGGGCGGCAGATTGCCGCCGAACAGCGTCACCGCCAGGCCGAACACCGCCAGGATGGTGATCCACAGCAGCAGCGACCCCTCGTGGTTGCCCCACACGCCGCTGACCTTGTACAGCATCGGCTTGTCGGTGTGGCTGTTCTGCGCCACGTTCAGCACCGAGAAATCCGACACCATATAGGCATGGGTCAGGGCGGCGAAGGCCACCGCCACCAGCAGGAACTGCACGGCCGAGGCCGGACCGGCAAGACCCATCAGCACCGGATCGTCGCGCTGCGCGCCGATCAGCGGCACCACGGCCTGCAAGATGGTGACGCCCAGCGCCAGGATAAGGGCGAAATGGCCGATTTCGGCGATCATGGAGTGTCCTTCCCGAACCTTTCGCGGCACATCCCTTTTTCCGCGTCATCGCCGGGCTTGACCCGGCGATCCATGGATGCCCGGATCAAGTCCGGGCATGACGGCAAAAAGGGAAAGCGCATCGGCATTGTCACTGCTTGGGTTGTTCGCCCTGCCAGTGACCGGTCTTCTTCAGACTTTCGGCCACTTCCTTGGGCATGTAATTCTCGTCGTGCTTGGCCAGCACCTCGGCGGCCTGGAACACGCCGTCCTTGCCCATCTTGCCTTCCGTCACCACGCCCTGGCCCTCGCGGAACAGGTCGGGCAACAGGCCCGAGAACACCACCGGCATGGCATGGGCGCCGTCGGTGACGCGGAAGCGCACGGTGGCGCCCTCGCGCACCACGCTGCCCTGTTCCACCAGACCGCCCAGGCGGATGCGGCGGCCCTCGGTCGGCACCTTGGCCTCGATGATCTCGGACGGGCTGAAGAAGAAGGCCACGTCCTCGCGCAGCGCGGTCAGCACCAGCGCGGCGGCGGCGCCGACGGCCAGCACGCCCAGGACGACGAAATACAGACGACGTTGCTTGCGGGTCATGATGCCTGGCTTTCCGGGGATTGGGTCGCGGCGGCGGCTTCGCGGCGGCGGCGGGACGGGCGCATCTTCTGCAATTGCTCCAGTTCGGCTTCACGGGCGCGGGCGGCGCGGATGGAGCCCACCAGCACGCCGACCATGACCAGCGCGGTCAGGGCATAGGACGGCCACACATAGCCGCCATAGCCGCCCATGTTCAGAAAGGACGAAAGGCTTTCCATCTCAGGCTTGCTCCGTCTGGGCGCCGTGGACCTGGGCCATGCGCAGGGTGCGGACCTTGGCGGCCGCGATCTCGGCCCGGGTGCGCAGCACCAGGACCACCAGCCAGAAGGCGTGGAACCCCACCGCCATCAGCGTCAGCGGCACCATCATGGCGGCGTCGATGCTGGGGCCGCCCATCTTCATGACGCTGGCGGGCTGGTGCAGGGTGTTCCACCAATCCACCGACCATTTGATGATCGGCACATTGACCACGCCGACCAGCGACAGGATGGCTGCCGCCTTCTGGCCGCGCTGCGGATCGTCGAAGGCGTCGGCCAGCGCCATGTAGCCGAGATACAGGAACAGCAGGATCAGCATGCTGGTCAGCCGCGCGTCCCACACCCACCAGGTGCCCCACATGGGCTTGCCCCACAGCGCGCCCGTCACCAGACAGATGAAGGTGAAGGCGGCGCCGACCGGCGCGGTGGCACGGGCGATCAGATCGGCCAGCGGATGCTTCCAGATCAGCGCCATGGCCGAACACACCGCCATGGCGGTATAGCAGAACAGCCCCATCCAGGCCGACGGCACATGGATGTACATGATCCGGACGCTTTCGCCCTGCTGATAATCGGCGGGGCTGGCGATCAATCCGAACCACAGGCCGGCGGCCAGGGTGAGGACGGCGACGCCCACGGCCCAGGGATGGACCAGTGTGGCGATCCGCATGAAGCGGGCGGGATTGGCGAAGCGGTGCATGGGCCTAACCTTTACCGTCCTTCCTGGCTCAATTCCAGCGCGGTTACGCGAGGTTACAGACGCTTAATGTGCGCGAGCCCTCATATGGCGCGACGACGGCAGAATTCCAGGAGACGGCAAAGACGGCATTGACGAAGATCAGGCCCCGGCGTCGGGCACCAGATGCAGCGCCTTGTCCGGCCGCGCCCCGGTCAGCCAGCGTTCGGCCAGACGCGGCTGGTCCAGCAGGGCGGCCATTGCGGCGGCCAGTTCCAGCGACACCAGGGCCTTGGGCGCGCCCTTGGACAACGCCTTCAGCACCCCGGCCAGGGCGCTGTCGAAAATGCGTTCCGGGGTTTCCAGATAGACCGGCTTCAGTTCGCCCGCCGCCAGCTTGGCGCTCATGGCGTCGATATCGTCGAAACAGGCGGCGCAGAACGCGGCGTCGATGGAATGCAGCGACCGGCAGCGCAGCGGCCGCACCGCATAGATGGAACAGGCGCCGTCATCGCCCAGGAACGGGCACGGCAGCTTGGAACGGGCGCGGGCGCGGGTGCCCATGCCGGCGGTGGCCTTGGCCGTCGCGCGGATCTTGTCCTTCAGCGGCGCCGCCTGTTCGGCGGGCAGGTCGGCCAGATGGACGGCGATGCGCGCCGCCTCGGGGGCGCTGATGCCCACCTGCTGGTGGCAGCACCAGCCGCACCCGGCCTTGCAGGCGGTGGCCGGGGCCTCCAGCAGATAGCGCACGCTGGCGCGGCGGGCGTTCCAGGTGGCGTCGGCCAGCCGGAACACGGCGTCCAGGGCTTCGCACAGGGCGGCCAGGGTGGGCTTGGGCCAGATCCGGGCCATTTCGGCGCGGGCGGCCTCGATCAGAAAGGTTTCAGAGGCGGCAAGCATGGGGGCAGAGCCTATGCGTTCCCGTCCGCGCTGGCAATCTTCCGACGCGGGGACTTTTGGGGCAGGCATGCGTAATTGACCTTTGAAATATTGCCCGCCTGTGCGGATTATCATGCTTGGGGGAGAACAAGGTCTGGGGCATGGGGATGATTCCGGCATGGAAGGCGGCTCTGGGCGCCGCCATGATCGCATGGGCGATGGGGCTGGGCGCCGGGCAGGCGGTAGCGCAGATGCCGGTGTCGCGTGTCCAGGAACCCATCCGGCCGTTGCAGCCGCCACGCGGATTGAACGCCGACAAGGTCGCCCTGGGCAAACGGCTGTTCCATGATCCGGCCTTGTCGGCCGACGGCACCGTGTCGTGCGCCACCTGCCATCCGCTGGAGCGGGGCGGCGCCGACGGGCAAGCGCTGTCGCGCGGCGTCGGCGGCGCGCTGGGCGGCGCCAACAGCCCCACCGTCTACAACACCAGCCTGAATCTGGCGCAGTTCTGGGACGGCCGCGCCGCCACCCTGGCCGAGCAGGTGGGTGGGCCGCTGACCCATCCGGCGGAAATGGCCTTCACCTGGGCCGGGGTTCTGACGCGGCTGCGCGCCTCGGCCCATGCCGCCGATTTCCGCCGCCTGTATGGCGGCGACGTCACCGAGGCCAGCCTGCGCGACGCCCTGGCCGAGTTCGAACGCTCGCTGATCACCACCGATTCGCCCTTCGACCGCTGGCTGGCCGGGGATGACGCGGCCCTGACCGCCGAACAGAAGCACGGCTACGACCTGTTCAAATCCTATGGCTGCGCGTCGTGCCACCAGGGGGCGGCGGTGGGCGGCAACCTGTTCCAGCGTTTCGGCTTCTTCGGCAATTGGTTCACCGATCGCGGCCGCACCGCGCCGGGCGATCTGGGCCGCTTCAACGTCACCGGCCGCGCCGCCGACAAATTCGTGTTCAAGGTGCCCAGCCTGCGTCTCGTCACCCTGACCGCGCCCTATTTCCACGACGGCAGCGTCGCCGATCTGCCCGAGGCCATCCGGCTGATGGCCCGCTATCAATTGGGCCGCGACATGGCCGAGGGCGACGTCGCCCCCATCGTCGCCTTCCTGGGCAGCCTGGTCGATCCCGCCCGCCTGGAGCGGGCACCATGAGGCGGCTGGCCCGGCCGGTGCTGGTGGTGTTCCTGGCGGCGCTGCTGGCCGGGATGGCCGCCTTCGCCCTGTTGGGGCGCAGCGGCGGCGACGCCCGCCGCCATGCCGCCACCCTGGCGGCGCTGGACGCGCTGGTCGAGGCGGAAACCAGCCTGGACCGCGACCTGCTGCGGGTGATGGCCGGGTTGTTGCCCCATTACGACACCCTGGTCAGCCATGGCGGCCGCTTGCAGATCCTGCTGGACGACTTGCAGGCGGCTGACAGCGGGGCCGACCTGCCCGACGACGCCCTGGCCGCCTATCGGCGGCTGGTCGAGGCCAAACTGGCCACCGCCGAACAGATCAAGGCGGCGGCCAGCATGGTCAGCAAGGAAGATTCCTATCTGCCCTTCGCCGTGGAACGTTTCGTGGCGACGGCGCCGCCGCTTCAGGCGGCGCGGGTGCAGCAGGCGCTGATCGGCCTGACGGCGGGCGCCACCAGTGCCGCCCCAACCGCGAGCGACCGCATGGCGGCGCGGGTGGATGAATTCGCCGCCGCCGCCGATCCGGTGCTGGCGGGCATCGGCGCCCACATGCGGGTGCTGCTGGAGCAGCGCCGGGCGCTGGCCGATGCCACCGCCGCCTATTTCGCCATCGACAGCCGCGCCGCCCTGGATGGGGCGCGGGCCGCCTACATGACCGCCTACGGCATCCGCCAGGACCGTTCGGCGGTGCTGGAAAGCGGCCTTCAGGTATTGGCGGTGGCGCTGTTCCTGGCGCTGGGCGTCGCCATCTCGCGCCTGGGTCGCGCCCAGGAACAGGCGGAACAGGCGCACGGCCAGTTGGTGGACGCGGTGGACAGCCTTCAGGAAGCCTTCGCCCTGTTCGATCACGGCCGCCGTCTGGTGCTGTGCAACGCCCGCTATGACGCGCTGTTCCCCGGCCATGGCCGCATCGAGGGCTTCCGGCCGCTGCTGGCGGTCATGCGCCCCTGGCAGGTGGACGACGAACCGCCGCTGGCCGATGACGGCGGGGCGCGGCAGGCGCTGGTGGTCAACCCGGTGGACGGCCGCGCCCACCTGTTCCGCAGCCAGCCCACCGCCGGGCACGGCGTGGTGTGCCTGTTCACCGACATCACCGAACACCGGCAGGCCGAAGCGGAAATCCGCAAGCTGACGGCGGCGGTGGAACAAAGCCCGGTGGCCATCGTGGTCACGGATGCCGATGCCCGCATGGAATACGTCAACCCGCGTTTCCTGGAAATGACCGGCTATTCCGAGGCCGAGGTGCTGGGCAGCACCCCGCGCATGCTGAAATCCGGCGAGGTGGTGCCCGCCGTGTACGAGGAAATGTGGAAGACCATCAGCGCCGGGCTGACCTGGCGCGGCGAATTGGTCAACCGGCGCAAGAACGGCGAATTGTACTGGGAAAGCGCCACCATCTCGCCCATCCGCGACGGCGGCGGCCGCATCACCCATTACGTGGCGCTGAAAGAGGACGTCACCCGGCGCAAGGCCAACGAGGATCTGCTGCTGCACGCCAACACCGATGTCGAGCGCATGCTGTTCGCCGCCTCGCACGATTTGCAGGAACCGGTGCGGCTGATGCAGACCTATTGCCAGAAGCTGGACCGGCAATTGCCGCCCGAGGCGGCGGCCACCGCCCGCGAAAGCATGGATTTCATCATGGCGGCGGCGCGGCAATTGGGGCTGCTGATCAACGGCCTGGCCGCCTACAGCCGCTCGGGGCGGCCCAGCGACGCCTTTGCCCCGGTGGATTGCGCCAGCGTCGCCCGCCGCGCCGTGGCCGAATGCCTGGCCGCCTGTCCGCAGCTCAATCCCCGCATCCGCATCGAGCATCTGCCCATGGTGCAGGGCGATTCTGTGCTGCTGGTCATGTTGCTGGAAAATCTGATCAGCAACGCCATCAAGTTCCGTCACCCCGACCGGGCGCCCGACATCGTCATCCGGGCCGAGGCCGACGGCGCGTTCTGGCGCATCGACGTCGCCGATAACGGCATCGGCATCGACGAACCCTATCTGGCCACCATCACCCAGCCGTTCTCGCGGTTGTTCCCGCGCGCCACCCATCCCGGCGCCGGTCTGGGGCTGGCGTCCTGCGTCAAGATCGCCCGCGCCCATGGCGGCAGGCTGGCGCTGGATTCCCGGCCCGGCCAGGGCACGGTGGTGCATGTTTGGCTGCCCGCCGCCCGTGCCTGAGCGGTCTATCCCCGGCGCAGCAGATGCGTGATGCGGTCGGGCAGCGCCCGCAGGATGGCGTGGGCCTGCTGATCCAGGCGGTCCAGTTCGGAAACCAGCGGCGCCACCGCCGCGCGCACCTGTTCGGGGGGCAGGCCGGGCAATTGCTGGCGGACGATGGTCAGCCAGTCGGCCAGATCCTTGGCCCGCCGGGCGGTCAGGGTCAGTTCGGCACGGGTTTCGGACAACAGGTTGGCGCGGTCCAGCAGGATCAGGCTTTGCCCCAGGCTCATCAGGATCAGGTCCAGATGCCCCGCCAGACCGGCCAGGGCAGCGTCCAGTTCGGCGCGATCGTCTGGAATACGCTTGGGAAAGGCGACGACGTTAGTCATGGGGCCTCCGCGACAGGTCTTCCAGGCGGTCGTGCAGGGTGACGACCCGCGCCACCAGATGGTCCAGCCCCGCGATGGTCAGGCCCAGATGGCCCTTGCCGTCATAGCTGTCGGGGATTTGCTGGTAACACGCCTTGGCGGCGGCCATGGCGCTGACGGCCTTGATGTCGCGGTACATGGCGCCCCTCCTGATGGATTATGTCCTTAGTCGTGGATGATGATCGCGGCCAGAGGTTGCGCACATCCCCATTCGGGGACATCCCCACCGCCGTCGCGGCAATTTCACTTGGCCACCGCTATAGCGGCAATTTCACTTGGCTTGCCGCCCGGGGGGTTGCACCATGCCGGAAATTTTTCCCGTCATGGATTTCCGTCATGCGCATGTTGTCGGTCTGGTTGGTCGGGGCCTGTCTGTTTTCCGGGTCGGTGTCGGCGGCCGAACTGGTGCGCGCCGCCTACGAGGACAAGCCGTTGCCGCCCTTTTACATGGGCAGCGGCGCCGAGCCCGACCCGGTGGCGCCCGGCGTGTCGGTGGAATTGCTGCGCGAGGCGGCGGCGGCGGCGGGGATCGAGATCCAGTTCGTGCGCCTGCCGTGGGCGCGCTGCCTGAAATCCCTGAAAAGCGGCGAGGTGGACGCCATCTTCAACGCCTCGTTCAAGGAGGAACGGCAGGAAGCGGGCGTCTATCCCATGGTGGCGGGCAAGCCCGATCCGGCGCGACGCATCGCCAACCTGTCCTACATGCTGTATCGGCTCAAGGATGGGCCGGTCAGTTGGGACGGCAAGGCCATGGGCGGGCTGGACGGTGGCCCGGTGGGCATCCAGGCCGGTTATTCGGTGGCCGAGGATCTGGCCCGGCTGGGCCTGAAGGCCGAGGAAGCCGCCGACACCGTGACCAATTTCAAGAAACTGGCGTCACGGCGCATCGCGGCGGTGGCCCAGTTGGAGGTGGCGGGCGATTCCGTGCTGGGGCGCGGCGATTTTCCCACCATCGAAAAGGCGCAGCCGCCGCTGGTGACAAAGGATTATTTCCTGATGTTCAGCCACCAGTTCTACGACAGCCGCCGCGCCACCGCCGAGAAGCTGTGGGCCAAACTTGCCGAAATGCGCGAACGCCGCGCCGCCGCCATCACCGCCAAGTACGTGCAGTGATCACCCCTGCTTGAGGACGATCAGCGTCAGGTCGTCATAAAGGGGGTGGCCGTCGGCGTGGCGCTTCACGTCGTCGATCACCGCCTGCTTGATGGCCTCGGCCGGTTGCGCGGCGTGCAGGCGCACCGTCTCGCACAGCCGTTCCAGGCCATAGAGGTTGTGGTGGTGGTCGGCGGCCTCGGTGATGCCGTCGGTGTACAGCACCACGGTGTCGCCCTGGTGCAACAGGATGGTGGTTTCGGCGACGAAGGCGCCGATATCGTCCACCAGACCCAGCGGCAACCCCAGATCCATGGTGTCGATCAATTCGACCACGCCGCCCGCCCGCACCACGATCACCGATTCGTGCTGGCCGCTGATGCGCAGATGCCCGGCGGCGCCGTCGTCGCCGCCCGGACGGTAATCCAGCAGCGCCAGGGTCAGGTTCTTGTCGCAGCCCATGCGCTGGGTGTTGTGATAGATGGTGCGGTTCAGCACGTCCAACAGCCGCACCGCGTCCTTTTCGTCGCTCGTCACCAGGGTGCGCACGGCGCTTTGCGTCATCAGCATGACCACGCCGCTTTCCAGGCCGTGGCCGGTGACGTCGCCGATGCCGATGCGCACGCGGCCGTTCTCGCCTTGCAGGATGTCGTAGTAATCGCCGCCGACCTCGGTGGCCGGTTCCATGTAGGCGGCGACGTCCAGGCCGTGGATGCCCGCCAGTTCGCCGGTGGTCGGCAGCACCATCTGCTGGATGCGGCGCGACACTTCCAGTTCGGTGCCCAGCCGCACGTTCTCGGCCTGGGCGCGGTCGCGCTGGTCCATGCCCTGCTGCGCCGCCACCAGCATGGCGTTCAGCGACTGCACCAACTGGCCCAGTTCGTCGCGGGCATGGCCGGGCAGCGGCGGGACCAGCAAGGCGCCGGGCCGCGTCGGGTCGATGCGCCCCACCACCTGTGCCAGCCGCACCAGCGGCCGGGTGATCATGATGTAGAAGACGGCCACCACCAGCGCCACGATGCCCAGCGCCCGGCCCAGGCCCAGGGCAGCGTTGACCGTGGCGCGCTGATAGAAGCCGCGCGCCATGTCGGGCACCGACAGGGTCAGGCCCAGGCCGCCGACGGCGACGCCGCCGCCCGAACGTTCGCGCACCAGGGCGCGGCGGGATTCCATCATGTCGCCGAACAGGGCCAGGGCCAGGGCATCGGCGCGTTCGCTGCCGCCCGAGCGGGCGCGCTCGGCCAGCACGTCGCCGAAATTGTCGTGCAGGCGGACGGCGGCGACCACATCATGGGCCAGCAGGCCGTCCACCACCCGCTCGGCCAGATCGGGGCTGAGCTGATAGGCGGCCTCGACCGCCGAACCGTCGACGGTGTCCAGCAATTGCGACACCTGATGGTGCAACTGGTCACGGGTGGCGCGCCAGTCGAAATACAGTTCCAGCAGACTGCCCGCCAGGCCCAGCACCAGCACCACGGCCACGGTGACAAGCCCCTGCTTGGCGGTGATGCCCCACGGCGCGCCCTTTTCCACCCCCCGTTCCCCCCTTTTTGATGGCCCGCCCGGCGAGGGCTATAAAAACCTTCAGATGAATTCCATGCGCAGGGTCGGCATCAGTTTGCTCAGGTTGACCAGCGACTTGCTTTGCCACGCCACCGCCTTGGACCCCAGGATGGTCAGATCGACGCTTTTGCGGTTGCGGATCTCGATGACGAATTTGGACAGGGTGGCAATGCCGGAACTGTTGAGGAATTCCAGCCCGCGCAGGTCCAGAACCATGGACCCCTGCGGCACCGCGTCCAGCAGGAAGCGCGAGATGGGGGCGTATTCCTCGAGCCCGTTCAGGCGCAGGATGCCCTTCAGCGCCGCGCTGCGGGCCTCGGGATCCCAATCCAGGGAATAGGTTTCGCCGGTGATGACGGTTTGCATGCTTTATCCTTGTCACACTCGTTCCGGAAATTCCCACCCATGGCCGGAAATTTCCTATTGCCCCTCGCCGGGCGGGCGCATCCGCGCCCTTGGCCGCTCAGATGTCCAGCCGCACCTGGGTCGTCACCCGCATGCCGCCGTCGTCCAAATCCTCGAAGCGCCAGGCCAGCCGGGCGCCGTAATCGTTGATCATGGTCAGCAGGCCCAGACCCGAGCCGCCGGTTTCCGCCGACCGTTCCAATTGCCGCACATACATGTCCGTCGGGTCCGATGCCGCCAGTTCGCGCACGAAGCCCAGAAAGGCGCGGCCGCGTTCGCCGCCGGTGGCGTTGACCCCGGTGAACAGGATGGCGTCCTGCGCCAGCACCAGCCGGATGGTGGTGGGTTGCCCCAGATGGTCGGCGCTGTATTTCATGGCGTTTTCCAGCAATTCGTTGGCGATGTAGTTCACCGCGCCACGAATCTCGGCCTGCCGGGCCTGGCTGTCGGGGTCGTGTTCGTCCCGGGGAAAAAAGGTGGTGACGTAATCGGCCAGGAAGTCGGCCGACAGGCCGTTGTTGCGCCAGCGTTGCTTGAGCGGCACCGAACTGGGCGAGAAGGTCAGTTCCAGACCTTCCTTGACCGCGCCCTGTTCCAGGTCGAATGCGCCGATGACCTCGCTCATGTCCCACCCCTGAGAGTCAGCTGTTCGTATTAGGCATTGGAAGCACGTATTAGGCAAGACTCAGCCAGCGCCGCGCAACCACGCCCGGCCCCGGGCATAGGCGGCGGCGATGCCGTCGGCCAGCCGGATGGCATCGTCCAGCCGCCCCTCGCGCATGGCGCCCTCGACCGCGCCGCACAGCCGTTGCAGGCCCACCAGCCCGACCTGCCCCGAGGCGCCCTTGAGATCGTGGGCGGCCTCGGCCAGTTCCTTGCCGTCGCGCATGGCGATGGCCGCCGACAGGCGGCTCAGCAGCTTTTGCGCGGTGACGTGGTATTGCGGCACCAGTTCGGCCAGCGAATCCTCGCCCAGCATCTCGCGCAGGGCGTCCAGATGGGTGCGGTCGTAATCCTCGCCCTGGCGGCTGCCGGCGATGCGGGCCACCGCCTCGGCCAGTTGTTCGGGGCTGAACGGCTTGGGCACGAAATCGTCCATGCCCGCCACCAGACATTCCAGCACCTCGTCCTGGGTGGCGGCGGCGGTCAGCGCCACCACCGGCAGGTTGCCCAGCGGCGGCGGCAGGGCGCGGATGGCGCGGATGGCGGCGATGCCGTCCATCACCGGCATGTGGCGGTCCATCAGCACCAGATCGAACGTGCCGCCCGTCAACTTTTGCAGTGCCTCGGCGCCGTTTTCGGCATGGGCGACGCGGTGGCCCTGGCGTTCCAGCATGCCCACCGCCACCCGGCGGTTGACCGGATTGTCCTCGCCCACCAGCCCCGACAGGCTGGACAGGGCGGGGGCGGCCTCGGGTTGGGCGGGGCCGGGCGCGGCGGCGGCGCGGCGGCTGTCCGCCGGGGCCAGCAGCCAGTCCAGGGCGGCGGCCAGGGTGCTTTCCCGCGCCGGTTCGCTGACCGCCGCCGTCAGGCCGCTGTCGTCGGACGGCCCCAGGCCGCCCGCCGGGCACAGGATCACCGCCGGAAGTTCGCAGGCGGCGGCCAGACCGCGCGCGGCGGCATGGGGCAGACGGGCGCCCGCCACCAGCACGTCGCCGGGGCGGCGCCGCGCCGCCACCGCCTCGGCGGCGACGGCGTCCACCGTCACGCCCCAGCCCGCCAGGGTGCGGGCCAGCAGGGTGCGCACGTTGTCGTCCGGCTCGACCAACAGCACGCGCGCGGGCACCCGCGCAAGACGGACGCGACGGCCGGGGTCGAAGCTTTCGCCGAGCGGCACGGTGAACCAGAAGGTGCTGCCGCGCCCCGGTTCGCTGTCCACGCCGATCTCGCCGCCCATCAGTTCCACCAATTGGTGGCAGATGGACAGGCCCAGGCCGGTGCCGCCGAACTTGCGCGATACCCAGGCGGCGGCCTGGGCGTAGCGGTTGAACAGCCGCTTGCGCCCGTCCTCGCCGATGCCGATGCCGGTATCGGTGACGGCGAAACGCAGCAGCGGCGCGCCATCGGCGGCGGCGGCGCGCTCGACGCTCAGGGTGACGCTGCCCTTTTCCGTGAACTTGATGGCGTTGCCCACCAGATTGACCAGGATCTGCCGCAACCGCATGGGGTCGCCCATCACCTGGGCGGGCAGGTCGGCGGCGACGTGGTGGGCCAGGGCCAGGCCGCGTTCGGCGGCGCGCATGGCCATCAGGCCGAAGCTTTCCTCGACCAGTTGCACCAGATTGACGTCGATCCGCTCGATCTCCAGCCGTCCGGCCTCGATCTTCGACAGATCCAGCAGATCGTCCAGGATGTTGAGCAGCAGCCGCCCCGACGACACCACCGTTTCCGCCATGTCGCGCTGTTCCGGCGACAGCGGCGTGTCCAGCAGCAGCCGCGCCATGCCCAGCACGCCGTTCATGGGGGTGCGCACCTCGTGCGAGACCACGGCGACGAATTCGGTCTTGGCGCGGGCCAGTTCCTCGGCCTGTTCCTTGGCCAGCCGGATGCGCTCGTTCTCCAGCCGCAATTCCTCGTTGGCCAGCTCGCGCTCGACGTCGATCTCGTCGCTGTGCTCGGTGATGGTCTGGACGATCAGTTCCAGATCGGCCTTCTGTTCCGACAGGGCCGACAACAGGCGTTGCAGCTTGACCTCGGCGCGGATGCGCTCGGCGATCTCGGCCCGCATCTGGTCGTTGGCCAGGGCCAGTTCGGCCTCGATGGCGTCGCCATGCTCGATGGCGGCCTGATATTCGATTTCCAGGTCGGAACAGCGCTGTTCCAGGTCGGCCATGGCGGCACGGAGCGAGGCAAGCTCATCGCGCAATGCCAGCACATCGTTGCCCATGGTCACACACCCCCCGGCGTCGCATCGCCCGTTTTAACACGGGGGACCGGAGGGGGGAACCTCGCTGTGGTTGTGGAGGGGGCGGGGCGGACCCCGGAAACGACGAAGCCCCGCCTTGCGGCGGGGCTGTCGTGCTCTCGAAAGGAAATGGCGCGCCCGAAAGGACTCGCACCTCTAACCCCCAGATTCGTAGTCTGGTGCTCTATCCAATTGAGCTACGGGCGCTTTTCCTACCGGCCGTTTCCGTCCGGCGAGGTGGCGGAACATACGCAAACTCGATGGGGGCTGCAAGCACTTTTTTTCAGGGGCGTGAAAATCGGGCCTTTCCCCGATCTTTCCCGCACCAAAGGGTGCAAATCCGGCTTGTGGCCTTGGGAGTGTTTGCGTAAAATCCCCGACGATTGCGGGGGGCAAGTCATTTTTCCCACAAAAATCAAGGTAATGCTGACCCGGCGGGTTTCATCCCAATTGGCGAACAAAAGGTAAGCTGTCCCAATGGCCCTGAAGACGACCCATGCCGCCGCCTTGTGCGCGGTTCTCCTGGCAGGCGGATGTTCGTTCGCCGAGGAATCGCTGTTTCCGGCTTCCGGCACGGTTCAGCCGGCCAACGCCACCGCCACCGGTGCGCCGCCGGCCCTGGGCAGCAGCAACTTCGATCCGCCCGGTGTGACCACCGGCGCCACCACCGGCACCTATGTGGGCCAGAAGGTCGGCAGCCTGCGCGGCGACCTGCAACAGCTTCAGGGCATGCTGTCGCGGCACAACCAGGCGCTCCAGGGCATCCGCAACGACACCGTGCAGGATTCGCAGCGTTATCACGGCACCGTCGCCGCCATCAACGCGCGCTTGCAGGTCGGCACCACCCCGGGCAACCCGATCCTGAACCAGCAATGGAACGCCGCCCAGGGCGAGTTGGACCGCATCAACGAGGACGTCCTCAAGATGACCCGCCTCGCCAACGAGGTGACGTCGTCGTCGGCCCTGTCGGCCTATCTGCTGGAATCGGTGCGTGCCGCCCGCCAGCTTTCCGGCGCCGTGGACGAGGATCATCGCCAACTGCGCATCCTCGAGGATGAAACCAACCGCACCGTGGTGCTGATCGAACGTCTGCTGACCGAATTGTCGGACGACGTCAACCGTCAGCAGAACTACGTCGCCAACGAGCGCAACAACCTGAACACCCTGGCCCTGGCCATCAAGAACGGCCAGCTTTACGCCGGTTCGTTCGCCACCCGCCCGGGCAGCTCGATCGCCCCCAGCGCCTACGACGCCCCCATGGCCGCGCCGCGCGCCGCCGTGACCGCCGACGCGCCGCTGGTGACGATCCGCTTCGACAAGGCCAACGTGAACTACGAAGGCGCGCTGTACGCCGCCGTCAAGGGCGCGCTGGACCGTCGGCCCTCCGCCTCGTTCGACGTGGTCGCGGTGTCGCCTTCGGGGTCGACCCCGGGCGGTCAGGCGCTGGGCGCCACCACCGTTCGCCGCAACGCCGAATCGGTGGTGCGCTCGCTCACCAACATGGGCCTGCCCGCCAACCGCATCCGCGTCAGCCAGAACACCAGCCCGGCCGTGTCCAACGGCGAGGTGCAGGTCTTCGTGCGCTGATCCCGACGGGACGGCTGAAGAACAAGGCCCCGGAGGGAAACCTCCGGGGCCTTTTTGCTGTGGGGATCACGACGGCAGCAGCTTGAGCCCCAGAATGCCGGCGGCGATGGCCGCCACGCACAGCAGGCGCAGGGGCGACAGACTTTCCCCCAGGACCATGACGCCCAGCACGGCGGTGCCGACGATGCCGATGCCGGTCCACACCGCATAGGCGGTGGACAAGGGCAGGCTGCGCATGGCCAGTCCCAACAAGGCGATGCTGCCCAGCATGGCGATCAGGGTGGCGGCGGAAACCAGCGGCCGGGTCAGGCCCTCGCTGGCCTTGAGCCCGGCGGCCCAGGCGATTTCCAGCAAACCGGCGGCGAACAGATAAATCCAAGCCATGAACGGCCCTCCTGTCGGAATGGGGCCGTCCCCGCTGCGCCGTTGATTGGGCGGGGTCGTCCCCGCCGGGCATGGCTTTTCATATGGCACCGCCTGCTGGCGGCGCAAGGGCGGCGAGCGGGTGCCGCCCAACAAAAAAGGGCGCCCCTGGGGGCGCCCTTTTGGGTCAGACCATCTTGTCCAGTTCGCGGACGATGGCTTCGCCCATCACCGTGGTCGACACCTTGGCCTTGCCGGGGGCCATGATGTCGGCGGTGCGCAGGCCGCCCTTCAGCACGTTCTTGACCGCGTTCTCGATCAGCTCGGCCTCGGTGTCCATGTTGAAGCTGTAGCGCAGGCACATGGCGAAGGACAGGATGGTCGCCAGCGGGTTGGCGATGTCCTTGCCCTGGATGTCCGGGGCGGAACCGTGCACCGGCTCGTACAGGGCCTTGCGGTTGCCGTTGGCATCGGCGGCGCCCAGGCTGGCGGACGGCAGCATGCCCAAGCTGCCGGTCAGCATGGCGGCGCAGTCGGACAGGATGTCGCCGAACATGTTTTCCGTGACCATGACGTCGAACTGCTTGGGATTGCGCACCAGCTGCATGGCGGCGTTGTCCACGTACATGTGGGACAGCTCCACGTCCTGGTACTCTTCCTTTTGCAGCTTGATCATCTCTTCGCGCCACAGCACGGTGCATTCCAGCACGTTGGCCTTGTCCACCGAGCACAGCTTCTTGTTGCGCTTGCGGGCCAGGTCAAAGGCGGCACGGCCGATGCGCTGGATCTCGCTGGTGGTGTAGGTCAGGGTGTTGACGCCCTTGCGCTCGCCGTTGGCCAGGGTCTCGATGCCGCGCGGCTGGCCGAAATACAGGCCGCCGGTCAGTTCGCGCACGATCATGATGTCCAGGCCCTGGACCACGTCGGCCTTGAGGGTCGAGGCATCCACCAGGGCGTCGAACACGGTGGCCGGACGCAGATTGGCGAACAGGCCCATTTCCTTGCGGATCTTCAGCAGGCCGCGCTCGGGCTTCTTGTCGAACGGCAGGTCGTCCCACTTGGGGCCGCCCACGGCGCCCAGCAGCACGGCGTCGGCGGCCAGGGCGTCGGCCAGGGTTTCGTCCGACAGGGGGGTGCCGTGCGCGTCATAGGCCGAGCCGCCGATCAGGCCCTCGGTGATGTCGAACGCGATGCCCCGCTTCTTGTCCAGCCAGTCGATGATGCGACGGACCTGGACCATCACTTCCTGGCCGATACCGTCGCCGGGCAGGATCAGAAGCTTCTTGGCGGCCATGTTCATTAACTCCATCAGGAAATCTAAAAAGGGATTCACCACAAAGACACAAAGAACACCCCTTGGTGCCCTTCGTGCCTTTGTGGTGACTTAATGGATTACAGCCAGGGCGAGGATTGCTTGCGCGCCGCCTCGAAGGCTTCGATCTTGTCGGCTTTCATCATGGTCAGGCCGATATCGTCCAGACCGTTCAGCAGGCAATGCTTCTTGAACGGATCGACGTCGAAGCCGATCACCGAACCGTCGGGGGCGGTGATCTTCTGCTGTTCCAGATCCACGGTGAAGGTGGCGTTGGCGCCGTTCTCGGCCTGCTTGATCAGGCCGTTGACCACGTCCACCGGCAGCTTGATCAGCAGGATGCCGTTCTTGAACGAATTGCTGAAGAAGATGTCGGCAAAGCTGGGGGCGATGACGCAGCGGATGCCGAAATCGGCGATGGCCCACGGCGCGTGCTCACGCGACGAACCACAGCCGAAATTGGCCCCGGCGATCAGCACCTTGGCATTGCGGTAGGCGGCCTTGTTCAGAACGAAATCCGGAACCTCGGCGCCGTCCTGGGTGTAACGCATCTCGTCGAACAGGTTCTTGCCCAGACCCGTGCGCTTGATGGTCTTCAGGAACTGCTTGGGGATGATCATGTCGGTATCGACGTTGATCATGTTCAAGGGGGCGGCAACGCCGGTCAGAACAGTGAACTTTTCCATGCTATGCCTCAACTGTGGATAGATGCCGTGCGATCAAATCTGCATCATTATTGCAGTCACCACACACGCTATGAAGAAACAAATAGAGCATCCCAAAATCCCTATTGAAATAAGCGACCATCACACCCTGATCTTCATTTTTTAGAAAATTAAAAAGGTATTCGAATGTCTTTATATATGAAATTGCATATTTTCCCGTAGCGGACGCATCTTTTATAACAAATTCTTGAAGAACACTTATCACTTTCAAGGCTGCCGATGCGAAACATTCTCTCGACCCAGCAGAGTACGCATTTAGAGCCTCCAAGTACACATGCTCACACTCCGGGCGAATGGCGATGATTTTTTCAAGCATCTTCCTCGCTAACTCGTTCAAGTCAGGATCAATTGTTGATCTCATCCCGTTGATAATATCGCATCTAACGTAGTCCTGATTTTTTAATAAGGCATCTGACTGCCGGGTAGCTTGTTCGACCGCATTCTTCATCTCCGCCGCCTGCTGCATCAGCGATTCGCTATTCTGCTTCAGCTCAATGGCCTGAAGAAAATAGCCGATCACCAACCACAAGAAGGCCAGCGGTGCGAAGGCCCCTGCCAGGAAATCGCCGATGTTGTTCAGCGGCATTCCCGGCAGGTCCGACCACTTCGCCCACCAGCCAAGAAGACAGAGATACAGAAGGGTTCCCATTCCGCCAGCGGCGGTCAGGAAAATCCTCTTGCGCTCCAACGCCCTCAGCTTGTCGGCGACATCCATATTAATTCACCACAGAGACACAGAGGCACAGAGATATCCGTCGGGTGGCACCAGGGTTGCCGTCTGCACGGTCTCTCTGTGCCTCTGTGCCTCTGTGTCTCTGTGGTTAAACAAAAATACCCCATCCCCCTCCCCCCGGCTTGCCGGGGGAGGGGGATGGGAAGAGTTACAGCGAGCGCACGTCGGTCAGCTTGCCGGTGATGGCGGCGGCGGCGGCCATGGCCGGGCTGACCAGATGGGTGCGGCCGCCACGGCCCTGACGGCCCTCGAAATTGCGGTTCGAGGTCGAGGCGGAACGCTGGCCCGGCTTGAGCTGGTCGGCATTCATGGCCAGGCACATGGAACAGCCCGGCTCGCGCCATTCCGCACCGGCCTCGATGAAGATCTTGTCCAGACCCTCGGCCTCGGCCTGTTCCTTGACCAGACCGGAACCCGGCACGATCAGCGCCTGCACGCCGGGGGCGACCTTCTTGCCCTTCAGCACTTCGGCGGCGGCGCGGAAATCCTCGATGCGGCCGTTGGTGCACGACCCGATGAACACCACGTCGATCTTGATGTCGGTGGCCTTCATGCCCGCTTCCAGGCCCATATAGGCCAGCGACCGCTCGACCGCCTTGCGCTTGGCCTCGTCCTTGATGTCGGCGGGAACCGGCACGGTGCCGGTGATCGGGATCACATCCTCGGGGCTGGTGCCCCAGGTGATCTGCGGCACCAGGGTGGCGGCGTCGATCTCGATCTCGGCGTCGAACTTGGCGTCGGCATCGGTGAACAGGGTCTTCCAATAGGCCACGGCGGCCTCGAAAGCGGCGCCCTTGGGGGCGCGCGGCTTACCGGCGACGTAGTCGAAGGTGGTCTGGTCGGGGGCGATCAGACCGGCGCGGGCGCCGCCCTCGATGGCCATGTTGCAGACCGTCATGCGGCCTTCCATGGACAGGCTGGTAATGGCCTCGCCCGCGAACTCGACCACATAGCCGGTGCCGCCAGCGGTGCCGATCTTGCCGATGATGGCCAGCACGATGTCCTTGGCGGTCACACCGGCCGGGGCCTTGCCCTTGACGGTGATGCGCATGTTCTTGGCGGGCTTCTGCACCAGGGTCTGGGTCGCCAGCACATGCTCGACTTCCGAGGTGCCGATGCCGAAGGCCAGGGCGCCGAAGGCGCCGTGGGTGGCGGTGTGGCTGTCACCGCAGACGATGGTGGTGCCGGGCAGGGTGAAGCCCTGTTCCGGGCCGACGATGTGCACCACGCCCTGGCGGATGTCGCTCATGGCGTAGAACTCGACGCCGAAATCCTTGGCGTTCTTCTCCAGGGTTTCGACCTGGATGCGCGACTCTTCGTTCTCGATGCCCTTGGACCGGTCGGTGGTCGGCACGTTGTGGTCGGCGACGGCCAGGGTGGCCTCGGGGTGACGGACCTTGCGGCCGGCCATGCGCAGGCCCTCGAACGCCTGCGGGCTGGTCACTTCGTGCACCATGTGGCGGTCGATGTACAGCAACGAGGTGCCGTCATCCTGAACGTCCACCAGATGGGCGTCCCAGATCTTGTCGAACAGAGTACGCGGCTTGGACATGGGTCTTCCTTGGATGCTAGCCATATTCGGGCAGGGCCATGGCGGGGTGGGGTTTCACCCCTTCATGAACCCACCATAGCGAAACCCCGCGCCCACGGGCACCCGGGGGATTCCCAGGGCGCCACGGGCGCGGGGCCAAACGCGAAGCAAATCGCCGCCCCCGGAGAGGAGCGGCGATCGGCGGCGATTACTCGCTGGCGGCTTCGGCGGCCTTGGCGGCCTTGGCGGCCTTCTGGGCCTCCACGGCGGCGGCCTTGTCGGCGGCGGCGGCCTCACGCTCGGCGGCGCTGACCTTGGCCGAATAGCCGGTGGTCTGCTCGGCGATACGGGCCGACTTGCCGCGACGGTCGCGCAGGTAGTACAGCTTGGCGCGGCGGACGTCGCCACGGCGGATCACCTCGATCGAGGCGATGTTCGGGGAGTACAGCGGGAAGATACGCTCCACACCCTCGCCGTAGGAGATCTTGCGCACGACAAAGTGGCTGTTCAGGCCGTCGTTCTTGCGGGCGATGCACACGCCCTCATAGGCCTGCACGCGCTCGCGGTTGCCTTCGATCACCTTCACGTTGACCTTGACGGTGTCGCCCGGAGAGAATTCCGGGATCGCCTTGCCTTCGGTCAGCTTGGCGATCTGCTCCTGCTCGAGCTGCTGAATGATGTTCATCTACTTGCCCTCACTATCCTTGGCAGAGGCATACCGGAGCCACAGGTCCGGTCGGCGTGTCCTAGTTACATCCTCCGACTGACGACGGCGCCAGTCGTGTATCCGTTTGTGGTGGCCCGAGATCAGAACCTCGGGCACCGCCCGTCCCTGCCATTCGGCGGGCCGGGTGTAGTGGGGATATTCCAGCAAACCCCACTCGAAACTTTCCTCGGCCAGCGTGTCCTGATTGCCGAGAACCCCCGGCAGCAGGCGGACGATGGCGTCCAGCAGCACCAGCGCCGGGAGTTCGCCCCCCGACAGCACGAAATCGCCCAAGGAAACCTCGAGCGCGCCGTGCGCGTCCAGCACCCGCTGGTCAACACCTTCGAAGCGGCCGCACAGGATGGTCGCACCCGGCCCGTCCGCCAATTCCCGCACCAGCGCCTGATCCATCAGCCGCCCGCGCGGGGTCATGTAAATCAGGGGGCCTGATCCGCCACTGCCCCGAATGGCCGCATCCAGAACATCCGGACGCATGACCATACCGGCGCCGCCGCCGAAGGGAACGTCGTCGACCGAACGGTGCTTGTCCGTGGCGAAGTCACGGATGTTGACCGCGTCCAGCGACCATATTCCCTTTTCCAAGGCCCGCCCGGCCAGCGACTGGCCCAACGGTCCCGGGAACATCTCGGGGAAGATGGTGAGGGCCGTGGCGTGCCACGGAGCCTTATTCACCTCGTTCCCCACCCTGATCCTCGTTCTCTTGCCTCAGACGCCGGTCCTCGCTCCGCTCGGTTGGCTTACGCTCCGCTTGCCCTTCGCTTTCGCTTCGGTCGCTTCGCGGGGCCTCAACGGCCCAGTCCCTCGCTTCGCTCGCTCCGGCCTCATCCTTGTCGTCGGGGGCATAGACCGGCGGTACAACCACCACCCTGCCCCCGGCGATGTCCACCACCGGCACGTCGGCCCTGGTGAACGGAACCATGAACGGGCCGACGTCCAGCACCTCTCCGGCGCCGAAATCGGCCACGCCGCGCACAATGCCCAGCACCGTTCCGTCCGCGCTTTCAGCCCGCAGGCCCACCAGATCGGAATAGAAGAACTCGTCTTCCTCCGGTTCCGGCAGCCTGTCGCGGGGGACGAACAGTTTCGTTCCCCGCAGGGCCTCGGCCGCGTCGCGGTCGGCCACCCCCTCAAGCCGGGCGATCAGCAGGCCCTTGGCCTCGCCGGTCACTTTCAGCTTGAAGCGGCGGGTCCCATCCTCGTTTGCCACCGGACCATAGGCGTCGATATCGGCCGGGTCGGCGGTAAAGCTCTTGATGCGGACCTGACCGCGCACCCCGTGCGCGCCAACGATGGCGCCGACGCACACCCGGGTCGTCACGGCCAATTACTCGGCGGTCGCTTCGGCGGCGGCAGCGGCAGCAGCAGCGGCGGCCTTGGCGCGCTCCTGGGCCTTGGCCTTCGGCAGCGGCTTCTTGGTCTGCTCGGCGCGCACCGGGGCGGCAACCAGGCCCAGATTGGCGAACAGACGGACCAGACGGTCGGTCGGCTGGGCACCGACGGCCAGCCACTTCTTGGCGGCTTCGGCGTTCAGCACGAAACGCTCGGCGTGGTCGGTCGGCAGCAGCGGGTTGTAGGTGCCGATCTTCTCGATGAAACGGCCGTCACGGGGGCTGCGGGCGTCGGCCACCACGATGCGGTAGAACGGACGCTTCTTGGCACCGCCACGGGCGAGACGAATCTTCAGAGCCATATTTCCAACTTCCCTTTAGCAAAAACTTTTCAAACCAACCGGGTGCCGATCAGCGCCCGAAACCACGCATGCCGGGGGGCAACAGCCCGCCCAGGCCATGTCTCATCAAACCCTTCTGACCCAGCTTGCCGACCTTCTTCATGACGTCGGCCATCTGCTGGTACTGCTTCAGCAGCTTGTTCACGTCCTGAATGGCGACACCGGCACCGGCGGCGATGCGCTTCTTGCGCGACGCCTTGATCAGGTCGGGATTCTTGCGTTCGGCCAGGGTCATGGCCTGGATGATGGCCTTCTGACGGCCCACGGCCTTGTTGTCGATCTTGGCGTCCTTGAGCTGGGCGGCCATCTTGCCGATGCCCGGCATCATGCCCAGGATGCCCTTGAGGTCGCCCATCTTCTCGACCTGCTTGAACTGGCTCAGCATGTCGTTGAGGTCGAACTTGCCCTTCTCGATGCGCTTGGCGAGCTTCTCGGCCTCTTCCTGGTCGACATTCTCCATGGCCTTTTCGACCAGGGACACCACGTCGCCCATGCCCAGGATGCGGCCCGCCACGCGGTCGGGGTGGAACACCTCGAGCGCCTCGAGCTTTTCGCCCATGCCCAGGAACTTGATGGGGCGGCCGGTGACGGCGCGCATGGACAGCGCCGCGCCACCGCGCGAATCGCCATCGACGCGGGTCAGCACGATACCGGTGACGCCGACCTTTTCATTGAATTCGCGCGCCAGGGTGACGGCGTCCTGGCCGATCATGGCATCGGCGACCAGCAGGGTCTCGACCGGCTTGGCCACGTCGCGCACGGCGGCGACCTCGGCCATCAGTTCCTGGTCGATGTGCAGACGGCCGGCGGTGTCGAGGATGACGACGTCGTAGCCTTCCTTGCGGCCCATCTCCAGGGCGCGCTTGGTGATGGCCACCGGCATCTCGCCCATGATGATGGGCAGGCTGCCCACATCGGCTTGCTTCGCCAGGATTTCCAGCTGCTGCTGGGCGGCGGGGCGGTAAACGTCGAGCGAGGCGAGCAGGACCTTCTTGCGGTCCTTCTTCAGCCGCACCGCCAGCTTGCCCGAGGTGGTGGTCTTGCCCGAGCCCTGAAGGCCGACCATCAGGATCACGGCGGGCGGCACGGCATTCAGGTTCAGTTCGACGCCGTCGGTGCCCAGGGTGTTGATCAGTTCGTCATGGACGATCTTGACCACCATCTGGCCCGGCGAGACGGACTTGACCACTTCCTGGCCGACGGCGCGATCCTTGACCCGCGCCACGAAATCCTTGACCACCGGCAGGGCGACATCGGCTTCGAGCAGCGCGACGCGAACCTCGCGCAGCGCCTCGGTCACGTCGGCTTCGGACAGCGCACCGCGACCGGTAAGCTTGTCGAAGACCGCAGACAGGCGTTGGCTCAAGGACTCGAACATCGAAACTCCAATCGATTCGCCCCAAACAGAAACGCGCCAGTGCGCGTACCTTCGCGGACTGGCGTGTCACCGTGGTGACGGTTTTCTCCCGGAAACCTGGAGAGGATGCGTTTGTACGACTCCGCGGGCCAACGAGTCAACACCGAGCTTGCCGCCGCCCCGCAAGAAGCATAAGAACCTGTCACCTTATATGCGTGACTCGAAGGGTGGTTCGATGAAATACGGTCGCAAGCGGGTTCTGGTGACGGGCGGCGCCGGCTTCCTGGGTTCGCATCTGTGCGAGCGTCTGCTGGCCGAAGGCTGCGACGTGCTGTGCGCCGACAATTTCTTCACCGGCAGCAAGGACAACATCGCCCATCTGATGGGCAACCCGTATTTCGAGCTGATCCGCCACGACGTCACCTTCCCGCTGTATGTGGAAGTGGACGAGATCTACAATCTGGCCTGCCCGGCCTCGCCCATCCATTACCAGCGCGACCCGGTGCAGACCACCAAGACCAGCGTGCACGGCGCCATCAACATGCTGGGGCTGGCCAAGCGCATCGACGCCAAGATCTTCCAGGCGTCCACCTCGGAAGTGTATGGCGACCCGGAAATCCACCCGCAGGTCGAGGAATATCGCGGCAGCGTCAACCCCATCGGCCCGCGCGCCTGCTATGACGAAGGCAAGCGCTGCGCCGAAACCCTGTTCTTCGACTACCACCGCCAGCACGGCACCCGCATCAAGGTGGCGCGCATCTTCAACACCTACGGCCCGCGCATGCATCCCGACGACGGCCGCGTGGTGTCGAACTTCATCGTGCAGGCGCTGGAAGGCCGCGACATCACCATCTATGGCGACGGCAGCCAGACCCGGTCCTTCTGCTATTGCGACGACCTGATCGAAGGTTTCGTGCGGCTGATGAATTCCGGCGACGACGTCACCGGCCCCATCAACCTGGGCAATCCCGGCGAGTTCACCATGGTGCAACTGGCGGAAACCGTGCTGCGGCTGACCAATTCCAAGTCCAAGCTGATCTTCATGCCGCTGCCCGCCGACGATCCGCGCCAGCGCCAGCCCAACATCGACAAGGCCCGCGACGTGCTGGGCTGGGCGCCGACCATCCCGCTGGAACAGGGGCTGGAGCGCACCATCGACTACTTCCGCCGCAAGATCGCCTGAGAAAGCGGCGCGACGCACACCCCCGAAAGCTGTACGCCGTTGCCAGGACGGGACAAGGCCGATACCATCACCCGGTCCGGGGAGAAAAGGGTTCCCCCGGCTGGGGGTGGAGTGACCGGTTGACCAAGGGCAGGGACACCGAAAGCGAATTGCGCGCCCGCCTGGACGGCATCGCCGCCAGTCTGCCGGGTTTCGCCTTCCAGCGGCGGCTGGAAGCGGACGGCACCCTGTCTTATCCCTTCTTCAGCGGCAATCTGGGCGATGTCCTGGGCCTGGAGGCCGCCGACATGGCGGTCAACGCCAAGGGCTGCCTGCATGTGGTGCACTGGGCCGACCGCGATTCCCACCTGGAGGCCATCCAGCGTTCCGCCGCCGACCTGACCCTGTGCATCGAGGAATTCCGCGCCATCACCCGATCGGGCGAGGTCCGCTGGCTGAAGGGCGCGTCGCGCCCGCGCCGCGACGGCGATATTGTGGTGTGGGACGGGGCGCTGATCGACGTCACCGACGGTCGCCGCGCCGAATTCCGGCTGGACATGCTGATGGAGCATGCCGCCGATTCCATTCTGATCCTGGATGAATCCGGGGCCATCGACACCGTCAACACCGCCGCCGAGCGGCTGTTCGGCTGGGACGGCGCCGATCTGGCCGGGCAGGATTTCGCCATGCTGCTGGCCGAGCGCGAGCGCCATCCCCACCTGCTGGTCGGCGACCTGCTGGACGGGTCGGGCGGGCTGGTGGGCGGCGGTCCGCGCGAATTGCTGGGTCTGCGCAAGGACGGATCGACCTTTCCGCTGGAATTGTCCACCAGCGAGGTGCGGCTGGAGGGGCATCGCCTGTTCGTCGGCATCGGCCGCGACATCACCGCCCGCAAGGCCACCGAGGCCGCCCTGCGCGAAACCGAGCAACGGCTGGGCGCCATCGCCGCCAACATGCCGGGCATGGTGTTCCAGCGGGTGCTGCGCGCCGACGGGCGGCTGGACTTCACCTATGTTTCCGACGGCTGCCGTGACTTCCTGGGCCTGGAGCCCGAGGAACTGATGGCCGATTCCCACCTGTTCCTGTCGGCGGTGTCGTCCGACGAACGCCAGCGTTTCCTGGCGGCGCTGGGCCGGTCGGCCCGCACCATGGAGCCGTTCGAGGAGGAAGTGGCGGCCATCGGCGGCGACGGCCGCCGCCGCTGGCTGCGCGGACAAAGCCGCCCCACCCGCCGCGACAACGGCGACATCGTGTGGGACGGCATCATCATCGACGTCACCGACCGCAAGATGGCGGAACAGCGGCTGTCGTTCCTGGCCTTCTACGACCCGCTGACCCGGCTGCCCAACCGCCCGGCCTTCCTGGAACGCTTCATCGCCGCGCGCGAGGCGGCGCGCCACCGCCATGGCCTGCTGGCGGTCATGAGCCTGGGCATCGACCGTTTCGGCATCATCAACGCCACCATGGGCCATTCGGTGGGCGACCAGGTGCTGATCGCCGCCGCCGATATCCTGCAAGCCGCCCTGGGCCGCGACGACGTCATGGCGCGGGCCTCGGGCGACCGCTTCCTGCTGCTGATCGGCGGCCACGCCTCGAAGCGCGAGCTGACCGACGCGGTCGAGCGCCTGCACGCGCTGGCCCAGGCGCCGGTGTCGGTGGCGGGCGAGGAATTCGAGATCTCGGTGTGCAGCGGCATCGCCCTGTTCCCGCGCGACGGCGAGGACGCCGAAACCCTGATCAAGAACGCCGAGGCGGCGCTGCACCGGGCCAAGGCCCAGGGACCGGCCACCTTGCAGTTCTTCACCAAGGAAATGAGCTCGCGCGCCGCCAAGACCCTGACCCTTCAGAACAAGCTGCGCCGCGCCGTCGAACATGGCGAGTTCATTCCCTATTACCAGCCGCAGGTGGATCTGAGCAGCGGCGCCGTGGTGGGCATGGAGGCGCTGGTGCGCTGGAAAAGCCCGGAAATGGGCATGGTCGCCCCCGGCGAGTTCATTCCGGTGGCCGAGGAATCCGGCCTGATCGATGCCATCTGCGACGTCATGCTCAGCCAGTGCGCCCGCCAGAACAAAGCCTGGCAGGACGAGGGGCTGCCCGCCATCCCGGTGGCGGTCAACGTGTCCGGCCGCCAGTTCCAATACGCCCGCCGCCTGATCGCCGCCCTGGAAACCACCCTGGCCGACAGCGGCCTCGACCCGCGCTATCTGGAGATCGAGCTGACCGAAAGCTCGGCCATGCGCGACGCCGAAAGCGCCATCGGCGTGGTGCAGACCCTGAAGGACATGGGGCTGGCCTGCGCCATCGACGATTTCGGCACCGGTTATTCGTCGTTGTCGGTGCTGAAGCGCTTCCCCATTTCCAAGCTGAAGATCGACCGCAGCTTCGTCATGGACGTCATCACCGACCCCAACGACGCCGCCATCGTCGAAGCCATCGTCGCCATGGCCCGCGCGTTGCGCATGAAGGTGGTGGCCGAGGGCGTCGAGCACACCCAGCACCTGGAATTCCTGCGCACCCTGGGCTGTGACCAGATGCAGGGCTATCTGTTCTCGCGCCCGCTGCCCGCCGAGGAAATGGGCCGCATGCTGGCCGAGGGCCGACGGCTGCATTTCAACGAAGCCCGCCGTAGCGCATAATCCCCGACCATGAGCAGCGATCCCAATACCGCCCAGCCGGTCGGCGGCACCGTCAAGCATTCCTACACCATCCCCTGTTCCACCGCCTTCCGCGATGCGGTCGAGGCGCTGGCGGCGCGGCGGCGCGTCAATGTCGGCGATATCGCCCGTTCGGTGCTGCTGGTGATGCCGCCGCCGGTGATCGCCGCCTTCGACGATCCCGGCGACCCCGATCCCGGCGACCGCGAGACGGTGATCCTGAAATCCGGTCCGGCCCAGGGGCGGCCGTGGCGGCGCAAGCCGCGCCTGCAAGTGCGCATGCCGCCGGGATACGAGATGGATTTCATCCGCCGCGCCCTGGGTCTGGCCCTGGCGCTGGATTCGGGCAGCATGTGCCTGAAACTGGAAGACCCGCGCGCCAAGCCGCCGGAACCGGCCCCGCCACCGCCACCCCCGCCGCCGCCACCACCCAGCCAGGCCCATGCCGAGGCCAGCCGCGCGGTGGCCGCCGCCCACGAGGAACTGGAGCGTCTGCGCGCCATCATCAACGTGCTGGCCTTCGACCCGCTGCCGCACGGCGTGTCCAGCCGGGACGAGGCGCTGCACGTCCTGGGCTTCCCGCCCGGCACCCGGCCGGACAAGCGCACGGTGCGCGCCCGCTTCCGCATGCTGGCCACCATCCACCACCCGGACAGCCATTACGGCAGCCACCACCGCATGAGCCAGCTCAATCAGGCCATGGAATTCCTCAAGGAATAGGGCGGCAAGCCGCCCGTTCCCTGAGAAAACCAAAAAAAAGGGGAAGGCGGCCCCGACCGCTTCCCCTTTCCCTCGACCGGAACGGACGCCTCAGCGGCCGTTCATCTCGGCGGCGTCGGCCAGCGCCTTGGCCAGTTCGTACACCCGCTTGCGCACCTGCGGGTCGCTGATGCGGTAATAGGCGCGCACCAGTTCCAGCGTCTCGCGCTTGGCCATGGGGTCGTGCTCGAAATGGGCGGGCAGTTCTTCCAGTTCGCCGACACCGGCGATCAGCGCCGGGGTCTGGGTCTTCAGTTCCTCGCCCATGTCGTCGAAGAAGAAGCTGACCGGAACGTCCAGCACGCGCGACAGATCGAACAGGCGCGAGGCGCCGACGCGGTTGGCGCCGCGTTCGTATTTCTGCACCTGCTGGAAGGTCAGGCCCAGGGCCTCGCCCAGCTTCTCCTGGCTCATGCCGAGCAGGGTGCGGCGAAGACGCACGCGCGACCCCACATGCACGTCGATGGGGTTGGGCTTGCCCGAAGGGGTGCGCCCCCGGCTGCTGCCCTTGCGCAGGCCGGTCTTCTGATTACGCGGAGTTTGAGCCATCGGGACTGCCCCAACCTGTCAAAATTTACAAGACGCGAGAAAGTATCGCGGCGCTCATTATGACCAGGGGCGGATACAAGTCAACCGACCGGAGAAAGTCTTCCCATTCTCCGGTCCTATTCCCAGCGGCGCAGCACGCGCCCCGCCAGCAAACCGGCCACGGCGGCCAGAAACGCCAGCATCAGGGGCAGCGTGTTGCCCAGGCGCGAGAACAGGGTGGGGGGCAGCGCCCGGGGCAGCGGCGCATCGACCACGCCCTGCCGTCCCAGGCCCAGGCGGGCCACTTCGCGGCCCAATCCATCATAAACGGCCGAAATGCCGGAATTGGCGGCGCGCACCACCGGAAGCCCTTCCTCGATGGCGCGCATGCGCCCGGCCGCCAGATGCTGGTAGGGACCGGCGGAATTGCCGAACCAGCCGTCATTGGTGACGGTCAGCAACCAGCCCGGGCGCGGCTGCCCGGCCACGGCGGCGGGGAAGATGGATTCATAGCAGATCATGGGCGACAGCGGCGGCAGGCCCGGCAAGTCCAGGGTGCGCGGACCGGGACCGGCGGAAAAATCGGTGCCGCCGCCCTGGGTGATCTTGTCGATGGGCAGGATGGCGCGCAACGGCACGTATTCGCCGAAAGGCACCAGATGGGCCTTGTCGTAGACGCCCAGAACCTGCCCGGCGCCATCGATGGCCATCAGGCTGTTCCACACCTGGAACGGCGCCACGCCCGGCGCGGTGACGCGCGGCGCGCCGGTGACGACCATGCCGCCGGGCGGCGCCACCGAGGCGACCAGGGCACGGCGCGGCCCGTCCATGTCCAGCACATAGGGCGCCGCCGTCTCGGGCCAGATCACATGGGTGACGCGGTCCCAGCCCGGCGCCTTGGACAGTTCCAGATGGGCCAGCAGATGGGTTTCGCGCAGATCCTCGCGCCACATGTGGCGCTGGCCGATGGCCGCCTGAACCAGACGCAGGGTGATGCCGGGCACCATGTCCTGGGGGGCGCGCAGGCGCAGCAGGCCGAACAGCAGGGCGGCGGCCAGCAGCAGCACCGCCAGCGCCAAGGCCCCCAGCCGCAGGCGGCGCGGCGCGTAATCGGCCAGCAGCGCGGGCAGGCCGAACACCAGCATGGTCAGCAGCGACAGGCCGAACACACCGATCACCGACCCCAGTTGCAGCACCGGCAACGCCACGTCCCACACCGAGCCCAGCGGATTCCACGGAAAACCGGTCAGCACCCAGGAGCGCAGCCATTCGGCGACGGTCCAGGCGGCGGCCAGCACCGGCACCCGGCCCGGCCCGGCGACACCCGACAGCCGAGTCGCCAGGGTGGCGGCGCCGGTGAACACCGCCAGCACCCCGGACAGGCCCAGGGTGGCGAAGGGGACCATCCAGCCGAATTTTTCCGGCTCGATCAGCAGGGCGTTGGCGATCCACACCAGTCCGACCAGGAACCAGCCCAGGCCCCACCACCATCCGGCGCCAAAGGCGGCGCGGCGGCTGGCCGAGGCATCCAGCACCCAGATCAGGCCGGGCAGCGCCAGCAGCAGCACCGGCACCAGCCCCACCGGCGGCAGCGCCAGCGCGGCCAGCGCCCCCAGCAGCACCAGCGCCAGGCGGCGGCGCCACCCGGTCAGGGCGGCCAGCCGGGCGGCGGCGCCACCGAACCCGTTGGAGGCGGCGGGCGACGAACGGTGCGCGGCGGACAGGACGCCGACAGCGGCGGGCATCAGGCCGACTCGGCGACGGCCGACGGCGCGGCCCGGCGCACCCGCAGCCACTTGATGCGGCGGGGATCGGCGTCCACCACCTCGAATTCCAGGCCCGAGACGTGACCGATCAATTCGCCGCGCGACGGCACCCGCCCGGCGACGAAGAACACCAGACCGCCCAGGGTGTCCACGTCCTCGCGCTCTTCCTCGGTCAGCACCGGGCCGACCGCTTCCTCGAATTCCTCGATGGGGGTGCGGGCGTCGGCCTCGATCACGCCATCGGGGCGCACCACCATGTCCGGCTCGACATTGCGGTCGTGTTCGTCCTCGATCTCGCCGACGATCTGTTCCACCAGATCCTCGATGGTGACAAGCCCGTCGATGCCGCCGTATTCGTCCACCACCAGCGCCATGTGGGTGCGCTTCAGCCGCATCTCCAGCAGCAGGTCCATCACCCGCATGCTGGGCGACACGAACAGCACGCGACGCACCAGCCGTTGAAGCTGGAACGCCTTGTCCACCCGTCCGGCGGCCAGGATGTCCTTGATGTGGACCATGCCGATCACGTCGTCCAGATTGCCGCGATAGACCGGCAGGCGGGAATGGCCGCACTTGATGAACAATTCGGTCAGGCCGTCCTGGCCGGTGTCGGCGTCGATGCCGACGATGTCGGCGCGCGGCACCATGACGTCATAGGCGGTCTGTTCGCGCAGGTGCAGGATGTTGCCCAGCAGCACCCGTTCCTGATCGTCGATGGGGATGCCGGATTCGTTGCGGTCCTCGATCAGTTCCTCGAGGGCCTCGCGCACTGTCTCGCTGCCCTTGGACCGCCGCAGCAGGCGCAGCCAGCCGCGCAGCGTGTCGAGCAAGCCTTCGTCGCCCGCCTGGGCGGCGTCACGGGCGATCTTGCCCATGTGGTGCGGAGAAGCGACGGCGGTTTCGACGGCGCCGTCGGCCAAAGCGGCCCCGACAGGTCGGGACTCATGCACTATGTTTGCCCCGATGGATCGGTGGTCATTCACTATGTTTGCCCCGATGGATCGGGGCGGGGGACTATGGGGTTCGCTCATGGTCCTCATCGCCCTCCTCTGGCGATGTCGTCGGGGTCGGTCCCGTCATAGGGATCGGCGATGGCGAAAGTGGCCAGGATGGCGGTTTCCAGCCGTTCCATCTCTTCGGCCTCGGCCTCGTCTTCCTCGTGATCATAGCCCAGAAGGTGCAGAACGCCATGCACGACCAGATGACAAAAATGGTCGGACAGCGTCTTGCCCAGGGATTGGGCCTCGTCGCGGCAGGTCTGGAACGCCAGGATGACGTCGCCCAGCAGCAGCGGCGCGCCGGGGGCCAGCGGCGCGTCCTCGTCGTCCAGCGCGGCGAAGGACAGCACGTTGGTCGGCTTGTCCTTGCCGCGCCAGTCGCGGTTCAGCGTCTGGACGGTGTCGTCGTCGGCCAGCACCACGCTGATTTCCACCGGGCCGTCGCCCAGGTCGCAATCGCCCTGTTCCACCGCGGCACGGGCCATGCGCTCGACCAGCGCCTCGGCGTCGGGCAGGGCGGCGATCCAGGATTCGTCCTCGACGGCAATGGCGACGGTGATGGCGTTCATGGCTGTCCCGCCCGGGCGGCGGCCTTCTTGTCGCGTTCGGCGCGGTCATAGGCGCGCACGATGCGCGTCACCAGATCGTGGCGCACCACGTCGCGGTCGGTGAAGTTGACGAAGGACACGCCGTCGATGCCGTCCAGGATGTCCAGCGCGTCGCGCAGGCCCGAACGCTGGCCGGGCGGCAGGTCGATCTGGCTGAGGTCGCCGGTGATGACCATGCGCGAGCCTTCGCCCATGCGGGTCAGGAACATCTTCATCTGCACCGAGGTGGTGTTCTGCGCTTCATCCAGGATGATGAAGGAATTGGCCAGGGTGCGGCCGCGCATGAAGGCCAGCGGCGCCACCTCGATCTCGCCGGCCGCCAGCTTCTTCATCACCTGGTCGCCGGGCAGCATGTCGTGCAGCGCGTCGTAAAGCGGCCGCAGATAGGGATCGACCTTTTCCTTGAGGTCGCCGGGCAGGAAGCCCAGACGCTCGCCCGCCTCGACCGCCGGGCGCGACAGGATCAGCCGGTCCACCTCGCCCTTCAGCATCATGGACACCGCCTTGGCCACCGCCAGATAGGTCTTGCCGGTACCGGCCGGGCCAAGGCCGAACACCAGCGGGCTGGTGTCCAGCGCCGACAGATAGGTGGCCTGGGTCGGCGTGCGCGGCGCGATGTGGCGCTTGCGGGTGCGCAGCACCAGATCGTCGGCCACCTGGGGCGGCGCGTCGGTCATGCGGATGGCGGCGTCGATGTCGGCGGTCTCCAGATGGCCCTGGCGGGCGGCCAGGGCGTACAGCGCGTCCAGCACCTGCGCCGCCTCGGCCATGGCAGCGGCCGAGCCGGACAGGGTGACGGTGTTGCCGCGGGTGTTCAACGCCACCCCCAGCACCCGTTCGATGCGTTCCAGGTTGACGTTGTGCGGCCCGAACAGCACCTGTAACAGCGCGTTGTCGGGAAATTCCCGCGATACCGATCCTGCGGGCGACCCGGCGGCGGTCACGCGCTTTTCCTTTCCGCCGCCACCAATTGCCCGGCCAGGGAATTGGGGTGCAGTTCCGTGATGCGCACCTGCGCCACCCGGCCCAGCAGGCCGTGGGCGTTGTCCACATGCACCGGCTGCATATAGGGCGAGCGGCCGACCAACTGGCCGTCGCGGCGGCCGGGGCGGTCCAGCAGGATGGACATCACCTTGCCGATGCTGGCTTCGTTGAACTGCCGGGTCTGGTCCCACAGCAGATTTTGCAACTCGGCCAACCGGGCATCCTTGACCGCTTCCTCCACCTGATTGGGCATGGCGGCGGCGGGGGTGCCGGGGCGGGACGAATACTTGAAGGAATAGGTGTTCACGAAGCCGACCTGACGCACCAGCGCCATGGTGTCGGCGAAATCCGCATCGGTTTCGCCGGGGAAGCCGACGATGAAGTCGGACGACAGCGCCAGATCGGGCCGCGCCGTCTTCAGCTTGTCCACCAGCCGCAGATAGGTGTCGCGGTCGTGCTTGCGGTTCATGGCGTCCAGGATGCGGTTGGACCCCGATTGCACCGGCAGGTGCAGGAACGGCATCAGCTTGTCCACCTGGGCATGCACGGCGATCAGATCGTCGTCCATGTCGCGCGGATGCGACGTGGTGTAGCGGATGCGTTCCAGCCCGTCGATGTCCGCCAGATCGCGGATCAGGCCGCCGAAGCCATGACCGCCATCACCGTGCCAGGCGTTGACGTTCTGGCCCAACAGGGTGATCTCGACCACGCCCTGGGCCACCAGCTTGCGCGCTTCGTCCAGGATGGCGGCGGCCGGGCGGGAATATTCGGCGCCACGGGTATAGGGCACCACGCAGAAGGTGCAGAACTTGTCGCAACCTTCCTGCACCGACAGGAACGCCGCCGATCCCTCGGCGCGGGCTTCCGGCAGGAAGTCGAACTTGGGCTCGGCCGGAAACTCGGTGTCCAGCACGGCGCCGCCCTTGCCGTTCTGTCCGGCCGCCCTGGTGGCGCGGGCCACCATCTCGGGCAGGCGGTGATAGGTCTGCGGCCCCAGCACGATGTCCACGAACGGCGCCCGGCGCAGGATTTCCTCGCCCTCGGCCTGGGCGACGCAGCCGGCCACGGCGATGATCATGTCGCCGCCCCGGTCGCGCTTGTGCGCCCGCCAGCGCCCCAGTTCCGAGAAGGTCTTCTCGGCCGCCTTCTCGCGGATGTGGCAGGTGTTGAGGATGACCATGTCCGCGTCCTCGGGGCCGTCGGTCATGGCATAGCCCAGCGGCGCCAGAACGTCCGCCATGCGGGCGGAATCGTACACGTTCATCTGGCAGCCATAGGTCTTGACGAAGAGTTTCTTGGTCACTGTCGGGAACCCACGGCGGTTGCGCCGCGGGCCATTGGAAAGACGTGAAGGGCGGGACCACAGGGGGTCTCGCCCGGCTTACCCTGTGAAAGTGAGGATTCGCAGCCGCCGAGTCAAGATTTCCCGGGGATCACGGGACGGCCGCCGCCGCTTGCGGGTGACGGGCGCGCACCCTGTCCTCGTCCAGACGGCCGCACAGGGCGGCGGTGACGCCGTGCGCCACCACGTCGTGGCAATGGTTGGACAGCGCCTTGCGGTCGGCGAAATCGGCGATGGTGACGGGCGGATGGAAGATCACCTCCACCGTCAGCTTGCCCAGGCCCAGCGCCTCGAACAGATGCCCGGCCAGGGTCATGTCGCCGTACCACGCATAGAACGGACGGAAGGCCCGGCACATGGTGGTGCCGTCCAGCCGGGTATAGGCCACCGAAACCGGCTGCACCACCAGCGGCGCGCCGTCGGGGCCGCTCTGCTGCGCCACCGCGAACAACGAGCTTTTGAACGGCAGCACCCGGTTGCCGTCGTTGGACGTGCCCTCGGGGAACAGGATCAGCGAATCGCCGCCCGCCAGACGGCCGCCGATCTGGTCGCGTTCGCGCGCGGTGGCGCCGCGCGCCCGGTTGACGAACACCGTATTGGCGATGCGCGCCAAAAAGCCGAAGCCCGGCCAGCCCGCCACCTCGGCCTTGGCGACGAAACAGGCGTCCAGCACGCTGCCCAGGATCAGGATGTCCAGATAGCCCGCGTGGTTGGCCACGAACAGCACCGGCTTGCGCGTCGCCATGTCGGCGCCGCGCACCGTGACGGTGAAGCCCAGGATGCGGTTGCAGATCTGGAAATAGCGCCGGGCATAGGCGGAATAGCCCTTCCAGCCGCAGGCCAGCAGCACCAGATAGGGGCCGACCGCCAGCAGGGTCCACAGCACGAAGCCAAGGAACCGCAAAAGCGCGATGAACGGGCTCGACAGGTTCATGACGCCGCCCTTCAGGTCGCGGTCTTGGGATCGCGGGCGCCGGTGCGGTCGTAATGCTTGGCGTACTTTTCCGTCACCAGTTCGGTCTTGACCATGACGCAGACGTCGGTGGTGTTGAACTGGTGGTCGATCACCGCGCCGTCGCCGACAAAGCCGCCCAACCGCAGATAGCCCTTCACCAGCGGCGGCAGCGAGGCCAGGGCGCGGCGCGGGTTCAGGCTGTCCTTGTCGGCCAGGTTCATGTCCACGAACAGATCGGGCAGGGCGCGCGGGCGAATGCCCTCGGGCGCCAGATGGTAATGGTACAGATAGGCCAGTTGGGTGGACAGCGCCGCCGGGTCGGTGCCGGGCAGCGAGGCGCAGCCGAACATCAGGTCGACGCCGTGTTCCCAGACGTAATTGGCGATGCCCGACCACATCATCTGCATGGTGGTGCCGGTGCGGTAGTCCACATCCACGCACGAGCGGCCCAGTTCCATGAAATTGCCGCCGTGTTCCAGGATGTTGGCGATGTCGTATTCGCCGGCGGTATAGAACTTGCCGTGCGCCTCGCCCACCTTGCGGCGGATCAGGCGATAGGTGCCGACCACCGCCGCGCCGCCCGCGCCGCGCGCGTGGTCCAGCACCAGCAGATGGTCGCAGATGGTGTCGAAATCGTCGAAATCGGAATGGCGCGCCGCCATTTCGGCGGTGGGCTTGGCGCCCATCTCCTCGTAAAAGACGCGATAGCGCAGCGCCTGGGCGGCGGCGATCTCTTCCTCGGTGGCGGCCAGCCGCACCTCCAGCCGCGATTGCGTGGCCTCTTCCCCGGTTCCGGTCATGCTTCCTCGCCTAATCCTGGTCCCCAAACTCCCGCGCGCCCCGCGATCGGGGCGGCGGCCCAGCACTTACTTGTCGCCGTTCTGTCCGTCGGCGGCCACCGGCACACCGTACAGTTCCAGGCGGTGGCCGACCAGCCGGAAGCCGTAGGCTTCGGCGATCTTGCGTTGCAGCGCCTCGATCTCGGGGCTGTTGAACTCGATGACCTTGCCGCTTTGGACGTCGATCAGATGGTCGTGATGGTCATCCACCGATTCCTCGTAGCGGGCACGGCCGTCGCCGAAATCGTGGCGTTCCAGGATATCCGCCTCTTCGAACAGGCGGACGGTGCGGTAGACGGTGGCGATGGAGATGCGCGGATCGATCTCGGTGGAGCGGCGGTAGACCTCCTCCACATCGGGATGATCGGTGGCTTCCGACAGCACGCGGGCGATCACCCGGCGTTGGTCGGTCATCTTCATGCCCTTGTCGATGCAACGCTGTTCAATGCGGGAAACCATGCCAGACCTTCATGACATTCATCGGCCGGGAACTATAAACCAAAAGGCGCCACGGGCAAACGGCCCGTGGCGCCTGATGTTCGTCGGCCCGCGACAGGCGGTCAGACGGTACGCTTGGCCGCCGGGCGCTTGCGCGGCTTGGTGCCCAGGCCGATCTTCTTGGCCAGGGTCGAGCGGTGCTGCGCGTAATTGGGGGCGACCATGGGATAGTCGGCGGGCAGGCCCCAACGCTCGCGGTATTCCTCGGGGGTCATGTTGTAGGCGGTCTTGAGGTGGCGCTTCAGCATCTTCAGCTTCTTGCCGTCCTCGAGGCAGATGATGTAGTCGGGGTTCACCGACTTCTTCACCGGCACGGCCGGCTGCGGACGCTCGGGGGCCACCGGGGCGCTGCCGACGGAGCACAGGCTCTTGTACACCTCGTTGATCAGCTGCGGCAGGTCGCTGACGGCGACGGTATTGTTGGCGACGTGCGCCGCCACGATTTCAGTGGTCAGCGCCAGCAGGTCGCTGGTGTTAGAACGCTCCGACATCGAGAGCTGGCCTCCAATTACAACGAATTCAGGGTATATAATTCCTTTGACTGGACCAGGCAATAACCATTGTTAAAAACCAACATGGCAGGATTTGCATGACTGAGAAGGCCAACTACTACCTTGACATAACAGCAGAGCTCTGCCCCATGACCTTCGTCCGCACCAAATTGCTGGTGGAACGCATGGCCCCCGGCGAGACGCTGGAGGTCCGTCTGCAAGGTGCCGAACCTTTGGCCAATGTCCCCAGATCCGTCGCGGAATTAGGGCATTTCATCGAATCGTTGTCGCCGGAAGATGACCAAAATACAGGCGGGCCGTATCGCCTGCTTATTCGCAAGGCGGGATAGTGTCGAGATCACGGCGCATCACCACCGCGTCCTTGTCGCCATAATAGGCTTTGCGCAGGCCGACCCGGGAAAAGCCGCGTTTTTCATAAAGCGCCAGGCCGGCGCTATTGTCGGCGGCCACTTCCAGGAACATCATTTCCGCCCCGGCGGCGCGGGCGGCCGACAGCGCCGCGTCCAGCAGCCGTCCGCCCAACCCGCCGCGCCGCCACGGCGGCAGCACGGCGATGGTCAGGATTTCCGCCTCGCCCGCCACCGCCCGCCACAGCAC
>JAEXAH010000145.1 GCA_023458315.1 Pseudomonadota bacterium
CCAGACCGCCTTGCGCGAATGGGCTTACGCCACGGCCTACCAGAACTCAGCCGCCCGCGCCGACGAACTGCCTCGATGGCTGCACCGCTACAACTGGCACCGGCCCCATGGTAGCTTGAAGGCGCAGACACCCATCAGCCGACTCGGCCTGACCGGGGACAACCTCATGCGACCCCACATCTAGCTTGGCTGGACCAGGGCGCAGGCTTTCTTGGCGCGGCTCAGGCGCTTGCAGGCGGCGCGGGCCTGATCCTCGGTAAAGCCGCTGAGGCGGGCGCGGTAGGTGGTCTGCTTGCCCTGCGCGGCCTTCAGCACTTCGATATTGGCGCGCGACACCAGGCCGCCCAATTGCTTGGCGGCGGTGCTGGCCGCCTTGTGCGCCACCTTCTGGTCGCTGAAGGCGCCGACCTGGATGGCCCAGGAATCGGGGTCGTCGTCGCCCTGTTCCTCGGCGACGGCGCGGCGGGCGGCGGGCTTGCCGCCGGCGGTGCGCAGCGCCACCTGCTTGACGGCAGGCTTGTCGGCCTTGTTGGCCGAGGCGATCAGGCTGTCCAGGTCGGCCCGTTCGTCGTTCTGTTCCAGCGCCGCGCTGCGGATGTCGGGGCCGCCGCTGCGGGCGAAGCCCTTGTCCAGAATCTGCGCCATGTTGCGGTCGCGCCAGGCGGCGGTGTTGCCGCCGAACACCACACCGATCAGGCGGCGGCCGTCGCGCTTGGCCGAGGCGACCAGATTGAAGCCCGAGGCGTTGATGTAGCCGGTCTTGATGCCGTCGGCGCCGGGATAGCGCAGCATCAGCCGGTTGTGGGTGCTGATGGGCTGGCCCTTCCACTGGAACTGCCGGGTCGAGAAGTAATGGTAATACTTGCCATGGGTGCGGATGAGGGCGCGGGCCAGCAGCGCCTGGTCGCGCGGCGTCGACACCTGCCCCAGATTGGGCAGGCCCGAGGCATTGCGGTAGGTGGTGCCGCTCATGCCGATCTGGCGGGCCTTGCGGGTCATCATCTCGGCGAAGTCGTCCTCGCTGCCGCCCAGGGCCTCGGCGACCACCACGGCGACGTCGTTGGCCGATTTCGTCACCAGGGCCAGCACCGCGTCCTCGACCGAGATGCGGTTGCCGGGCACCAGCCCCAGCTTGCTGGGAGCCTGGGCCGAGGCGTGGGCTGACACCGGCAGCATGCTGTCCAGCCGCAACCGCCCGTTTTCCAGGGCGTCGAACAGCATGTACAGCGTCATCACCTTGGTCAGCGAGGCGGGATAGGACCGGCGGTCGGGATTGACCGCGTACAGCACGGCGCCGCTGTCATGATCCATGACGATGGCGGCGTAGCGGCTGTCCTGTTGCGGGGCGGATTGTTTCTTGGCGGCAAGGGCGTCGGGAACGAGGGCCGTGCACGTCAGGGCGAGCAGGGCGAGGCAGGGCAGGAGAAGCCGAAAGGCGAATCCGTAGGGGCTGCGGGCCACGTTCAATGTCCTCGACCTTCCGTTCGACGATCGTTATCGCTAGATTAGGGGTGAAACCATAAAGAAATTGCGAATCCGTGTCCAGTTTTCCGGCCGCCGCGCCTGCATTTTCGCCGTATTCCGTTGGATGATAAGGGGGCCGGACAGGCATCCCGTTGCTTGAGGAAATCGTCCATGAAGCCGTTGTTCCCCCGTTTCGCCGCCGTTTTCGCTGCCGTGGCCGCCCTGGCGTCCTGTACCTGGAGCGGGGGCGACATCGGCGACCCGTTGCAGCGCAAGGTGCATTGGTTCTCGTTCGTCGGCGGCGACGATATCCGCGCCGCGTGCGCCGCCGGAACCCCCGACCGCTTCCGGTTGGTCTACAACGCCGTCTATGACGAACAGCTTCGTATCTACGAAGTGGATTCCCTGCGCCGCGTCGTCTCGATCCACGCCATCACTCCCGGCAACGCCGCGCGGCTGTCGGTCGACGATCTGCTGGGGCCGTGGCGCTCGGTTCAGGCCCAGGTGCAATTGGATCAGGGCGGCTATGACGATCTGGTGCGCGCCTTCGACCAGGGCGGCATGGCGGCGCCGCCGCCGGTGGGCCTGGAACTGCCGTCGCGCTCGTTCCATTGGGTCGCCGCCACCTGCCGGGACGGCAAATTCGCGCTGACCGCGTGGAAATATCCGTCCGTCGCCTTCGCCGCCATGGGCTTCGACGCCAAGTTGTTCGCCCTGGACAACACGGGGATCGCCGTCAATCCGCCGCGCGAGGTGGGCTATGACCCGATTTGGGAGGACAAGGCCAAGCGGCTGGAAACGCCGGTGTTCTCGTTCCGCGTCACCGGCGACGGGCTGCTGAAATAGTGCCTATGACGTTAATATTGCACCGCACAAAGTTCTATTGACTCCGCCTTTGGCGGGGGATCATAGTGGGGTCATGTTGCGCCGCAGCATGACCCCTTTTTCGTGGGTGTCGCCGCCGATGGCGCAGTTCGTCAGCCCCCCTGAGCGACCCGAAGGAGAATTCCCGTCATGACGTCCGCCACCCCGACCACCCCCGCCAAGAAGCCTGCCGCCAAGAAGCCCGCCGCCGCCGCTGCCGTCGAGGCTGCCCCGGCCGTGGTCGAGGCCGCCCCGGTCGCCGCCGCCACCCCGGTCGTCGCCGCTTCTGCCGCCGAGGCCGCCAAGGTCATCGAGCAGGCGGTGGCCACCGGCAAGGAAACCGTCGAGCAGGTGGTGAAGGCGTCGCAGGATGCCGCCGACAAGGCCGTCGCCGCCGCCAAGGAACAGGTCGAGGTTGCCCAGAAGGTGCAGGCCCAGGCCGTCAAGTCGTCCGAGGAGGCCCTGGCCGCCGCCAAGGAAAACCTGGACGCCGTGGTCAAGGCCGGTCAGATGCTGGCCCAGGGCCTGCAAGACCTCAGCAAGTCGGTGGTGGTGCTGACCCAGGAAGCGGTCGAGGAAAGCGTCTCCTCGACCAAGAAGCTGTTGACCGCCAAGACCCTGCACGAGGCGATGGACATCCATTCCGCCCATGCCAAGGCCCAGATCGACCGCCTGCTGGCCGAGGGCACCCGCCTGTCCGACAGCACCCGCAAGCTGTTCGAGGACGCCCTGGCCCCCGTCCAGGCCCGCCTGCACGCCACCGTCGAGAAGATCAGCAACCTGACCAAGCACTGATCCGAATTCCGATGCCGAAACGCATCGGGATTTGGTTCGGCCCAAGGGGCCGCGCGGCTTATGCCGCGGGAGGCAAGAGGCGCGGAGGCGCCTCGCCCGCCGCTTGAGGGCGTGGGTGATCGGTACCGATCACCAAAAACTGAATCATTCCGTCTGCAAACCAAGGCCCGGCGGCCATGACCGCCGGGCCTTTTTCTTGGGCAATTTTCATCGCAGTGCGGCGAAATGGGCACGAGGCCCTTTTCGTCGGGCCGTTCCGCCCAATATGATAGGGGTGTACCTGTGGGCAACACCCGTGCATGCAAGACGATGAGCGATAACCGAGACGACCAGCGTAACGACGACGGCAATCAGACAGGCGTGGCCATCAAGGCCCGGCCCAAGACGAAAAAGCCGTCCATGTACAAGGTGCTGATGCTGAACGACGACTACACGCCGATGGAGTTCGTCGTCCATGTGCTCGAGCGCTTCTTCAACAAGAACCGCGAGGAGGCGACGCGCATCATGCTGCACGTTCACACCCGCGGTGTCGGGATCTGCGGCGTGTACACATACGAGGTGGCGGAAACAAAGGTGACGCAGGTCATGGATCTGGCCCGGCAGAACCAGCACCCGCTGCAATGCACAATAGAGAAGGACTGACCTTCGGAAGGAGCCCGCATGCTGTCACGCAATCTGGAGCAGAGCCTTCATCGGGCGTTGGGCTACGCCTCCGAGCGCCGCCATGAATACGCGACGCTGGAGCATCTTCTACTGTCGCTGTCCGAGGATCAGGACGCGGTGGCCGTGCTGCGGGCCTGCAACGTGGACGTGGACCGTCTGCGCCGCGACCTGACCGACTTCATCGACAATTCCCTGACCGATCTGGTCAGCCCCCGCCCGGCCGAGCCCAAGCCGACCGCCGGGTTCCAGCGCGTGGTCCAGCGCGCCGCCATCCACGTTCAATCCTCGGGCCGCGAGGAAGTGACCGGCGCCAACGTCATCGTCGCGCTGTTCTCGGAACGGGAAAGCCATGCGGTGTATTTCCTGCAAGTGCAGGACATGACCCGGCTGGACGCCGTCAACTACATCAGTCACGGCGTTGCCAAGGCGCCCGGCCGCAGCGAGAAGCGCACGGTGCACGGCGCCGACGACGAGGCCGCGCCGGAAAAGGTGGTGAAGAAGGGGCAAGAGGCGTTGACCGCCTATTGCGTCAACCTGAACATCAAGGCCGAGCAGGGCAAGATCGACCCGCTGATCGGCCGCGACGCCGAGATCGAGCGCACCATCCAGATCCTGTGCCGCCGCTCCAAGAACAACCCGCTTTACGTGGGCGATCCCGGCGTCGGCAAGACCGCCATCGCCGAGGGGCTGGCGCGCCGCATCGTCAAGGGCGAGGTGCCCGAGGTGCTGAAGGGCGCCACCATCTTCTCGCTGGACATGGGCACCCTGCTGGCGGGCACCCGCTATCGCGGCGATTTCGAGGAACGGCTGAAGGCCGTCGTCACCGAACTGGAGAATTTCGACGGCGCCATCCTGTTCATCGACGAAATCCACACGGTGATCGGCGCGGGCGCCACCTCGGGCGGCTCCATGGATGCGTCCAACCTGCTCAAGCCCGCCTTGGCCTCGGGCTCGTTGCGCTGCATCGGCTCGACCACCTACAAGGAATTCCGCAACCACTTCGAAAAGGACCGCGCCCTGGTGCGGCGGTTCCAGAAGATCGATGTCAACGAGCCGTCGGTCGAGGATTCCATCAAGATCCTCAACGGCATCAAGACCTATTACGAAAGCCATCACCACGTGAAGTACACCGCCGACGCCATCAAGGCGGCGGTGGAACTGGCGGCCAAGTACATCACCGACCGCAAGCTGCCGGACAAGGCCATCGACGTCATCGACGAGGTCGGCGCCGCCCGCATGCTGCTGCCCGAATCCAAGCGGCGCAAGACGGTGACGGTCAAGGACATCGAGGACGTGGTGGCCAAGATCGCCCGCATCCCCCCCAAATCGGTTTCGACCAACGACATGGAGGCGCTGCGCAGCCTGGAACGCGACCTGAAGACCCTGGTGTTCGGCCAGGATCAGGCCATCGAGGCCCTGGCCAGCGCCATCAAGCTGGCCCGCGCCGGTCTGCGCGATCCGGAAAAGCCCATCGGCTCGTACCTGTTCAGCGGCCCCACCGGCGTCGGCAAGACCGAGGTGGCGCGGCAATTGTCCAAGATCCTGGGCATCGAGCTGACCCGCTTCGACATGTCGGAATACATGGAACGCCATTCGGTGTCGCGGCTGATCGGCGCGCCGCCCGGCTATGTGGGCTTCGACCAGGGCGGCCTGCTGACCGATGCGGTGGATCAGCATCCCCATTGCGTGCTGCTGCTGGACGAAATCGAAAAGGCCCATCCCGACCTGTTCAACATCCTGTTGCAGGTGATGGATCATGGCCGCCTGACCGACCACAACGGCAAGAACGTCGATTTCCGCAACGTCATCCTGATCATGACCACCAACGCGGGCGCCGCCGATCTGGCCAAGGAAGCCATCGGCTTCGGCCGCGAGGTGCGGGAGGGCGACGACCAGGAAGCCATCCAGCGCATGTTCAGCCCGGAATTCCGCAACCGCCTGGACGCGGTCATTCCCTTCGCCAATCTCAGCCCCGAGATCGTGGCGCAGGTGGTGGACAAGTTCGTCATGCAGATGGAAACCCAATTGGGCGACCGCGACGTGGCCATCGAACTGACCGACGAAGCCCGCGCCTGGCTGGCGAAAAAGGGCTATGACCGCCAATACGGCGCCCGCCCGCTGGCCCGGGTCATTCAGGAGCACATCAAGAAGCCGCTGGCCGAGGAATTGCTGTTCGGCAAGCTGGCCAAGGGCGGCCTGGTCAAGATCCGGGTCGAGGACGGCAAACTGGCCTTCGACATCTCCGCCGCCAGCGCCAAGGACGAAAAGGTGGCGGAACTGGTGGAATAGAGCAGCGCGCCTTTACTCTGAGGCGCGCGGCTCCTGCGGATGCAGGCGCCCGGCGAGGGAAAATGATAAAGGTTAGACCGTGATGCACATTTGGGGCATCACGGTCTAATACCGGCCGCCCATTGCAACGCCCCCTGGGAACACGGACAAAATTCGTTCTTGTCCGTGTTCCGTGACCATCGCATTCCGCGATGAAGCTTTTGTTTGGCCTATTTCTTCAGCGGATGGCACTTGCGCATCTGGCGGCCGCTGCCGCAATAGCACGGATCGTCGGGGCGGGCGTGTTTGCGCAGCACCGCCAGGAACAGGTCCAGGGCGACGTCGTCGCCTTCGCGTCCGGCATCGGCCAGTTCCATCCATTGGGCCAGATTGGCATCGCTGGTCAGGGCCTGACGGCGCGGGCGGCTATGGGCGGTGACGGACGGGTCGGCCACGAACACCGATTGCGCGGCCCGGTCGGGGGCGGCGGTGACGTCGATCAGTTCGTCCTTGGGGCTGCGCCAGATCAGGTGCGGTTCGGCGTGCAGCATGACGCGCGGCCACACCACCACCCGCCATCCTGCCACCGCCTCGCCGCCGAAGCGGCCGACGTGACCGGGCAGGTTGGCGTGGCAATCGCCGTCGCAGCCGGGAAACGGCACGGTCTTCAGCAGCACCGGCTCGGCCGTGGACAAGGTGGCGCAGAACCGACGGATTTCGCCGGTCAGCTTGGGCGGAGTGGACAGAAAGGTCGAACGTCGCATGATGCGCGCACCATAGAGCCTGTCGCCGCCCGGCGGCAACAGGCTCTGTCAGCGGCGATCAGTTGTAGCCGTTGAAGGCGTGACGCAGCCGCGCCTTGCGCTCCATCTCGCCGATCAGCCACTGGTCCAGTCGCATGCCATAGGGGCGACCGTGCTCGCGCCAGGCCAGTTCGGCGCGGCGGGCGACCATTTCCAGATCCTGGCCACCGGCCAGTTGCGCCGCCATGTCGCGGTTGATGGCGATCAGCGCCTCGATCTGGTCGTCGCCGGTGCGGCGACCGGCCTTGTGGGTGGTGGTCATGACGAAGTCGGTGACGCGGCGGTCGGGGAACGACCAGCCCTTGGCCCGGGCGATTTCCGCCAGGGCCAGCCACAGACGGTGGTTGCCGTTCAGCGCCGACAGGAAATGTTCGTGATCATGGGCGTCGGCCATGTCGTCGGCGGCCTTGGTCAGGGCCACGGCGCTGCTTTCGGGCAATGTCAGGCGAACCGGAATGGAGACGCTTCCCATGGGCTTTTCTCCCTAGCCTGTTCGGGCCTATGGCCCTTTTTGTCTTGTGGGTACGGGCAAAAGGCTACACTTGCGCACAGGCCCGGGGCAATCATCCTGAAGGCGGAGCCAAGGGGCAGGGTCGGGAGTATGACCCCATTAGTGGGGGGTGGTGTCCATCTCCGCCATAAGCCAGTGCTCCAGATCCTGACCGTGCGGGCGGCCGCGGCTTTCCCAGATGAAATAGGCGCGTTCGCGGATGCGTTCGATGTCGCCCCCGGCCAGTTCGGCCGACACCCGGCGGCTGATGTCGATCAGGTTGGACAGGTGTTCGTCGGCGACGCCGTGCCCCATCTTGCGGGCGGTGGCCAGGGCGTAATCGGCCAGGCGCGGGGTCGGGGTGCGCCAGTTGTGGCGGGCGGCCAGATCCTTGATGGCCTGCCAGACCTTGCGGTTGCGCTCCAGCGCGTGCAGGAACTTGGCGGGCTCGTCGGCGTGGTCCAACTGGCTGGCGGCTTCCGCCAGGGCCAGGGCGCCGCTTTCGGCAAGTGTCAGGCCGCTGTGCATGATCGTCCTCCCAGACGATGAAGATCTTTCTTGTGGGGTCGCCGCATGATAGCGCCCCTGAAACGGCCATGGGTTTGACGGTTCCGCGACATTTTCGCGGCGGGGCGCTATGCTGGCGCCCATGGGAGAAACGGCATGTTGAAGAAGCGATCCATCGTCGTCGCCGGGCACGCCACCAGCGTGTCGCTGGAACCGCAATTCTGGGACGCCCTGCGCGCCATCGCCGCCGAGCGCGGCCTGTCGCTGAATCAGTTGGCGGCCGAGGTGGACCTGTCGCGCAGCGGCAACCTGTCGTCGGCGCTGCGGGTCCACGTGCTGGAATATCTCCAAAAGAAAACCCCCGGCGCGGGATCGGCCGGGGGCGGGTGAGGGTGCGGCGCGCTCTTGCCGCGTCAGCCCGGAACGTTGTTGACGGCGCCCGGGCGGCGCCTCAGGTCTGTGTCAGCGCTTCAGCTTGGCGACCACGAAGTAAAGCAATCCGCCGGTCACGACCAGGATGCTAACCAGGAAGCCCAGGGCGATGATCGCCTCGTTGTCCAGTACCATGGTGTTCTCCCCCACTCTCGGGACTCGCTTGATGGTGGCGGGACCGTACCAGACATTGCCTGCATTGGCTTTGATGTGGATCAGTTTGCAGCGCAGCAAAAGCAGGCGCGGCAAGGGTTGCGCGAATTAGTATTGATTTAAACCGCCACGCGGTCGCGGCCGGAATTCTTGGCCCGGTACAGGGCGGAATCGGCGCGGGCGAACAGGGCGTCGATCGAGGCGTCGGCCTCGCTCAGCGCCGCCAGTCCGATGCTGACGGTGGCGGTCAGCGGCGCATCGTTGGCGCGGATGCGGGTGGCGGCCACGGCGGCGCGCAGCCGTTCCGCCAGATCGACGGCGCCGGTCAGGTCGGTTTCCGGCAGCAGCAGGCCGAATTCCTCGCCGCCCAGACGGCCGCACAGGTCGCTGTCGCGCAGGGCGGCGGTGGCGCTGGCGGTGATGGCCCGCAGCACTTCGTCGCCGACGGCGTGGCCATAGCCGTCGTTGATGCGCTTGAACAGATCCACGTCGAAGATGGCGACGCTCAGCGGGCGGCCATAGCGTCTGGCCCGCTCCATCTCGCGCTCGCACTGATCCAGGAAGTGGCGGCGGTTGGCCAGCCCGGTCAGGGAATCGGTGGTGGCCCAACGCCGCAACTCGGCCTCGACCTGGGCGCGGTGGGTCAATTCCTGGCGGCTCAGGGCCAGTTCCGCCTCCAGCCGACCGGTCAACTGGCGCTGCACGATGGTCGCCAGCCAGGAAAACCCCACCAGCGCCAGCCCGACCAGCATGGCGTTGCGCGTCCAGTCGTGGCGCCACCCGGCGATGGTTTCCGATCGCGGAATGCCGACCACCACCACCAGCGGCCAATCCTCCAGCACGCGATAGGCCAGCATGCGCCCCGATCCGTCCATGGCCGCGGCCCCGTCGCCCGAACGGACGATGCCCGGCATGGGGATGCCCGTCGTGGTGCCGCCCAGGGCGACGAAGACCGGGCTGTCGCTCATGTCGCGGCCCACCTGCTCGGGCATCAGCGGCGCCCGGAACAGGTTGATGCCGTCGCGGCGGTGAATGGCGATGGCGCTGCCCGGCGGCAGGTTGGGCAGGCCGCCCAGCAGGTCGAAGGCTTCGGACGACACCGCCGCCAGCGCCGCCCCCAGGAAGCGGCCGTCATCGGCGCGGATGGCGCGGGCCAGGGCGATGATGGTCTGGCCGTGCACCCGGCTGACGAAGGGGGCCGAGACATACACCCCCAGTCCGGGATCGTCGCGCAACCGGCGGAAATAGTCGCGGTCGGCCACCGAGACGTCGGGATAGCCGCCGCGCCGGTCGGTGTGCTGGACGATGCGGCCCTGGGCGTCGTACAGGCCGAACGACCGCACCTCGGGGGTGGACAGGATGGCCAGGGTGATCAGCCGCCACACCGGATCGGCGTCGAAATCGCCGCTGGCGTTGACCTCGGCGGCGATCAGCGACAATTGCCGGTCGTATTGATGGAATTTCTCGCCGACGCTGCGGCCGATGAACCACGTGGTGTCGTGGCCCTGGCGGGCCGCCGCCTGTTCGCGCGTGTACAGGTCCCGCCACGCCAGCAGCGTGAAGGTGGCCAAGGTCGCCGCCGTCAGCACCGCCAGGGCCATCCAGCCCGGCGCGCGGACGCGGCCGGAAAGTGCCGCGCGTGCGAACAACATGCCCCACCCCGATCAAACGGGAGTCTCCGTTACCACATTGGCCGTCCCACGGACGGTTTCAAGAGCCACCCCCTGGACAGGCGCGGCGGGTGGACGCACCATGGTTTCTCCCTCAGCCGGAGAACGGCCATGACGCTGCCGACCCTGTCGCTTGACGCCCCCGCCTCTTGGGCGGGCAAGGAATGGATGATCACCAACGGCCTGGGCGGCTATGCCTCGGGCACGCTGGGCGGCGGCGTGTCGCGGCGCCATGACGGGCTGCTGGTGGCGGCGCTGGACGCGCCGCGCGGCCGCACGGTGATGCTGGACCAGATCGAGGAAATCCTGGACCTGCCGGGCGGGCCGCTGCCGCTGTTCGAACTGGCGGCGGAATTCCGGCTGGAGTGCGGCCTGCCGGTGTGGCGCTTCGTCGGTGCCGGACGGGTGATCGAACGGCGGTTGGTGATGCCGTGGCGGCAGAACAGCGTGCATGTGTGCTATCGCCTGCTGGACGGTCCGCCGGTGGCGGTGCGGCTGCGCCCCTGGCTGCATGTGCGCCATGCCGATTGGGGTGTCGATCAGGATTTGATCACCGCGCCTCCCGTCACCGTCGCCGACGGCCGGGTCGAGATCGCCTGCGCGCCGTGGCCGGTGCTGCGGCTGGCGGTGGCGGACTGGCTGGCCCATTGGGACGAAGGGTGCCGCCGCGACATGCATTATCCCGTCGAAACCGGGCGCGGCTATCTGGATCACGGCCCGCAATGGAGCCCCGGCACCCTGACCGCCACCCTGGACGGCGCCCTGTCGCTGGTCGCCTCGACCGAAAGCTGGGCCATTGCCACCGCGCTGGATGCCGATGCCGCCTGGGCGGCGGAAACCGAGCGCCGCCGCCGCCTGCTGTCGCGTGCCCATCCCGCCTTGCGTGCCGAACCGGCCGCCCATCTGGCGCTGGCCGCCGATGCCTTCGTCTTCACCCCGCGCAACCGCCCGGAATTGCTGGCCCGCGTCCAGGCCGAGGGCGACGGGCTGTGCAGCGTCATCGCCGGGTATCCGTGGTTCAACGATTGGGGCCGCGACACCATGATCGGGCTTGAGGGCCTGATGCTGGCCACCGGCCGCCATGCCGAGGCCCGCGACACCCTGCGCACCTTCGCCCGCTATCTCAAGGACGGGCTGATCCCCGACAACATTCCCGACGGGCCGTGGCCGCCGGTCTACCACACCGCCGACGCCACCTTGTGGTTCTTCCACGCGGTGGACCGCTATGTCGCCCAGACCGGCGACATGGAAACCCTGGAAATCATCCTGCCCAAGCTGGAAGAGGTGATCGAACGCCACCTGTCGGGCACGCTGTACGGCATCGCCGCCGACCCCGACGACGGGCTGTTGCGGGCGGCGGCCGACGGCTATCAACTGACCTGGATGGACGCCATCGTCGGCGATTGGGTGGTGACGCCGCGCCGGGGCAAGCCGGTGGAAATCAATGCGCTGTGGTACAACGCGCTGTGCGTCATGGCGCGTTGGCTGGCGGAAACCGGCCGCACCGCCGATGCCGACCGCATCGCCGCCGCCGCCGAACGGGCGCGGGACTCGTTCAATGCCCGCTTCTGGTACGCCGAGGGCGGCTATCTGTACGACGTCATCGATGGCGACCCGGCCGAGGCGCCGCTGCTGCGGCCCAACCAGTTGTTCGCCCTGTCGCTGCCCAATCCGGTGCTGGAGCAACGGCACTGGCGGCGGGTGATGGAGGTGACGCGCGACCGCCTGCTGACGCCGTTCGGCCTGCGTTCGCTGCCCGCCGACCACCCGGCCTATCGTGGCCGCTTCGACGGCGACCAACTGGCGCGCGACGGCGCCTATCACCAGGGCACGGTGTGGCCGTTCCTGCTGGGCGCCTTCGTGGACGGCTGGCTGCGGGTGTGGCCCGACGATCGCGCGGGCGCGCGGGCGGTGCTGACGGCCATGCTGCCGCATCTGTCCGATTACTGTGTCGGCACCATCGCCGAGGTGTTCGACGGCGACCCGCCCCACACCCCGCGCGGCTGCACCGCCCAGGGCTGGAGCGTCGCCGAATGGCTGCGCGCCTGGGTGGCGTGCGGTTAACAGGCTGCGGAAAAACCCTTTCGTCTGAAGCCTTGGCGTGATTCGATTCCCCCGAGGCATTCAGGGGGGGGCGCGATGCGTGGTGGCGATGATCGGACGGAGGGGCTGTTCTCGTATGTGAGCTGCGAGGCGCGGGTGCCGTCCAACCACCCCCTGCGGCCAATCCGGGCGATCTGCGACGAGGCGTTGGAGGTGCTGTCGCCCGAGTTCGAGGCGCTTTACTCGAAGGTCGGCCGTCCTTCGATCCCGCCGGAGAAGCTGCTGCGGGCGTTGCTGCTGCAAGCCTTCTATTCGGTCCGCTCCGAACGGCAGTTGATGGAGCAAATGGACTACAACCTGCTGTTCTGCTGGTTTGTCGGTCTGGCGATGGACGCCGCCGTGTGGGACGTGACGGTGTTCACCAAGAACCGCGAGCGGTTGTTGGCGGGCGATGTGGCGGCCAAGTTCCTGGCGGCGGTGGTGGCGCAGGCGCGAGGGCGCGATTTGCTGTCGGACGAACACTTCTCGGTGGACGGCACTCTGATCGAAGCCTGGGCGTCGATGAAGAGTTTCAAGTCCAAGGACGGCGGCCCCAAAGATGGCGACAATCGGCCGCCGGGGCCGGGCCGCAACGGTGAGCGCGACGAGAAGCGGTCGAACCAAACCCATGCCTCGACCACCGATCCCGAGGCGAAGCTGTATCGCAAGGCTGACGGCCACCCTGACCGACGCCCAGGCCACCGCCTGGGCCACCTACGCCCAGGCCCTGCGCGACCTGCCCGAAGCGACCTCGGACCCGGCAGCGCCGGAATGGCCGGTCGAGCCGGGGCAAGCCCCATCCGCGCCCTGACCGTTAATCCTGGCCTTATACCAACCTGCATTGATCAGAACTCATGAGCCCACTGGCGACGGCCGATGGACATGATCTTCCACGGTTGGTCCACGAGGCGGTTCCAGGCATGGCAGCAGAGGGCGACGATCTGGTCGTAGGATT
>JAEXAH010000146.1 GCA_023458315.1 Pseudomonadota bacterium
GCGCCAGACCGCCCCGGCCCCCGATGGCGGCGCCCCGGTCACGGCCACGCCCGCCGCCCCCGCGCCGCGCATGCTGCCGGTCGGCAATGCCGACACCGTGCCCGAGCGGCGCTGAGCGGCCCATGCCGTCGCGCCATCCCGCCCTGTCCCTGGTGCCGCTGTCGGCGGCCTCGGCCCTGCTGGCGGCGGCGGTCGGGATGTCCTACGTCTATGTGGACCTGTCGCTGAACCGCATGGGCGAAACCGCCACCGCCATCGGCCTGAACGCCGCCATGCCCGCCCTGGGCTGGCTGCTGGCGACGCCGCTGTTGCCGTGGGCGTTGCGGCGCTGCAATTCCAAGGCGTTGATCCTGGCGCTGCTGGCGGTCGCCGGGCTGGCCATCCTGGGCTTTCCCGTCTGGCCCGATGCCCAATCCTGGATGGGACTGCGCTTTCTGTTCGGCGGCGCCGCCGGTCTGGTGTTCCGGCTGGTGGAATACTGGATCAACGCCGCGTCGCCGGAAACCCACCGCGCCCGCAACGTGGGCATCTACGCGGCGGCCTTCGCCGCCGGGGCCATGGCCGGGGGACTGGTCAGCCCGCTGGTCGGGGTCGAGGGCTGGCCACCCGCCTGGGCCATCGCCGCCCTGACGGCGGCGGCGGCGCTGGTGTTCGCCACCCTGCGCGGCGGCCCGCCGCGACTGACCCAGGCACCGCCCCGGCCAAGCTGGCGCCGCTATGGCGGCGGCGCCTTCATCGCCCTGGCCGGGGTGGTGGTGCTGGGGCTGTACGAGGCCATTCCCTATACCCTGATGCCGGTCTATTCCGTGCGCCAGGGCGTGGCCGACCATTGGGCCTTGTGGTGCGCGGCGGCGGCCGTCGGCGGCCAGATCATCATGGCGGCGCCGGTCGGCATCCTGGCCGACCGCCACGGCAAGATCCGGGCGCTGGCGTGGTCCGCCGCCATCTGTCTGGTGATCCCGGCGGCCATTCCCGCCGCCATCGCCCATCCGCCCCTGTTGCTGGTGGCCATGCTGATCTGGGGCGGTTTCGCCGGGTCGCTGTACAACGTCGCCCTGGCCATGCTGGCCGACCGTTTCGAGGGGGCGGAACTGGCCGCCGCCAACGCCGCCTTCGGCACCCTGTACGCCCTGGGCAGCCTGTGCGGCCCGCCGATCCACGGGCTGGCCATGGATTGGTGGCCGCCGCAGGGGCTGATGGTCAGCGCGGCCGGGCTGTTCGCCCTGTTCCTGTGCGCCCTGGCATGGCAGGCCCGCCGGGTGAGCGCATAAACCGCCGACGCCCCACGCCTTCCCCTCCAAAGATAAGGGCAAAGATACGCCAAAAGGCGTAAGCACCAATACCAAGACATCGGGTGTTGGCTTGACGTTTTGGGAGCATGATGAGGGCCAACCCAAAGAAACAAGATTCCAATAGCGCCGGAGAACCGGCCCGAGGCTCATCATGCGGTTCATTCTCAACAACACCAGAATCGGCACCCGCATCACTGGCGGCTTCGCCCTCATCCTTGCCATTCTTGTTCTGATCGCCGGAATCGGCGGGTACGAATTGTATTCCGGCAATTCGGCGTTGTCGCGCTATCGGGCGGTGGCGGAAAACGCGACCCGGGTGGCCGAGATCAACGGCAAGGTGTCTGAACTGCGCCGCAACCTGACCGGCTACATCCTGAGCGGCAACACCGAACAACTGGAGCGCGCCCGCAAGGTTCAGGCGGCCCTGGCCGCGCAAATCCCCGAGGCCATCGCCGCCACCATCGACCCCGACCGTCAGGCCAAGCTGCGGCGCATCGGCGACGTGGTGGCCGGCTACGAGGAGAACATGCGCAAGGTGGTGCCGTTGCGCGCCGAACGCGAACGCCTGATTCACCAGGAAATGAACGTCTTGGGGCAAAAGGCGCGGGAAAACCTGACCCGCATCGCCCGTTCGGCCTATGCCGATGGCGACACCGATGCCGCCGCCCTGACCGGTTTCGCCGAGGAATCCCTGTTGCTGGCACGGCTGAAGGCCAACCGCTTCCTGGCGGACCCCAGTCAGGCCCTGGTCGATGAAACCAATGCCGACATCGCCCTTTTCGTCACCCAGGCGGAAAGCCTGAGCAAGCGCCTGCGCGACCCGGCCCGCCGCGCCGCCGCGCTGGAAGCCGAGAACCAGGCCCGCGCCTATCAGCAGGCGTTCGACAAGGTGGCCGCCGCCGCCCTGGCCACCAATGATCTGGTGTTCAAGACCATGACCGCCCAAGGCTTGGAAATCAGCCAGTTGGCAGAGGATGTGGGCGTGTCGCAAAGCACCTTCCTGCGCAGCCTGGGCGACGAGATCGCCGCCGACATGCGCCGCGCCATCACCATCGGCGTGGTACTGGGCGCCATCGGGCTGGTGCTGGGGGTGATTCTGGCCGTCACCATCACCACCAGCATCGTGCCGCCGGTGCGCGCCATGACCGGGGTCATGACCACCCTGGCCGGTGGCAACCTGACCGTCGAGGTGCCCAGCCGCGACCGCGGCGACGAAATCGGCGCCATGGCCCAGGCGGTGGCGGTGTTCAAGGACAACGCCCTGGCCGTCGAGCGCATGCGCGCCGAACAGGCCGAGGCCGAACGCCGCGCCGCCGAGGCCAAGCGTCAGGCCACCCTGGAACTGGCCGACGATTTCGAATCCCACGTCTCGGCGGTGGTCGAGCACGTGGCCTCGGCCTCGACCGAGATGCAGGCGACCTCGCAAAGCATGGCCGCGGTGTCGGAACAGGCGTCGCGTCAGGCCGCCGCCGCCGCCGCCGCCGCCGAACAGGCGTCCAACAACGTCCAGACCGTGGCCGCCGCCGCCGAGGAACTGGCGTCCTCCATCACCGAGATCGGCCGTCAGGTGCACCACGCCACCGAAACCGCCGCCAAGGCGGTGGACAAGGCCCGCCGCACCGACCAGATCGTCGGCAGTCTGGCCAACGCCGCCACCCGCATCGGCGAGGTGGTCAAGATGATCACCGACATCGCGGGCCAGACCAACCTGCTGTCCCTGAACGCCACCATCGAGGCGGCCCGCGCCGGAGAGGCGGGCAAGGGCTTCGCCGTGGTGGCGGGCGAGGTCAAGAACCTGGCCAACCAGACCGCCAAGGCCACCGAGGAAATCGCCGGCCAGATCGGCGGCGTGCAATCGGCGACGCAGGAAGCTGTGGCCGCCATCGGCGACATCCTGGGCACCATCAGCGAGATCAACGAAGTGTCCACCACCATCGCCAGCGCCGTCGAGGAACAGCAGGCCGCCACCGCCGAAATCGCCCGCAACGTCGAACAGGCGGCCCAGGGCACCGACGAGGTGGCGCGCAACGTGGCCGGTGTGCGCGAAGCGGCGGCCGAGGCCGGACGCGCCGCCGAACAGGTCCAGGCCGAGGCGGGAACCCTGTCGCAGACGTCCGAGGAACTGTCCTCGCAGGCCAGCGGTTTCATCCACCGCATCCGCCAGGCATGATCATCGCCGTCCAGCGGCGCGGTCTTCGGACCGCGCCGCTTTTCTATTTCCGGCGCAGGCGCGACACCTCGACCCTCAGCACGGTCCAGGGCAGCGCCGCCACCTCGCGCAGATGGGCCAGCCACCATTGCCCCGAGGGCCGTTCCGGCCGCACCCCGGCCACGATCACCGCCAGCCCCAACCGGGCGAAGACATAACGGACGCGCGGCAGGTGAAAGGAATCGCTGACCACCAGCACCCGCCGCCAGTCCCGGCGGCGCAGCAGCGCCCGGCAGAACAGGGCGTTCTGGATGGTGTTGCGTGCCCGGCGTTCGGTGACGATGCACGCCGCGGGCACCCCGGCGGCCATCGCCATGTCGCGCATGGCCGCCGCCTCGGTCCCCTGGGCCGAGGTGGCGCCGCCGGTCATCAGCAGATGGCCGACCACCCCGCCCCGCCACAATTCCACGCCGCGAAGCACCCGCCGCGCCAAAGCGGGCGAGGCCGTGCCGTCGTCCTTCAGACGCGCGCCCAGCACCACGGCAACGTCATAGGCATCGACAGGGGGGCGCCACATCGGATAAGCAACCTTTCGGTACAAGCAACGGGAGGCCCGGGCATGGACAGGCGCAAGAACGCGGACGTGATCGTGGAGACGCTGGCGGTGGATGGCAAGCGCGTCATCGATGTCGGGTGCGGCGACGGCCACATGGCCCGCCACCTCGCCAAATTCGGCGCCCGCGTGCTGGGGGTGGAATGCAGCCCCTACCAATTGTCCAAGGCCCGCGCCGCCGAACCGGTCGCCACCGTCGAGATCGTCGAGGGCGTCGGCCAGGCCCTGCCCGCCCCCAGCGGCGAAGCGGATTTCGTGGTGTTCTTCAACTCGCTGCACCACATTCCCGGCGCGGTCATGGGCAAGGCGCTGGAGGAAGCGGCGCGCGTGCTGCGACCCGGCGGCGTGGTCTATGTCTCGGAACCCGTCGCCGAGGGCAAGTTCTTCGAAACCTGCCGCCCGGTGGACGACGAAACCGAAGTCCGCGCCCTGGCCCATCGCGCCCTGCAATCCTGTGCCGCCCTGCGCCCGAAGCAGGAATTCCGCTACGTCCACACCGTGCAGATGCGCAGCTTCGACGCCTTCCGCGAGCGCATCATCTCGGCCAATTCCGAACGCGCCGAACGCTTCGACGGCATGCGCGACGATCTGCGCGCCCTGTTCGAAAGCAACGGCCGCCGCACTGAAACCGGCTGGGAATTCGACCAGCCCATGCGCATCAACCTGCTGGAAAAGGTGTGACCGCCATGACCAGCGACGCCATGGGCGACGTGCTGAACTGGGTGGCGCTGCATTGTCCGGCGGCGCTGCGCCCGGAATTGCTGCCCGCCCTCAGCGCCGCCCAGCAATCCGAGGATTGCGACGCCGCCGAATTGTGGCGCACCCTGGCCGAGCGGCTGGTGGCCGCCGGGCACATGGATCTGGCGCGCGAGGCGTTGAAACGCTGGCAGGTGCTGGCCCCGCCCGACCATCCGCTGCATGCGGTGCTGAACGGCGGCGCCCCCGCCCCGGCGCCGCCCCCCCCCCCCCCCCCCCCCCCCCCCCCCCCCCACCCCCACCCCCCCGCC
>JAEXAH010000147.1 GCA_023458315.1 Pseudomonadota bacterium
GACTATGGGAAAGCAGCAGCATCAATGCATTACGCGGCGGTTCCTCAAGCACTTTCAGAACCGCGTTGGCGGCATTGCGGTTCATGTCGTCGGCGGCGTCGATGATCACCACCCGCCAGCCGCCCTCGGCCGGGGTCAGGGCCATGAAGCCGCCGATGCCGCGCACGTCGTCGATGACGATCTCGGTGCGCAGCTTGGTTTTCTTGTCGTCGGACCAACCGCGCTGCACCACCTTGAGGTCGGCATGCCCCCCGGCCGAGACGCGGCGGAACACCGGATGGTCGGGCGATAGCGCCAGACTTTCCGGCCCACCACCGAACAGCCCGCCCCCACCCTCGCCGCCGCCGCTCAGCACGAAGCGGGCCATGCGATAGGCCAGGGTCGCCTTGCCGATGCCCTTGGGGCCGCTCAGCAGCCAGGCATGGGCCAGACGGCCGGAATTCCAGGCGTCAAGAAAGGCGCGTTCGGCCTCGGCATGGCCGGTCAGGTCGGGATTGTCGCGCGGATCGGGCGCGTCGTTCATGGCACGCAAAAGCCCAGAAGACGGCTTTTCACCGTGCGCAGGATGGCCTGATGCACATGGTCGGGACTGGCGGTGGCGTCCACCACCGCGCAGCGGTCGCCATCCTGGCGGGCGATGTCCAGGAAACCCTGGCGCAGACGTTCGTGGAACGCCGTGCCCATGCGCTCGTAACGGTCCTCGGCGCCGCCGCGCCCGCCCGCCCGCTTCAACCCCTCTTCCACCGGCAGATCCAGGATCAGCGTCAGGTCGGGTTTGAAGTCGCCGATGGCCAGACGGGTCAGGCCGGTGATGAAATCCTTGGGCAACCCATGGCCGTAACCCTGGTACGCCAGGGTGGAATCGGCGAAACGGTCGCAGATCACCCAGGTGCCGCGGTCCAGGGCGGGCCAGACGGTACGGGCCAGATGGTCACGCCGCGCGGCGGTGTGCAGCAACGCCTCGGTATGGGCGTCCCAGCGATCGACCGCGCCCGTCACCAGCAGGGCGCGGATGGCCTCGGCCCCCGGCGAACCGCCGGGTTCGCGGGTGGTCAGCACCTCGATTCCGGCACGCTCCAGCGCCTCGGCCAGCAGCCGAAGCTGAGTGGTCTTGCCGGCGCCCTCGCCGCCCTCGAAGGTGATGAACTGCCCGCGTTCCATCCGTCAGCCCTTGGAGCCCCACAGGATCGAGCGCAGCGCGGCGCCCATGCGGCCCATGAAGCCCAGCTTTTCGACGTTGCCGCCCGCCAGCAGCGGCAGTTCCACCGTTTGGACGCCGGGGGCGGTGATCACCAGCTTGCCCACCGTTTGCCCGGCCTTGACCGGCGCGGCGATGGGGCCGTCATAGACGGCGGTGACTTTCATGTCGCGGCGGGCCTTGCGCGGCATGGTGACTTCCAGTTTGTCACCGGCCACCAGCGGCACGGTGGCGGCGGTGCCCAGCCAGACCTCGGCATCGGCGACCACGTCGCCAGCCTTGAACAGCGCGTAATTCTCGTATTCGCGGAACGCCCATTCGATCAGGCGCTCGCTCTCCTCGGCGCGCTCCTTCATGCTCTTCAGGCCGTTGATGATCATGATCACCCGGCGCTCGCCGCGCTTGACCGTGCCCACCAGACCGTATCCGGCGGCCTGGGTGTGGCCGGTCTTCAGACCGTCGGCGCCCGACACCGCATACAGCAGCGGGTTGCGGTTGCCCTGCTTGATGCCGTTGAAGGTGAATTCGCGCTGCGAATAGATGGGGAAGTATTCCGGGTAATCGTTGATCAGGTGACGGGCCAGCACCGACAGATCGCGGGCGGTGGTCAGGTGATCGGGGTCCGGCAGGCCCGAGGCGTTGCGGAAGGTGGTGTTGCGCATGCCGATCTGGCGGGCGCGGCGGGTGGCCTCCTCGGCGAAGGCTTCCTCGCTGCCCGCATAGGCTTCGGCCAGCACCGAGCAGGCGTCGTTGCCCGACTGGATGATGACGCCGTGGATCAGTTCGTCCACCGTCGGGGTCGAATTGACCGGCAGGAACATCAGCGAGCCGCCGGACTTGACGTGCTTGCGCCACACGGTTTCCGACACCGGCAGGCGGTCCGACAGCTTCCAGCTTCCTTCCTTGAGCTTCTCGAAGACCAGATAGGCGGTCATCAGCTTGCTCATGGACGACGGAACCATCAGTTCGTCGGCGTTCTTTTCCAGCATCACCGTGCCGGTCTTGTAATCGATCAGGATGGCCTGACGCGCCGAAGTCTCGATGGTATCGGCGTGCGCCCCCTGGGCGCCCATCACCAGAAGCACGAAAGCGGCCAGCAGCGGCCGGCGGAAAGTCTTGGACGTCATCGCCACGGGAACCTCGGTAACAAAGCGAAACGGATCATGCGAAGGCTTTTGCCTAAGCCGCAAATGCGTCGGAATCAGGGCAAAGGCCGCCCTGTCCCGATCAATCGACGATCACCCGGGCATCCTGTTGCCCGGCGGCGATCACCGAATTCAGCAGCCGGTCGGCCTCGTCCACGTTGCCCAGCGGGCCGAAGCGCACGCGGTAGACGGTCTGGCCCTTGACCGAGGCCGACTGGATTTGCGGCTGCCCCACCCCCGACAGCCGCGCTTGCAGGCGCAGGGCGTTGTCGTGGCGGCTGAACGAACCGGCCTGAACATAGATGGCGCTGGACCGCACCGGCACCGTCTGCACCTCTTGGGCGGCCAGTTCGCTTTCGACGCGTTCGACGGCGACGGTGGCACGGCTGGGGCCTTCGGCCCTGGCGGTCTGCACCGGCCGCGCCTGTTCGCGGCTGCCGGGCGGCGGCAGGGTTTCGGCGGTGACGCTTTCGCGCGGCGCGGCGGCCACCTGCGGCGCCTCGTTGGGGCCGCCCGACGGTTTGGCCTTGCCCGCCAGCACCCGGCTTTCATCGGCCAGGATCTGCACGCGAACCTTGGCGGTGCCCTGCCCCTCCATGCCCAGCAACTCGGCCGAACGGCGCGACAGGTCGATGATACGACCGTTGACGAAAGGTCCGCGATCGTTGACGCGCACCACCAGCGAACGGCCGTTTTCCAGGTTGGTGACGCGCACCACCGACGGCATGGGCAGGGTTTTGTGGGCGGCGGTGACGGCGTTCTGGTCGAAGGTTTCGCCGTTGGCGGTCATCTTGGCGTGGAAATTGGGGCCATACCACGAGGCGATGCCGGTTTCGTCGTAATCGAAATCCTCGCGCGGGTAGTACCACACGCCGCCCACCTGATAGGGCTTGCCCACCTTGTAGGTGCTGGCGGCGCCGGTGGCGGCGGGCGCCTCGTCGCCGGACGTGGCCTTCTTGGCGACGTGGCCGAACAGGTTGGCCTCGGCGCAGCCCGACAGCAGCGCCGTCGTCAGCAACAGCGCGGCAACGCGACCGCCACGCGGAAACCTCCGCATCATATGGTGTCCCCCTGGGTCATACGCCGAATATCTTGATAACTTACTTGCCGCCGATCTTCTCCGCAAGATGGCCTGCGGCCAACGCGAAGGAGGTCGAGCGGTTCCACTTCATGACGACGCGGAAATTGTCATAGACCAGAAAGGCGGCGCCGTTGCCGTTATCGGGGCGAATGATCGCGCCTTCCAGGTCGGTCTTGGGCAGCGGCTTGCCGTTGGCGGCCTTGACGCCCAGCTTGGCCCATTCGGTGACGGCCCGCTTCTGGTCCAGGCCGATCAGGCGCGGCGAGAAATTGGCGGGCAGCTTGACCGGACGGCCCCAGGTTTCGTCACCGCGCCAGCCGCTTTTCGACAGGTAATTGGCGGCCGAGGCCAGCACGTCGGCCCGGGTGGTCCAGATGTCGCGGCGGCCGTCGCCGTCCCAATCCTCGGCGAAATTCAGGAAGGACGACGGCATGAACTGGCACTGCCCCATGGCGCCCGCCCACGATCCCAGCATGGCCGGGGCGGTGATGTGGCCCTCGTCGATGATCTTGAGGGCGTTCATCAACTCGCCGCGGAAATAGGTCGAGCGACGGCCGTCATAGGCCAGGGTGGCCAGCGAGGCGACCACCGGATAGCCGCCGGTGACACGGCCGTAATCGGTTTCGATGCCCCACAGGGCGACGATGTATTTCGGCTGCACGCCGTAACGCTTTTCGATCTCGGCCAGAACCGCGCGGTTCTCGGCCAGCATGCGCCGCCCCTTCTCCACCTTCTGCGGGCTGACCACCCGGGCCAGGTAATCCTGAAGGGTGAAGGTGAATTCCGGTTGCTTGCGGTCAAGCTCGATCACCCGGTCGATATGCTGGACGCCATCCAGGGCGGCGGCGGCGGTCTGCGGCCGGATGCCGCGCGCCACCGCGTCGGCCTGCAATTCCTGCAAGAACGCCGGGAAGTCCTTTTCCTGGGCCTGAACGGCGCCCCCCCACGTCAAAGCCAGCGTCGCGGCGCCCGCCGCGAGAAGCGTTCCGATGGTGCGGGCCTTGGTCATGGTCAACCCCTGTTCGTCCTGGCAAGCAAAGCCGCACCCTGCCACATCCGCCCTGATGGGGGCAACCATATGCGGGATATATTTACGGCGCGGGATACAAGCTGTCGCTCCAGCCGCGCAGGCGGTAATAGGCCAGACCGGCCCATTCGTGCAGCGCGGCGCGCAAGGCCGCGGCATTGGCGCCCAGGCGGAAGCCCCACCCGGCGGACCCCAGGCCGGTGCGGTGATCGACCGGATAGGGCACGACCGACCACCCCGCCGCGCGAAAGGCCCCCACCGCGCGCGGCATGTGCGCCGCCGACGTCACCAGCAGCCAGCTTTCGCCCGCGCCGGGCATGGCCAGGGGCTTGGCGAACAGCGCGTTCTCGCGGGTATTGCGCGACTGGTCCTCGTACAGCACGCGGCCATCGGCCACGCCCAGGCGGGCCAGCAATTGGGCGGCGTAATGGGCTTCCTTGACATCCTGGCGGCGGAAATCGCCGGAGCCGCCGGTAAACACCACCTTGGCCTCGGGGTGGCGGCGGGCCAGTTCCACCAGGGCGGTGATCCGCTCGGCCGCACCGCCCAACACCGGCCGCCCCCGTTCCTGGGAACGCACCGGATCGACCGAGCCGCCCAGGACGACGATGCCGTCAACCCGGGCCGGGCTTTCCCGATATTCCGGAAAACGGTTTTCCAGCGGCCGCAACAGCCAGTCGCTCCACGGCGGCACCGCCAGCGCCAGCAAGGCGGCCACGGTCGCCGCCAACAGCCGACGTCCGGCCCGGACCCGGCCGCGCCACATCAGGGCCAGCGCCAGCAGCAGCGCCACCAGCGCCAGATCCAGCGGCGACAGCAGCATTTCGACCATCTTGCCGACGACGAACACCGATTCCCCCTTCCCGTTCCGCCTTTCCCTATGCCAGTTCGCGCCCACGGTGTCACCCGCCACGCGCCCCACCCGCGCGGGGGTTGCGTTTTACAGGACGCCGTCATTCATGTTACACGGGCGTCGGTTGATTGAAGCGGAGGGACGATGGATACGCTCATCGAAGGCTTTAAGCGGTTTCGCGGGCTGTATTTCGAGGAACACCGCCGATTGTTCGAGGCCCTGGCCCAGCGCGGTCAGACGCCGAAGGTCCTGTTGATCGGCTGCTGCGATTCCCGCGTCGATCCCGCCATCATCTTCGACGCCCAGCCGGGCGAGATGTTCGTGCTGCGCAACGTCGCCAATCTGGTGCCGCCCTATGCCCCCGACCAGGGACACCACGGTACCTCGGCGGCGGTGGAATTCGCCATTCGCGGCCTGGAGGTCGAGCACATCGTCGTCCTGGGCCACGCCCGTTGCGGCGGCGTGCGCGCCCTGATCGAAGGCAACGGCAGCACCGACGGCACCGACTTCATCCAGGGCTGGATGCATATCGCCCGTTCGGCCCGCGACCGCGCCCTGGCCCTGACCCTGTCGGCCGGCCAGCCCATCGAGGCCGCCCGCCGCATGTGCGAACAGGAAACCGTCGCCATCTCGCTGGCCAATCTGATGACCTTCCCCTGGGTGCGCGAACGGGTCGAACAGGGCCGCCTGATGCTGCACGGCTGGTTCTTCGACCTGGAATCGGGAGAATTGTTCCGCCTGGACCCCATTTCCAACACGTTCCAGGCCGTCTGACCAGGCCGTCTGACGAAGGGGGGGGCCGCCGCAAGGCGGCCGACCCGTCACACCTCCGGCATCATGCTCAGGTCGCCGGGACCGCCGTTGTCCGAGCGGTTTCCCAGGTGAATCTTCAATCCCGGCGCCGGGATATAGGCGATGAAGCGTTCGGCCGCCATGGCGGCACGGCGGCGCACCAGCGCCGTCTGGAACACCAGCAACGCCACGACGTCCACGCAAAAGAACAGCAGGGCGAAGCGCATGGCCGCCTCGCTCAACGCCGCCATCAGCGGAATGGCGAACATCACCGGCAAAAAGGCGTAAAGCCCGGCATCGCGCCACCTTTTGGCCCGCACCACCGCGGCGGCGGCCGCCGCCGCCGGTGACTTCAGCACCAGATCGACACCGGCATCCCGCACCAATTGCGCCGCCAGTTGGGCATAGCTGCGCGGGAAATTATCGAAATCCGCCTTCAACCACAGCCCGTCGCCCGCCGCTTCGAATCGGGCGAAAACGGTGTCCATGGGCCAACGCTCACGCGGGATATGCGGGCGGATCACCTTGAACACGGCGCGGGAAAAATCGGATTCGGGTTGTTGCGGCAGACTGACCATGACCCGGTCATGATGCCGCAAACGCCCCCGCTTTTCCAGTCTCCTGGCCAAGCTCAAGCAATGGACTAACGTTCCAGCATCAACTTCAATGCTTGAGAATTTTCCCGCATATCATTGTTTTTAAATGATTAAACAGGGGAACCTCATCCGGTCGCACAAGCCCCTGCACCGGGGCAGTTAAAGTAAAATAAAAGCTCTCCGACAGGGAAAATATTGCCTATGGCGATAGGCAAAACAAACCCATGGACAGAGGAGACGTTTTTAACAATAAATTTCTCTCGGTTATTCTTTGTGGGATCGTGCGACGTGAAAGGTTTCTTCCGCTCTCTGCTGCTTCTGGCCGGGCTGGCCTGCCTGCCCGCCTGTGCCGCATCCGAAGGGATGACGGCGCAGCAGCCGAGCGCGACGTCTCCGTCCCCGTCGCCCGCCCTGCTTCAGCCTGCCGCGCCCCCGACCGTCACCAGCCGAAGCGTGTCGGTCCATTTCGACAAGAACAGCGCCGACATCCGGGCCGCCGCCATGCAGATCCTGTATGGCGCGGCCCTGGAAAGCCGTGGACACCGCATCACCGCCATTCGCGTGATCGGCCATGCCGACGCCAACGGCCGCCGCGCCTATAACCAGCGCCTGTCCGAACAGCGGGCGGCGAGCGTCGCCGACCAACTGAACAAACTGGGTCTGCGCGCCGAGCGTATCGAAGTGGTGGGGGCTGGCGAAGCCGCGCCGCAGCGCAAGGGCAAGAAGCGGATCGCCACCGCCGAGGACCGGCGCGTCGAGATCATCATCGAGACGGTGGCCGAGCAGACGGCAGCCCTGGCCCCGCCCTCGGCCGCCGCCCTGGCCTCGGCATCCCCGGCCAACGGCGACGCCGCCGCCATCGGGGCCGTCACCATCGCCCCGCGTGCCGCCCAACAGATCGTCGTCGCCGCGCCGGTGTGGTTGCAACCGCTCGGCAAACCCGCTATCAAGCGGAACTTCGTCGCCCCCGGCACCACCTGGCTTCCGCCGCCAGCCGCCTGACGGGCGCACCGGAAGGGTGGCCGAGTGGTTTAAGGCAGCGGTCTTGAAAACCGCCGTAGGTGCAAGCCTACCGTGGGTTCGAATCCCACCCCTTCCGCCAATTCCCTGTCTATAGTCATCTATGGATGTCCATGAAAATGGCGAAAAACATAGGTTTTCTCATCGGACATCATCCACCGCCGCCCATCCTTGACCGCCACAATCAAGTGCGAGATGATGGGTAGAAAGGTGGGTAGCCGCCCATTACCCATCATCTGGGCATCAGTTCCACGGCCATACCCATCATCTACCCATCAGAACTGCACTGATATGTTGGGAGGATTGGGAAATGCCGAGGCAGGCCGCAGGGTTGACCGCTCGTAAGGTCGATACCATCAAAACGCCAGGCCTTTTTGCCGATGGCGGCGGGCTATACCTACAGGTTACCGCGAGCGGCGCGAAGACGTGGATCTATCGATACAGCCTGGGCGGGCGCCGCCGCGACATGGGACTAGGCTCCGCCGGTACCTTGGGCCTTGCAGATGCCCGGGAGCGGGCCGCAGATGCCCGAAAGCAGGTCGCGGACGGCATTGACCCCATCGAAGCAAAACGGGCCTCCGCAGCAGCCCAAATGATCGAGGCTGCGAGACTGACCACTCTCAAGCAGGTCGCAGAAAGCTACGTCACCTCCATGCGGGCGGGCTGGAAGAATAGCAAGCACGCGGCGCAATGGGGTTCAACACTGGAAGCATACACTTACCCATCAATCGGCGATCTACCCATCAACGCCATTGATACCGCCCTGGTGCTGAGGGTGTTGGAACCTCTATGGCGCACAAAGACCGAAACCGCTAGCCGTCTGCGCGGTCGCATTGAGGCGATCCTGGATTATGCGAAGGTGCGCGGGCTGCGCGATGGCGAGAACCCCGCCCGGTGGAAGGGGCACCTCGACCACATCCTTCCGCCGCGCGCGGCTGTGGCAAAAGTTCGCCACCACGCCTCCCTGCCCTTTGCTGCGATACCTGGCTTTTGGCCCAAATTGCAGGTCCAGGACGGCATGGGGGCTCGCGCCCTGGAACTTGCCGTCCTGACAGCGACCCGGACAGGTGAAGTCTTGGGCGCGAAATGGGAAGAATTCGACCTCGAAGGGGCAGTTTGGACGATCCCGGCCGAACGCATGAAAGCCGGTGCTGAGCACCGCGTGCCTCTGACGCCCCCCGCCCTGGCATTGCTGCGTAAGTGCCAGTCTGTACGCCAGGGGGATTACGTTTTCCGGGGCCAAACGGTAACGCGCCCGCTGTCCAATATGGCAATGGCGATGGTGTTGCGGCGGATGAAAGTGGACGCCACGCCCCACGGTTTTCGCAGCTCATTTCGCACTTGGGCGGCAGAACAAACCCGCCACCAGCATGAGGTGGCCGAAGCAGCCCTGGCCCATGTCATTGCCGATAAGGTGGTCGCCGCATATCAACGTGGCGACCTGTTCGAGAAACGTAGGCGCTTGATGGAAGACTGGGCTGCATTCGTAGAGCATGGGAATCCCGCCAACCTCGGCGGGATTTAGTAGTCCATGTCAATACGTGGTTGACAAAACCCGGGCTGGACCTTTACATGGTGCCAGGACACAACGAGCGCCCGGAGGGAAACCTGCCGGGCGTTTTCTTTTGCCCCGCCCGGCTTTTAGCCGGGCTTTTTTATGCCCTCAACAAAACCCGCCAGCGGCAACCGCTGGCGGGTTTTTGCGTCTGGAGAGAAGTGATGCAGAACCAAGGTCACAGCACTGCGGAACGTTACGGTTGGTCCGTCAACGATTGGGCCGCTGCCGCGGGAATTTCCCGAGCCTCGGTGTACGAGCTGCTGCCCAACCTGGAAACCGTGAAGTTTGGCGGGAAGCGCCTGATTCTCACCCATCCCAAGGATTGGCTGCAATCGCTCAAGGGAGCCGCTTGATGTTGCGGCCCGCTTCGGCCTCCGCCATTCGGGCGGCATCCTACGGGCTGGAGCGACGGGCGCTTCGGATCGAGTTGCTTGATGCACTCGCTCGGGCGGATGCGCTGCCGCCAACCGCGAAAGCCCGGCACCGGGACCTTGTCGGGTTGGTTGGGCATCGTCTCAATGTTGGCGGTGTTGGCGTATCGCCCATCGTTGCCGACACGACGACGGGCACATATCAGCCGTTCCCTGGCGGTGCCCTGATGGCCCTGATCGTGCCGGTACGGGAAGCCCCAAACGACCGCAGCGTCCCCCTTCTCGACCTGCTGGCGTGGTTACCGCGGACAGGTGAAATTTTCACCCGTCTCGGCAACGCCGATATCCTGGGCTGGCAACACGTCGAGCCATTACCCCCGGATGGCCCTGTCCGCGTCCATACGACGCCAGGGACATGGTGCCGCTCTGGCGGCGACGGCGTGGTGGTGATCGACTGGCGCAGGTGCCGGTCACAGCTCGGGCACCTCTCCGCCGTCGCCGTGGATGCTGACGCCATGGATCTCGGCCGCCGCCTTGATGCTGCCCTTAAGCCGCCGCCTGGGCACCGCCCTGAGGTCCTGGTCAACCGGGGGCGGGCAGCATGAGCGATGACTTCGTCCCGCTTCGGCAAGCAACCCACCGTCCCCGCGAGCGACCAACCGTTGAAGGGTGCCGACGTGCATCGCGAGCGGGCGTGATCAGCGCAGCCACTTTGCTTTCGCGCCCTCCCCCTGCGCGGCGCTGGCTGATCAGGGATCTCATCCCCATGCGTGCCACGACCCTGTTCAGTGCCCACGGTGGCGATGGAAAGTCATTGTTGGCCCTCCAACTCGCGCTGGCGGTCGCCTCCGGCGGCAAGTGGCTGGGGTACGAGATCGCAGAACCCGGACGGGTCGGCCTGATCTCCTGCGAAGACGATACCGACGAAATGCATGTCCGCCTCTCTGGCATCGTCAGCGCCGAGGACATTTCCCCAGCCCCATTGCAAGACATCGATCTCTGGGACCGCGTCGGTGTTGAATCATTTCTGACGAAGCAAGGGCAGTATGGTGTTCCAGAAGCGACTGATTTCGTAGGAAACGTTGAAAATTGGATTGTCGATGGCGAGATAAAATTACTCATCCTCGACAGTCTGTACAACTTCATGAGCGGCAACCAAAACGATTGGTCTGTCGCTCAATTTTTCATGAATACCGTGAATGGTCTTGCCCGAGATGCCGATTGTGCCGTCTTGATTTTGACTCATCCAAGCCAGAGCGGGCGTGCAAGCGGCGAAGGTGGTGCCGGAGCACTGGCATTCCACAATGCTTGCCGAGGGCGCTTGTACATGCAACGCGAGCTGACCGAGGACGGTCAAGACACGGGCGTCCGCATCATCCGCACCAAAAAGGCCAACCGAGGGCCAGGAAACGAGGAAATCCGTTGCCGTTGGCAGGATGGGCGCTTCGTGCCCGACGTTGCCGGTGGTGCTGGCGGCTTCGTGGATGCCATCGAACGGCGCACTCGCGATGAGGTGGCCCGGAGTGTGTTTATGGCCTGCATGGCCGATCTGGCGCAGCAAGGTCGCAAGGTCGGGCTGACCCCTGTTGCGCCTAACTATGCTGTCAGGGAGGCGCTAACCCTCAGTCGCGCGAAAGGCTGGAAACGCAAAGAGTTAGAGGCGGCAATGCATGTGCTTCTGGAGGAAGGGGAGCTGTGCTTGACCGAGGAAGGCCCGCCATCCAAACGGCGGGCCTACCTGGTCCTTCGCCCCGAGATCGAGGCCGGGAAAGGGCGGCTGTTCTGAGCCGCCTTTTCGCTTCCATGCTGGCGTTCCCCGCCTTCTTCCAAGCTCTTCCAAGCAACTCATAACCAATTGATTTCATTGATTTCCAAGCGGAACTTCCAAGCCTGTTCCAAGCTCTATAACGCATTGATTTCATTGATTTCCAAGTCGTTCCTTCCGTCCCCCCTATACCCCCTATATGGGCCGCTATAGGCGGCGGCCCATGGGAAGGAGTTTTGCCATGGCCTCCCCTTCACTCTCCACCTCACCTGATCGTGGCAGCGATCCGACCGCCATCACCCGCGCCGAGTTGGAGTTGGAGGCGGCCATTCGGCGGGGTGACATCGATGCCGCGAAGGCATTGATGTGGGAAATCGGGGCAATGGTGACCCGCGCGGCCCACCTTGCGGAGCGTCGGAAAGCGGGGCTGTGTTCCGGGGAGGCTCGGCGTGCACAGTCCGACAAGAAGCTGCGGCGCTGGCTGGAGATCGCCGGGCCATACCGCCTGCGCCACCCCGATCATTCCACCGCCGATGTTGCCCGCTTCGTGGCGTCCGAGGTGGAGCGCCTGAACCTTGATTGCCGAGCAGCCCTCGACACGATCCGAAAAGCCCTGGCCGGTACCGCGAAAAAAGTTGGCACCGAACATTGTTCCCGGCCATGCGCCCCGAATGCCGGTCCTGCATGCTGCGAGCAATCAACACCGGAGGCCCGATGAAAGCCCAATACTCGATGCGCGCCACCCCGGCGCCCGGTTCTGCCGAGATCATGATCTTCGGCGTGATCGGCCAAGTTGTCACCGCCCTGCAATTCGCCGAGGACCTCAAGGCCCTGGGCGATGTGTCCCGCCTGACGATCCGCATCAACAGCCCCGGCGGTTCCGTCACGGAAGGCATGGCCATGTACGCGGCCCTCAAGTCCCACCCCGCCACGAAAACCGTCTCGGTCGAGGGTGTCGCCGCCAGCATGGGCAGCGTCGTTGCCATGGCCGGGTCCACCGTGGTTATGCAGTCCGGTTCGCTGCTGATGATCCACGACCCCGGCGCCTGGCTGGATGGCCCGACGCGGGCCGAGGAATTGCGCAAGTCGGCCGACGTTCTGGACCGGATGAAGGCGGCCGCCATCGCCGCCTACAAGGCCAAGACCGGCCTGCCCGAAGACGAACTCGCCGCCCTCATGACGGCCGAGACGTGGATGACCCCTGACGAAGCGGTCGCCATGGGTTTCGCCGATGTCGTTGGCGGCGAGGTGGACGCCACGGCCTGCGCCGATCTTTCCCGTTTCCCCA
>JAEXAH010000148.1 GCA_023458315.1 Pseudomonadota bacterium
ACCCGCGCGTCCCCTTGTCGCATGCGGCCGACGGCCAGGGCTTTGCCGCCCTGGCCGTTTCGGTGGCGCTGCATGTGGCGGTGGCGGTGCCGCTGCTGATGCCGCACCCGCGGCCGGTGGCGGCGCCGGAACCGCCCCGGACCCTGGATTTGATCCTGATCAGCCCCGAGCCGCCCGCCGTCACCGCGCCGGTGGCGGCGGCGGTTCCGGTCCCCGTTCCAGCAGCACGACCGGCCAAGCCCCGCCCGGCCCCGGCGGCCAAACCCGCACCCACCCCGGCAGCGCAGAACGCGGAACCGGCGGCTGTGGAAACCACAGCAGACACTGGCACCGCATCCGCCCCGGCACCGGACAGCGGCGGCGGCGGACCCGCCATGGCCGCGCCCCCCGGCTATTCCCTGGGCGCCGCCACCACTCCGGCGCCGGATTACCCGTGGAGCGCCCGGCGGCGCGGCATCGAGGGCCGGGTGGTGCTGCGGCTGGAGGTGGACGCGGATGGCCTGCCCACCGGCATCGAACTGGTGCACAGCAGCGGCAGCGACGCCTTGGATCAGGCGGCCATCACCGCCCTGCGGCAGTGGCGTCTGCGCCCCGCCTTGGCCGATGGCGTGCCGGTGGCCGGGCGGGTGCTGGTCCCCATCGTCTTCAAGCTGACCTGAGGCCCGCCCGTTGAGCCCGACAAAATTCCTGATGGCCGGATTGCTGCTGTTGGCATTCCCCGCCTTGGCCGACCCGGCCCTGCCCCGCGTGGCCTCGACCATGGTGTGCGCCGACCAATATCCGCTGGCCCTGCTGCCACCCGAGAACATCATCGGCGTTTCCGCCCTGGGCCATGACCCCATCATTTCGGCCCTGGCCGACCGCGCCGCCGCCGTGCCGACCCTCAAGAACGATGCCGAAAGCTACATCATGGCCCGCGCCGATCTGGTGGTGGGGTCCGAGATGGGCGACAGCAAGACATTGTCGTCGTTGCAGCGCCTGGGCGTCGAGGTCATGCGCATTCCGTCGCGCAACACCTTCGCCGCCATCTGGGAGGAATTGGACATCGTCGGCCGCAAGCTGAAAAGCGAGGACACGGCAAGGGCCATCGGCAACGACGCAAGGCGACGGCTGGCCGCCATTCCCGCCACCCCCGCCGAACAGCGGCTGACCGGCGCCTATTACAATTCCGGCTATGGCAGCGCCGCCGCCGGAACCTATGTGGACGAGGAACTGAAGGCCGCCGGATACCAGAGCCTTGCCACCAGGCTGGGCATGACCGGCTGGGCCAGGGTCGATCTGGAAACCCTGGTGCTGCATCGCCCCCAGGCCATCCTGCTGGCCAATTTCGCCATGAACACCAACCGGTTGTCGGCTCGCTTCACGCAAAACCCGGTGTTCCGCAAGGTCGCGGGCGAAATCAAGATCGTCACCATCCCCGGATACAAGACCGCCTGCGGCAATTGGACCCTGGTGGACGGCGTGGAATTCCTGCACGCCAGCCGCCGGGGCGGAGAACACCCATGAATCCCCGTTGGTATCTGCTGTTGCTGGGCGCCCTGGCCGTCCTGGCGCTGTCGTCGTTGCTGGTCGGTTCGGTCAGCCTGCCCCCCGCCCAGGTGCTGGCGGGATTGCTGGGCCAGGGCGACCCGCGCGTGGTGCTGGTGGTCCAGGAAGTGCGCCTGCCGCGCGCGGTGCTGGGCCTGATCGTCGGCGCCGCCCTGGGACTGGCCGGGGCATCGTTGCAGGGCTTGCTGCGCAACCCGTTGGCCGAGCCGGGCCTGATCGGCACCTCGGCCTGCGCCGGGCTGGGCGGGGTCGTCGCCTTTTACTTCGGCTGGGCCGCCGCCTTGTCCTGGGCGCTGCCGCTGTCGGCCATCGTCATGGCCGGGCTGGGCACGCTGCTGCTGCTGACCATCACCGGCACCAATGGCGGCACCCTGACCATCATCCTGGCCGGGGTGGTGATTTCCTCGCTGGCCATTTCCTTGACCTCGCTGGCCATGAACCTGTCGTCCAACCCCTTCGCCCTGAACGAGATCGTTCTGTGGCTGATGGGCTCGCTCAAGGACCGCAGCTTCCAGGATGTGCAGCTTGCGGCGCCGTTCGTGCTGGTCGGCGCCCTGGTGCTGTTGCGCTGCGGCCCGGCGCTGGACGCCCTGACCCTGGGCGACGAGGCGGCCGCCAGCCTGGGCTTCAGCATGGCCCGGCTGAACCTGACCGTCATCCTGGGCTGCGCCCTGGCGGTCGGCGCCTCGGTCGCCATCGCCGGGTCCATCGGCTTCGTCGGGCTGGTGGTGCCGCATGTGCTGCGCCCCCTGGTGCGCAACCGGCCCTCGGCCCTGCTGCTGCCCAGCGCCATCGGCGGCGCCCTGCTCGTCACCGCCGCCGATGTGGCGGTGCGGCTGATCCCCTCCACCTCGGAAATCATGCTGGGCGTGCTGACCTCCATCGTCGGCGGGCCGTTTTTCCTGTCGCTGCTGCTCAAGATCCGGAAGAGCCATTCATGACCATGCTGGAAGCCCGCGCCCTGTCGGTGATTCTGGACGGCCGCGCCGTGCTGTCCGATATCTCGCTATCCGTCGGCAAGGGGGAAATGCTGGGGTTGATCGGCCCCAACGGCGCCGGAAAAAGCACCCTGCTGCGCGCCCTGGCCGGATTGATCCCGGCCCAGGGCGGCTTCCTGGGGGGGCATCCGGTGCGCGGCCTGGCGCCCAAGGAACGCGCCCGGCGGCTGGCCTATCTGCCCCAGGGCGCCGACATCCACTGGCCCATGGCGGCGCGCGACGTGGTGGCGCTGGGCCGCATGCCCCATCACGGCGGCACGCCGCGCCTGACGCCCGCCGACCGCGACGCAATCGCCCGGGCCATGGCCGAAGCCGACGTGGAAATTCTGGCCGACCGCCCCATGAACCACCTGTCGGGCGGCGAGCGGGCACGCGTGCTGCTGGCCCGCGCCCTGGCGGTGGGGGCGCCGCTGCTGATGGCCGACGAGCCCGCCGCCCATCTGGACGTCGGCCATCAATTGTCGCTGATGCAGGTGCTGCGCCGCCGGGTCGAATTGGGCGACAGCGTGGTGCTGGTGCTGCACGATCTGCCGTCGGCCCTGCGCTTCTGCGACCGTGTCGCCGTGCTGGCACGGGGACGCCTTGCGGCCCAGGGCGCCCCCGCCGACGTGCTGAGCGATGCCTGTCTGGCCGACATCTTCGGCATCGAGGTGGCACGGGGGCGGCACCAGGGCGTGCCGTTCTTCCAGCCGTGGTCGCCGGTGCGGCAGGAGGGCTAGGCATGTTGTTGCGCACGTTCTTCGACGCCATCGAACTGCATCGCGGCGACAAATTCGTCTGCGCCCGCTTCCTGCGCCCGTTCAAGGTGATCTCGACCTGCCCGGACAATGGCGGTCTGGCCGACCACCTGGACATGGTGTTCAATCACCAATGCTGCGAACCGGGCGGGCACCAGATGGCCCATCTGATGGCCGCCCATCGCCAGCCCGCCCGTTATCACGCCGTCCTGCTGGCCGATCACGGTTTGCCCGGCAAGCCGGCGGCGGGGTTGGGCACCGCCGCCAACATGCACAATCTGTGTATCGCCGAGGAAAACTACCGCGAGCTTGCGGTGGTGGCGGTAGCCACCGGCGGCGTCGAGGGCAACGCCGCCCGCGCCGGGGACCCGGCGTCTTATCACGAATATGACGGCGTCTTTCACCGCATCGGCGATATCGGCCCCGAGCAGCACGGCACCATCAACGTCATGCTGGCGATCAACACGCCGCTGACCGACGGCGCCATGGTGCGCGCGGTGATGACCGCCACCGAGGCGAAAGCCGCCGTGCTTCAGGAATTGTCCATCCCCTCGCGGCAATCGCCCGCCCTCGCCACCGGCACCGGCACCGACCAGCTTGCGGTCATGGCCCCCGCCGAGGGCGCGGCACCGCTGAGTTCAGCCGGGCATCACGGCAAGCTGGGCGAACTGATCGGCCGCGCCGTCGCCCGCGCCATCCGCGACACCCTGGTCTGGCAGAACGGCCTGACGCCCAACCGGCAATGTTCGTGCGGGCAATTGCTGGAACGCTTCGGCGCCGGGGTGGCGGCCCTGTCGGAGCGCATCGCCGCCCTGCTGCCCGACGCGGATCTGGCGGACCTGGCCCGCGCCAACCTGCACGCCCTGGACCGCGACCCGCCCAGCGTCGCCGCCACCGCCGCGCTGATCCATCTGCACGATCAGATCAGTTGGGGGGTGATCCCGCCCACCTGCTGGCCGGAAATCGCCGCGCAACAGGCGGCCCTGCTGGCGGCCGCCGCGTCGGGCCGCGTCGACCGCCTTGCCGACTACCGCGACGCCCTGGCCGTCGGAGCATTCTCGCCCGAAGCGTTGGTGACACTGGTAGCGGCGGCGCTGGCGCTGGGCTTCGGCGACAAATGGCACGCCACCACCCAGCGGCTGGAAACCGTTGTTCTGGCAGGCGGAATCGGTTGAACCCCCGCCCCCACCCCGGCCAGCCGGGGAAGGAGCGGGTTGCTCATTTGGGATCAGGCGATGCCGCCCAGGCACATGTACTTGACCTCGAGGAAATCGTCGGTGCCGTACTTGCTGCCCTCGCGGCCCAGGCCCGATTGCTTGACGCCGCCGAACGGCGCGACCTCGGTCGAGATCAGGCCTTCGTTGATGCCGACCATGCCGTATTCCAGCGCCTCGGCCACCCGCCACACGCGGGCGACGTCACGCGCGTAGAAATAGGCCGCCAGACCGAAATCGGTGTCGTTGGCCATGCGGACGGCGTCGGCCTCGGTCTGGAAGCGGAAGATGGGGGCGACCGGGCCGAAGATTTCTTCCTTGGCGACCTTCATGGCCGGGGTGACGTCGGTCAGGATGGTCGGCTGATAGAAGGTGCCGCCCAGATCGTGGCGGGCACCGCCCAGAACCACCGTGGCACCCTTGCCCACCGCGTCGGCCACCAGGCTTTCCACCTTGTCGATGGCGTCGCCATTGATCAGCGGACCCTGGGTGACGCCCGCTTCCAGGCCGTTGCCGACCTTGAAGTTCTCGACAGCCGCCTTCAGCTTGGCGACGAAGGCATCATAGACGCCGTCCTGCACCAGCAGGCGGTTGGCGCAGACACAGGTCTGACCGGCATTGCGGTACTTACTGGCCAGGGCGCCGACCACCGCCGCGTCCAGATCGGCATCGTCGAACACGATGAACGGCGCGTTGCCGCCCAGTTCCAGGCTGACCTTCTTCACCGTCGAGGCCGACTGGCGCATCAGGATCTTGCCCACTTCGGTCGAGCCGGTGAACGACACCTTGCGCACGATGTCGCTGGTGGTCAGTTCCAGACCAACCTCGGGCGCCTTGGTCGAGGTGACGACGTTGAACACACCGGCGGGCAGGCCCGCCCGTTCCGCCAGCACCGCCAAAGCCAGCGCCGACAGCGGCGTGTCCTCAGACGGCTTGACCACCACCGGGCAGCCGACGGCCAGGGCCGGGGCGACCTTGCGGGTGATCATGGCGATGGGGAAGTTCCACGGCGTGATGGCGGCGACCACGCCGATGGGCTGCTTGATCACCACGATGCGCTTGTCGGCGCCGTGGCTGGGAATGGTGTCGCCATAGATGCGCTTGGCTTCCTCGGCGAACCATTCGACGAAATTGGCGCCGTACACCACCTCGCCCTTGGCCTCGGCCAGCGGCTTGCCCTGTTCCAGGGTCATCAGGCGGGCCAGATCGTCCTGCGCCGCCATGATCAGCTCGAACCACTTGCGCAGGATCGCGGCGCGTTCCTTGCCGGTCTTGGCCTTCCACGGGCCGAAGGCGGCATCGGCGGCGGCGATGGCGCGCTTGGTTTCGGCGACACCCACATCGGCCACCTTGGCGATCACTTCGCCGGTGGCGGGATTGGTGACGGCGAACAGCGCACCGTCCTCGGCCCCCACCCAATCGCCGCCGATATAGGACTGGCCGCGCAGCAGGGTGGAATCGTTCAACGTGATGGACATGGTTACTCCCTCACCAATTTCGTCAGAGCGGCGCGCAGCGGGTCCGGCAGGGGCACCGGACGGCTGGTGGCGCGGTCCACGTAGACATGGATGAAATGACCGGCGGCCGAGACGATCTGATCGTCGTCGCGGAACAGGCCGACCTCGTAGCGCACGCTGCTGTTGCCCAATTTGGCGACGCGGATGCCCGCATGCACCGTCTCGGGGAAGGCGATGGGCTGGAAATAGCTGCACGAGGTTTCCACCACCAGCCCGATGACCTCGCCCTGATGGATGTCCAGCACACCCTGTTCGATCAGCCAGCGGTTCACCGCCGTGTCGAAGAAGGAATAATACTGGACGTTGTTGACGTGGCCGTAGACGTCGTTGTCCATCCATCGCGTGGTGATGGTCTGGAACGCCGCATAGGCCGCACGCGTCTCGGTCTTGTCGGGCATCAGAACGCCTCGCGGTACATGGCCAGGGCGTCGTCATGGGCGACGTCGCGCGGGTTGTTGACCAACAGGCGCTGCACGTTCATGGCATCGGCGGCCAGCTTGGGCAGGTCGCCCTCGGTGACGCCGATGGCGCGCAGAGTCTGGGCATAGGGCATTTCCGCCACCAGCTTTTCGATGGCGGCGACGAAGGCGTCGGCCCCGGCCGCCGGGCTGTCGAAGCGGGCGCCCAGCATGGCCTCGGCCAATTGGGCATAGTGCTTGTCGGCGATGGGGCGGTTGAACTTCAGCACCGGCACCAGAACCAGCGAGTTGGACAGGCCGTGCGGGGCGTGGAAATGGCCGCCCAGCGGATAGGCCAGGGCATGCACCGCGCCGACCGGGGCGTTGGCGAAGGCCATGCCCGCCAGCAGCGAACCCTGAAGCATGGCGGCGCGGGCCGCCACGTTCTTGCCGTCGGTGACGGCGGTGCGGATGTTGCCGTACAGCAATTCCAGGGCCTTGAGGGCCAGGGAATCCGACACCGGGTTCTTCTTGTGGCGGCTGGTGAACGCCTCGATGGCGTGCACCATGGCGTCGATGCCGGTCATGGCGGTGACGGCGGGCGGCAGGCCCAGGGTCAGCTCGCCGTCCAGCAGCGCGATGTCCGGGTACAGCAGCGGCGACACCACGCCCTTCTTTTCATGGCTGGGGGTGGTGACGATGGCGATGGGGGTGACTTCCGAGCCGGTTCCGGCGGTGGTCGGCACCTGGATCAGCGGCAGGCGCGGACCCTTCGCCAGACCGATGCCGTAGATGGCGGGCAAATCCTGCGGCGCCCCGGCCAGCAGGGCGACCAGCTTGGCGGTGTCCAGGGACGAGCCGCCGCCGAAGCCGATGACGCCGTCAATTCCGGCGGCCTTGGCGGCGGCAACGGCGGCCAGAACGGACTCTTCCGGCGGGTCGGCCAACACGTCCGAGAACAGAGTGGCCTTGACCCCCGCCGCTTCCATGGCGGCGACCACCGGGGCCAGCAGCCCGGCCTTGACCAGACCCTGGTCGGTGACGATGAACAGATGCCTGGCGCCCAATCCCTGGGCCAGTTCACCCAGACGGGCGGCGCCGCCGGTCTGGCAGATGATGCGCGGAGTGGTCTCGAAGACGAAATCGGTCATTCTTCTGTCTCTCCTCAGCCAGCGGTGACGACGCCGCGTTCAATGCGGTAGACGCGGTCGACCAGATCGGCGGAATGGGTATCGTCGGATTCGGACAGCACCACGGACAGGCCCTGGCTGCGCAGCGAACCGATGACTTCGGTCAGGCGGCGCGACAGTACCGGGGCCACGCCCTCGAACGGCTCGTCCAGCAGCAGCAGCTTGCGGCCCGGCATCAGGGCGCGGGCCAGGGCCACCAGCTTTTGCTGGCCGCCCGACAATTGCATGGCGCGGCGGTTGCGGAACTCGCGGACCTCGGGCATCAGGCCGTAGATCCATTCCAGCCGCTTGGCCGAATCCTTGATGTTGTTGGCCCAGGCGGGCATCAGGATGTTCTCTTCCACCAGAAGCTCGGGCACCAGGCGCCGGTCCTCGGGCAGATAGCTGACGCCCATGGCGGCGCGGCGGTGGCCCGGCGCGCGGGTCATGTCCTGGCCGTCGATGGTGATGGACCCGGCATCGGGGGCGATCAGCCCCATGATGGACCGCATCAGGGTGGTCTTGCCCGCGCCGTTGCGGCCGATCAGGCCGACCATGGCGCCCTCGGGCACCTGGAAGTCGACGCCGCGCAGGATGGGGATGGTCTGGATGGAAACGTCCAGGCCGGTGATGGAAAGGGTCATTGCCCGGCGCTCCTCTTGCGCACGCCGCCCTGGGGCGCGTGATGTCCGATGACCAGTTCGCGCACCTTCTGATCGGCCATCACCGCCGAGGGCGGGCCGTCGGCGATGATCTCGCCGGAATAGAAGGCCAGAATGCGCGAGACGTAGCGTTCGACGATTTCCATGTCGTGTTCGACAAACAGCACGGTGACGCCGTGGTGGCGGACGGCGGCCATGACGGTGTCCATCAGGCCGAACTTTTCTTCCACCGACACGCCCGAGGTGGGCTCGTCCAGCAACAGCATGCGCGGGTTGCCGATCAGCGCCATGGCGATGTCGATCAGCTTGCGCGCCCCCTGGGGCACGGCGCTGACCAGCGCGTCGCGCAGGTGGGGAATGCCGAATTCCTCCAGGATGTCCTCGGCCTTGGCGATGCGGGTCGGCGTGCGGGTCGGTTGCAGGAACGACGGACGCGGACCTTCCGCCGCCACCAGGGCGGCGATCAGATTGTCCAGCACCGACAATTCCGGGAACAATTGCGCCACCTGGAACGAACGGGCCATGCCCATGCGGGTGATCTGGCGCGGCGCCTTGCCCAGGATGGATTGATGCTCGAACAGGATCTCGCCGGAACTGGGCGGCAGATAGCCCGTCACCATGTTGATGAACGTGGTCTTGCCCGCGCCGTTCGAGCCGATGACGCCGACCACTTCGCCCAGGGTGATCTGGACGTTGATGTCCTTGGCCGCGATCACCGCGCCGAAGCTGCGGTTCAGGCCCTTGGTTTCCAGGATGATGCTCATGCCTTGGCCCTCTTGTCGCGCTGGATCAGGCTCCACAGCCCCTTGGGCAGGAAGATGATGATGGCCAGCAGAACCACGCCCAGAATCAGCTGCCAGGTGTGCGGGGTGAATTCGAGCGCGTAGGTGCGCACCACCGCGAACAGCACGGCGGCGATGAACGGCGCGGCAACATGGGTGATGCCGCCCAGCAGCGCGATGAACACGAACTCGCCCGAGGTGGTCCAGAACGCCATTTCCGGATCGACGTGACCGGTGGCGAAGGCGGTCAGCGCGCCACCCACCGCCGAGATGGCGGCGGCAACCAGATAATTGCCGTAGATCAGCCAGCGCGGCGACAGGCCCAGATATTCGACGCGGATCTCGTTCTCGCGGATCGCCTCGGAAATCTGGCCGACGCCGGAATGCATGTAGAGATAGATCAACTGCGCGGCGATACCGGCGATGACCACGGTCAGCAGATAGCTGACCAGCTTTTGCTGCTGCGGGCCGGGCGCCCAGCCCAGATAGGTCTGCGCCGCCACGTTGAAGCCGTCGGTCGAGCCCAGCGCCTGATTCTTCACCAGCACGCCGAACAGGATCATGGACAGCGCCAGCGACAGCATGGCGAAAAAGATGTCGCGGTAACGGGTCATCAGCAGGCCCAGCACGGCGGCCACCGCCAGCGACACCACCACCGCCATGCCCAACTGGACGAAGGCGTCGGTGACGCCCATCAGGTTGCTGGCGATGCCGACGCCATAGCCGCCGATGCAGAAGAACAGGCCCTGGCCAAAGGACACCAGGCCGGAACGCATCTGAATGACCACGCCCTGCACCACCAGGCCCTTGGCCAGGGCCAGCATCAGCAGGAAGGTCAGCCAATAGGGGGCGACGAAGCCGGCGGCGGCCAAAGCCACGGTGACGGCCAGCAACGCCCCTTGGGTCTTGTCGATCTTCATCAGATTTTCCTCGCCAGGGTGCGGCCGAACAGGCCCTGCGGCCGCACGGCCAGCACGAGCGACATGACGCCGTAGATGACGAACAATTCGATTTCCGGGGCCAGATGCACGGCCGCCGCACGGGACAGGCCGACCAGCAGCGAGCCGACGATGGCGCCTTCGATGCTGCCCAGGCCGCCGACCACCACCACGGCGAAGGCCAGCACGATGACCTCGACGCCGATGCCGGGGGAAACCGAGATGGCGGGCGCGGTCAGCGCACCGGCCAGCGCACCCAGCACCGAGCCGACCACGAAGGTGGCGGCGAACATGGCGCGCACGTTGACGCCCATGGCGACGCTGATTTCACGGTCGTGGATCACGGCGCGCAGCAGCTTGCCCTTGTGGGTGCGGTTCAGCACCGCCCAGGCCACGGCGCCCACCACCACCGACACCGCCACGAGCATCAGGTCGTAATTGGAGAACGCCAGCCCGCCCAACTCGGTGCGGCCCAGCAGCGAATAGGGCTGATAGGTGAAATAGGGATCGACGCCGAACACCAGCTTGGTGACGTCTTCCAGGATCAGCAGCAGGGCGTAGGTGACGATCACCATCAGAATCTCGTTCTGACGGTACAAAAAACGCAGCAGGCCCTGTTCGATCACCAGCCCGACCAGCAGGCCCGAGGCCACCGCCGCCAGGACCAGCAGCAGATAGGACCAGTACGGGCTGCCCTCGGCGCCGGTGAAGTACCAGCCCACCAGGGACGCGCCGCAATAGGCGCCGATGGCGTAGAAGCTGCCATGCGCCATGTTCAGGATGCGCATGACGCCGTAGATGATGGTCAGTCCGGCCGCGACCAGAAACAGCCATGACGAATACGTCAGGCCATCGATCAGGATGGCGATGAGGGTAGTCATACCGATGCTCCGAGGTGCTCAGGATGGGGCGCCCCCTTCCCCGTCATCGCCGGGCTTGACCCGGCGATCCACGTCACCCCATGCGGGGCCGGTGGATGCCCGGATCAAGTCCGGGCATGACGCAGGAAGAAGGTCGATGTCAGGCCCTTAGTTGCACTTGGCGCCGGGGAAACCGGCCTTGATCCATTCCTGGGCGACCATGTTGTCCGGCGGCATCACGCATTCGCCGGAATAGGTCTTGAGGTTGGCCAGCGACGCCTTGCCCGACTTCTTGTCGAACTGGTATTCGCCGTAGGTGATGTCCTGAAGGGCCTGGTGGCCGCCCGCGCGGCTCATGCGCACGGTGCCCGCCACGGATTCGAAGGTCAGGCCCTTGAAGCCCGCCAGGATCTGGTCCTTGGTCGGCATCACGCCCGGCTTGCCCGCGCCCTTCTCGGCGGCGGCCTTCAGGCCCAGGATGGCCTGGGCCATCTTGCTGGTGGGATAGGTCGGGGTCAGTTCGGTCTTGGCGTTGTAAGCCTTGGTGAACCATTCCGACAGCGGGGTCTTGGGCTGCAACGCGCCGAACGGGCCGCGGGCGCCGACGATCAGGCCGTTGGGGGCCTGGCCCTTGAAGCGGTCAAGACCGGATTCGCCGGTGGTCAGGATGCCGGTGCGGCCGTCGAACAGGCCACGGGCCGAACCCTGCAACACCAGGGCTTCCATGTCGCCACCCCAGAAGGACGAATGCACCACGTCGGGCTTGGCCACCGACAGGGCCGAGATTTCGGCGCCGTACTGGCCCTGGAACAGCTTGGGGAATTGCTCGGCGGCGACCTTGGTGCCGGGCTTCAGCGCCAGCATGGTGGCCTTGAAGTCGGCCCAGGAATCCTGGCCCCAGGAATAGTTCTGGTTGACGCCCGCGATGCTGTCCACCTTGCGGCCGGTGTCGATCAGGTAGCGCGCGGCGGCGATGTTGTCGATGACCGCGTCGGGGCCGGTGCGGAAGACGTATTTGGGGTTCTTGTTCTCTTCGAACAGGCGCGAGGTGCCGCAATCGAAGAACACCGTCGGCACGCCCAGTTCCTCGGCCACCGGCGACACCGCCAGGCAATCGCCGGACGAGATGTAGCCGATCACCGCGTCCACCTTCTGGCGCTCGACCAGATTGCGGAACTCTTCCACCTGCTTGGTGGTTCCGCCGTTCTCGTCGATCACCACGGTCTCGATTTCCAGACCGTTGATGCCCTTGAGGCCATAGGGGGCCGGGACCTTGCCTTCGTTCAGGGCGTCAACCAGCACCTTGGCGCCGTTGACCGAGGGAACGCCGAACGGACCGGCGGCGCCGCCCGACAGGAAGGTGACGATGCCCAGGCGGAACTTGCCGTTTTCGGCGGCGAAGGCGCCGGTGCTGGCGGCGGTCAGCGCCAGGGCGGAAACCAGGGTCGCGGTGAGTTTCTTCAAGGCGGTTACTCCCATTACTTATGGATCATAGGCTGGTTCAGCCAGCATGGGGGGCACGGCCGCCGCCGCCCGGCGGCGCCGCACCAGATCGGGCGAAGGCTGCAACGCCTCGGCCGGATAGACGGTCCAATGGCCAAGGCTGACCTTGGCGGGGGGAAAACGGGTATCGGGCACCGGTTCGCCGATGGCCTGCATCTGCACCAATTGGTGGGTGCCCGGGTCCATGTACGAGACGAAGCCGTCCGGGTCCTCGGGCAGTTCCAGCCGCAGGTGCTCCAGCGCGTCCACCAGCGCCTCGGTGTCGGCCTGCGGCCCGGCGGCGCGCAGGGCGGCGGCCACCGCCAGGATGCCGGTATAGGCGCCCTCGGCGGCATAGGTCGGATAGCGGCCCTCGATGGCGTGGAAGCTTTCGACGAAATCCCGGTTACGCGCGGTGTCGGGCCAGTTGTTGTGATGGCGGGCCGACAGGATCAGCCCCTTGGGCGCCTGCCCGTCCAGCGCGGTCAGGGTGTCGTAATTGCCGCCGGTGTCGAAATTGGCCAGCTTGGCCTCGCGCGTCAGGCCCGCCGACATGGATTGGCGCAGAAAGCCGATGAAATCGCCGCCCCACAGCGCCGCCACCACGATATCGGGCTTGGCCTTGCGCAACGCCGCGATGTGCACCGAGTAATCGGGCTCGTACAGCTTGGGCCACACCTGGGCGACCAACTGATAGCGCACGCCAAGCTGGGCCAGGCTGCTTTCCAGATCCTGCCACGAGACATGGCCGTAATCGTAATCGGCGCCGACAAAGGCCAGCCGGGTCCAGCCTTCCTTTTTCTGAAGCTCGGCCAGATAGCGGGCGCCCGCCGCCATGGAGGTATGGGTGTCGTTGGAGACGCGGAAGTAATAGCGGTGGAAGCCCTCGACCGTCATGCGCGACGAGGCATGGTCGGTGCCGACGAACACCACCTTGCGTCGCTGGGCCAGGGCGCTGACCGCCTGGGCCACGCCCGAACTGACCACGCCGCACAGCACCCGCGCGCCGTCGTGGCGGATGAAGCCGTCGGCGATGCGCACCGCATAGGACGCCTTGGAGCGGTCGTCTTCCACCAGGATGCGCAGGGCCGGGGCATTGCCGCGCTTTTCCAGCTCGGCCAGCGCCACCCGCATGCCGCCGACGCTGTCGCGGCCATAGATGCCGCTGCGCCCGGTCATGGGGAACATGCAGCCGATGGTCAACTGCGCCCGCTCGGCGCTGGCCCCCAGCTCGACGCGCGCCGACGCCGCCGTGGCCGACACCAGCACGGTGCCTGCCGCCAGCGCGGACACGAAGGCGCGGCCGGTGAACCCGGCCCGGGTGATCCTGTTGAAGCCCATCGCTTCTCTCCCATCGCTCCGCCGCGATTGCTGCCCCTTGCCGAGGTGGCGGCGGATTTGGTTGCTGAAGGAATGGCAAGGGGCGTGCCACATGGGCACTTAATCCGCTGAATGGCGGTTTTCCTTATCTGAATGGGCAGAAATACCCCTACTCCTTCAGGCAGTAGGAGCGGAATCCGCTCATGCGCGCGCGGGGGGCCGAGCGGATTCCGCTCAAACCCTCCTGCCCCCCCGATATGGGCGTCAGGGGTGGATTTGATCCAGCGATGGACGGTTTAAAAGGTGATGCGCCTTGCAATCAGCGCCCGAGTGGGCGGGGCGATCCAGCCGTAACACGGAGAGGATGGATGGTTTTCCCTCCCCTCCGTCATCGCCGGGCTTGACCCGGCGATCCATGCAGCTCTGTCAGAAAAGATTTTTAAAACAATCCCCTGGGCGGCACCGCGTGGATGCCCGTGTCAAGCACGGGCATGACGGAAGACATGAGCGATCATCCGTGCCCATCCCACCCATTCGTGTTCATCCGTGTTACGGCTGGCTCACTCCGCCTGCACTGTGTCAATCCAGCCCCAGCCGTTGCAGACGGCGCTTGAGGGCGTGGCGGGAGATGCCCAGGATTTCGGCGGCGCGGCCCTTGTGGCCCTCGGCCTGGGACAAGGCGCTTTCCAGCAGATCGCGTTCGGCGTCGGCCAGGGTATCGACGATGGTCGGCGGACCGTTCGCGCGGGCGCCGGTCATTTCCGGCGGCAAATCGGCGGGTGTTATCTCGCGGCCCGGCATCAGGATGGTCAGCCGCTCCACCAGATTTTTCAGTTCGCGCACGTTGCCCGGCCAGGAATGGGCCGACAGACAGGCCCGTGCCTCGGTGGAAAAGGTGATGGCGGCGCAGCCTTCCTCACGCGCGTAGCGGGCGGCGAAATGGTCGGCCAGCAGGGCGACGTCGCCGATGCGGGCGCGCAGCGGCGGCACCCGCACCTGGATGACGTTCAGGCGGTAGAACAGATCCTCGCGGAAGCGCCCGGCCTTGACCTCTTCGGCCAGATCGCGGTTGGTGGCGGCCACCACCCGCACGTCGGCGGTGCGCGCCTGGGCACCGCCGACCGAGCGGTAGCTGCCGTTTTCCAGGAAGTGCAGCAGCTTGGCCTGCAAGGCCAGCGGCAATTCGCCGATCTCGTCCAGGAACAGGGTGCCGCCATGGGCCAGGGTGACAAGACCCACCCGCTTTTCATGGGCGCCGGTATAGGCGCCCTTTTCCGCACCGAACAATTCCGCCTCGACCAGTTGTTCGGGCAGCGAGGCGCAATTGATTTCGATGAACGGATGCTTGGCGCGTGCGCTGCCGGAATGGATGGCGCGGGCCACCAGCGCCTTGCCGGTGCCGGATTCGCCCAGGATCAGCACGCGGCCCGACGAACTGGCGGCGACGCGGGCCACCAGCGCCGACAGATCGCGCATGTCGGGCGATTGGCCGACCAGGGCGCCGTCGCCCAGCGCCGTCTGGCGGTGGAAGTCGATTTCCTCGGCCATGCGCTGGCGGTCCAGGGTGGCCGACAGCACATGCAGCAATTCGTCCAGTTCGAACGGCTTGGACAGGTAATCCACGGCGCCGTTCTTGACCGCCCGCACCGCCTCGCGCGTGTCGCCATGGGCCGAGATCATCACCACCGGCAAATGGGGATGCTTGCGCCGCAGGATGTCCAGCACCTCCTGCCCCGACATGTCGGGCAGGCGCAGATCGAGCATCACCACCGCCGGGGCCAGCCGCGCAGCCGCCGCCACGCCGTCGGCGCCGGTGTGGACGCCGTGCACCTCGTAGCCCTCGCCGCGCAGGGCGAAGGACAGGGAACGCACCAGGGCTTCCTCGTCGTCGATGATCAGCACCAGACTCATCGGATTTCCTCCGGCAAGGGCAGCGACAGGCGAACGGTGGTGCCCTGCCCCTCGCTGCTGACGATGCGCATGTCGCCGCCATTCAATTCGACCAACTGGCGGCAGATGGCAAGGCCCAGACCGGTGCCGCTGGGCTTGGTGGTGAAGAACGGTTGCGTCACCTTGTCCAACAGGGCATCGGGGATGCCGCGCCCGGTGTCGCGCACCTCGATCTCGCCATGGTTGCCGCCGCGGAACACCCGCAGCGACACCAGCCCGCCCGGCGGCGTGGCGTCCAGGGCATTCAGCAGCAGATTGACCAGCACCTGCTGCATCTGGTCGGCATCGGCCAGCACCACCAGATCGGCATCGCCCTGGACGTTCAGGCTGACCCGGGCGCGGGCGGCGGTGGGGGCCATCAGCGATTGGGCGCGGCGCAGCAATTCGCGCGCCGCCACCGGCCGGGGCTCGGCCTGACGGGGGCGGCCGTATTCCAGCAAATCCTGCATGACCCGGCCCAGGCGGTCGATTTCCCCCACCATGTCGTCCAGCAGGGCGCGGCGCTCGGGATCGGCCTCGCGCCGGGCCAGGGCCTGGGCGCTGGTCTTCAGCGTCGCCATGGGGTTGCGTACCTCGTGGGCGATGGCGGTGGCGAATTCGCCCAGCGCCACCATGCGCTCCATGCGCACCGCCTCGGCCACCATGCCCTCGATGCGGGTGGCCATGGCGTTGAAACTGTCGGACAGCACGGCGATTTCGTCCTCGCCGCGCACCGGCACGCGGTGATCCAACTCGCCGCGCGCGATGGCCTGGGCGCCGTGGCTGAGCGGCGCCAGACGCCGTTGCAGGCGGGCGGCAAGGCGCGAGAACAGCATCACCGACGCCGCCACCGCCAGCAGGATGGCGAAATACAGGCCCCAGCGCGCCGCCTGCAACGGGCTGATCAGGGCGCGGGAATCCATGTGCAGCACCGGCCGCCAGCCGGGGGCCACTTCCGGCCCCGGCACCAGTTCGCCGCCGGGGAACACCTGCTGGCCGACCGCGTCGAAATATCCCGCCGGGGTCTTCAGCAGCGGTTCCATCATGCTGGCGGCGGGCGGCGTGCCCAGAAGCTCGGTCAGCGAGGCCAGCCGCACATGCAGCGCGATGGCGCCCCGGTCCACCGACTGGCGCATCAGGAACCACCCGGCCTGGCCGTTGACCGCCGGGGCCGGGCCGATGAAATCGGTTTCGCCCACCGTCACCACCGGCAACTCGGACAGGTCGAAGCGGATGCCGCCCCAATAGGGGGCGCCGGACGCCGCCTGACCGGCCACCACCGCCTGCAACAGATTGTCGCCGGACAGGAACAGCACGCCGTACAGGTCGGGCACATCGGCCTCGACCCGCAGCAATTCCGCCACCTCGCCGCCCATGGCCACCGGCGCGGCGCGCATATAGGCGGGCAGCATGGGGTGGTTGGACAGGGTTTCCAGTTCGTAATTGCGCACGTCCAGGAACGAGCCCAGCCGCCCGGCGGCGGCGGTCAGATGGGCGTTCAGCTTCTCGCCCAGCAATTGGTCGAGCAGCCCCGAGGCGTAACGGTCGTACAGCAGGCTGACGGCGGCGATGGACACGCCCCAGACGGCCAGCGTCACCATGAAATAGCGGCGGACCAGCGAAGTTTGCAGCGTCATGCCCGCCATAAGGCCCCCAGCCGCCGGACCGGGCAAGACTTTTGTCGAGGGCGGCGGCGGTCAGGCCGCCTTGGGGCCATAGCCCGCCCGCTCGTTCAACTTCGCCAGCAGCTTTTCCGCCGCCTCGCTGATCACCGTGCCGGGCGGGAAGATGGCGGTGGCGCCCGCCGCGTAGAGTTCTTCCCAATCCTGGGGCGGGATGACGCCGCCGACCACGATCATCATGTCCTCGGCCCCCAGCTTGCGCAGTTCCTCCTTGAGCTGCGGCACCAGGGTCAGATGCCCGGCGGCCAGCGACGACGCGCCGATGATGTGGCAATCGTTTTCCACCGCCTGCCGCGCCGCTTCCGCCGGGGTCTGGAACAGCGGGCCGACATCCACGTCGAAGCCCAGATCGGCGAAGGCGGTGGCGATGACCTTTTGCCCACGGTCGTGGCCGTCCTGGCCCATCTTGGCGACCATGATGCGCGGGCGGCGGCCATCGCGGGCGCGGAAATCCTCGACCAGCGCCTGAACCTTGGCGACCTTGTCCGACGACCGCGCCGCCTCGCCCGCATAGACGCCGCTGATGGTGCGGATTTCCGCTTTGTGGCGGCCATAGACCTTTTCCAGCGCCAGCGAGATTTCGCCGACACTGGCCCGCGCCCGGATGGCCTCCACCGCCAGCCCCAGCAGATTGCCCGACCCGGTCTGGGCGGCATTGGTCAGGGCGTCCAAGGTCTGCTGGCATCGCACGCCGTCGCGTTCGGCCCGCAGCTTTTCAAGCTGGGCGATCTGCTTGGCGCGCACGCTGGTGTTATCCACCTTCAGCACCTCGATGGGCTGCTCGTCCTCGACCTGATACTTGTTGACGCCAACCACCGTCTGGCGGCCGGAATCGATGCGGGCCTGGGTGCGGGCGGCGGCTTCCTCGATGCGCATCTTGGGAATGCCGGTCTCGATGGCCTTGGCCATGCCGCCGCTTTGCTCCACCTCCTGGATATGGTCCCAGGCACGGGCCGCCAGGTCGCGGGTCAACCGCTCCACATAATACGACCCGCCCCACGGGTCGATCACCCGGCAGGTGCCGCTTTCCTGTTGCAGGAAAAGCTGGGTATTGCGGGCGATGCGCGCCGAGAAATCGGTGGGCAGCGCCAGCGCCTCGTCCAGCGCGTTGGTGTGCAAGCTCTGGGTATGGCCCTGGGTCGAGGCCATGGCCTCGATACAGGTGCGGGTCACGTTGTTGAACACGTCCTGCGCCGTCAGGCTCCAGCCCGAGGTCTGGGAATGGGTGCGCAAGGACAGCGATTTATCGCTTTTCGGGTCGAACTGCTTCATCAGCTTGGCCCACAGCATGCGGCCCGCCCGCATCTTGGCCACCTCCATGAAGAAGTTCATGCCGATGGCCCAGAAGAACGACAGGCGCGGCGCGAACTGGTCGATGCTCATGCCGGTCGCCATACCGGCGCGGGCGTATTCGACGCCATCGGCCAGGGTATAGGCCAGTTCCAGATCGGCGGTGGCCCCGGCCTCTTGCAAATGGTAGCCGGAAATGGAGATGGAGTTGAATTTCGGCATGTGCTCCGCCGTATAGGCGAAGATGTCCGAAATGATGCGCATGCTGGGCTTGGGCGGGTAGATATAGGTGTTGCGGACCATGAACTCCTTGAGGATGTCGTTCTGAATGGTCCCCGACAGCTTGTCGGCGGAAACGCCCTGTTCCTCCGCCGCCACGATATAGCCCGCCAGCACCGGCAGCACGGCGCCGTTCATGGTCATGGACACACTCATCTGGTCCAGCGGGATGCCGTCGAACAGCACCTTCATGTCCAGGATGGAATCGATGGCGACGCCCGCCATGCCCACATCACCGGGTACGCGCGGATGGTCGGAATCGTAGCCGCGATGGGTGGCGAGGTCGAAGGCCACCGACAGGCCCTTTTGCCCCGCCGCCAGATTGCGGCGATAGAAGGCGTTGGATTCCTCGGCGGTGGAGAAACCGGCGTATTGCCGCACCGTCCACGGCTGGTTGACATACATGGTGGGATACGGCCCGCGCAGGAACGGCGCCAAGCCCGGCAGGGTGTCCAGATGGTCCAGCCCGGCCAGATCGGCGGCGGTGTACAGCGGCTTGACGTCCAGCAATTCCGGGGTTTGCCACAACGCCTCTTCCGGCATCTTCCCGGTTTCCGCCAGGAAGCGGGTGCGCCACGCCTGGAAATCACTGTCGGCATCGGTGCCCAGGGCGATCTTGGTGAAATCGGGGAACGTGGACATCACAGGGCGACTCCCAGATCGGCCAGGGTGGAACGCAGGATGGCGAGCACATCGCAGCCCACCGAGATAAAGCTATCGACGCCCGCCGCCGCATAGGCGTCGCGCTTGTCGCCGGGATTACCCGCCAGGAACAGGGTTTGCACCCCGGCGGCCTTGAGCGCGCGGGCAAAGGCTTCCGCATGCTCCTCGTATTGGGCATCGCCGCCGCACAGCACGGCGATGCGGGCGCCGCTGTCCTTGAACGCCTGGGCGCAGCTTTCGGCATCCTTGAAGCCGGAATTGCCCAGGGCCTGAATGCCGCCCGCCTCGAAGAAATTCTTGGCATAGGTGGCCCGCGCGGTGTGTTGCGCCACCCGCCCCAGATTGGCCAGGAACACCGAGGGCCACGCGCCCGTGGCCGCCTTGTGGGCATCGGCGGCATCGCGCAGCGCCTCGAAACTTTCGGCGTGGCGGTGGCGCGGCAGGGCAGGAATGGACAGGCCCGGACCGTCCGCCAGGGCAGCGGCCATGCGACCGATGCTGACGCCCTGCTCGGCGGCATCCACCAGATCGTCCAGGCTGTCGGCGCGGAAATGCGGCACCTCGACCCGCGCCGGAGCCAGCCGCACCGAGGCGCGCATGCGCAATTCCGCCAGATCGGGAGCCGGGCGTTGCACCGGCTTCTCCAGGATGTTGGGGAATTCGTTGATGCCGGTCAGCGAATCCTTGCGCCGGGCGATGTTCCTTTCCCGCGCCGCCCACGATTGTGCCAATTGCCCGGCCCACCAGCCGTCCAGCAGCGTGGCGGCCATGCCGCCCCGGCCTTCGATGTCCTGGAACAGCGCCCAGGCGGCATCGGCCAGTTGCCGGGTCAGCGCCTCGACGTACCACGAACCGCCCGCCGGATCGGCCACCGTGGCCAGCGACGATTCCTCTTGCAGCAGCACCTGGGAATTGCGGGCGATGCGGCGGGCGAAATCGTCCGATGGCCCCAGCGCCGCATCGAACGGCGCCACCGCCACCGAGGCGGCACCGCCCACCCCGGCGGCAAAGGCGGCGACGGTGGTGCGCAGCATGTTCACCCACGGGTCGCGGCGCGACAGGATGCGGTCGGCGGTGCGGGCATGGATGCGCATGGCCCGCGCGGGCGGCGTGGCGCCGCACACTTCCGTCACCCGCGCCCACAACAGCCGGGCGGCGCGCAGCTTGGCGATGGTCAGGAACTGGTCGCAGCCCACCGACAGGGTAAAGGCCATCTGGCGGCAGGCGGTGTCGATCTCGATCCCGTGCTCGCTCAGCGCCCGCAGATAGGCCAGACCGGTCGCCAGGGCAGCGGCCAGATCCTGGGCTTCGGTGGCGCCCGCGTTGTAATGGGCGCTGGTATCCACCCCCACCGCCGTGACGTGGGGCCAATATTCCGCCGTCCAGGCGGCCAGCCCGGCCATGCGCGCCAGTGCGCTTTCCAGCCCCTGCCCCAGCACGCCACCCGCCGCCAGCACGCCCAGCGGATCGGCGTTGAAGGCGCCCTGCGCCTGGGCCGGGGTGATGCCGCGATTGCGCCACAGCGCCGCCAGCAGGGCGGCGGCGGGCTCGGCCTGGGCGCCCGCCTCCAGCGACAGCGGCACCATGTCCAGATAGACGCCGCGCAGAGCGCGGTCCAGATCGTCGATGGAATAGACCATGGCGCCATCCACCCCCGCCATGCCCTCGGCGCGCGGGTCGTCGCCGTCCAGCCCGCGCCGGGCCGCGCGGTCCAGCCGCAGGGTCAGGGCGGTGGCACCGCGCGCCAGATCGGTCAGCATGGCGGCGTTGACCTGTTCCGGGTCGGCATCATGATGCTCGGTGCGGATGGCCCAGCCCTCGCCCCCCGCCGTGGCGCCGCGCGTATAGGGCGCCAGTCCCGGCAAGCCGCCTTCCGCCGGGCTGTCGGCGCGGGTGTACAGCGGCTGCACCGCGATGCCTTCGTACAGCGGCGTCACCAGCTTCTTGTCGAACGGCGCCCCCTTCAGCGCCTTGTCCACCGCCGCCAACCATTGCTGGCGCGTGGGGGTGGGAAAATCCGCCGCCAGGGACAGTGCCGGTTCGCTCATGATGGACGCCTCCTTGTCTTATTCGCAACATACGCAAGATGGCTGGACGGAACACCCGCGAAAGGGCTAATTGTTGCAAGCGTCCCAGGCCATTTTTGCGGATTTTGCGGATGAAAAAGGTCTTTGCCGGTGTCCGGCTAAAGCGTCTGCGCGAGGAAAAACGCCTGACCCAGGCGGCTTTGGCCCGCGCGCTGGAGCTGTCCACCACCTACGTCAACCAGCTAGAGCACGACCAGCGGCCGCTGACCCCGGCGGTGGTGGACAAGATCGCCCAGGTGTTCGGCACCGCCATCCCGCTGGACGAGGATGCCGAGGCGCGGCTGGCGGGCGAATTGCGCGATGCCCTGGCCGAGATGGGCGACAGCGTCGCCCAGGCGGAAATCCGCCAGCTTGCCACCACCATGCCCGCTCTGGGCCGCGCCGTGCTGAACCTGCACCGCCGCTACCGCCAGGCGCTGGAGAAATCCGAGGCGCTGGCCGCCGGGCTGGATCAGCGCGGCCAATCCATGACCGCGCTGATGCCGCACGAGGAAGTGCGCAATTTCTTTTACGACCGCCATAACCACATCGCCGAACTGGACGATGCCGCCGAGCGGCTGTTCCAACGCCATGGCTTGAAAGCGGGCGACATGGAGCGCGGGCTGGAACGCCTGTTGGCCGAGGCGCACGGCATCGCCGTCCGCCACCAGGACGGCATCGGCCACCGCCGCTACGACCACGCCGCCCGCATGCTGACCCTGCCGCCCAACCGTTCGCCGGGACAACAGGCGTTCCAGATGGCGACGCAACTGGCCTTTCTGACCCAAGGCGCGCTGCTGGACGAGTTGACCCGGCGCGGCAAATTCAGCGGCCCCGAGGCGCGGTCGCTGGCCCGCATCGGTCTGGCCAATTACTTCGCGGGCGCCCTGGTGCTGCCCTATGGCCTGTTCCTGGCCTCGGCCGAGGAACTGCGCTACGACATCGACCTGCTGGGCGGTCGCTTCGGCGTGGGGTTCGAAACGGTGTGCCATCGCCTGTCCACCCTGCAACGGCCACGGTCGCAGGGGGTGCCGTTCTTCTTCGTGCGCGTCGATCGGGCGGGCAACATCTCGAAACGGCAATCGGCCACCGATTTCCACTTCTCGCGCGGCGGCGGCACCTGTCCGTTGTGGAACGTCTACGAAGCCTTCGCCAGTCCCGGCCGCATCCTGACCCAGATGGCGCGCATGCCCGACGACCGCACCTATCTGTGGATCGCCCGCACCGTGTCGCACCGCACCGGCGGCTGGGGGGCGCCGGGCAAGGATTTCGCCATCGGCCTGGGCTGCGACATCCGCCATGCCCATCGGCTGGTTTATTCCCAGGGCCTGGATCTGGCCGATCCCAGCGCCGCCATCCCCATCGGCGGCGGCTGCCGGGTGTGCGAGCGCGCCGCCTGTCCACAGCGGGCTTTTCCGGCGGTCGGCCGCCCGCTGGCGGTGGACGAGAACCGCAGCCAGTTGGAACCCTATGCCGCCGCCATGCTTGACAGCTAGGGACGCCCCCCATACCGTCACCCCCGGTTACGGTCTTCGGGCGCCCCGCGTCCGAAGCTAAGAGGGAAGCCGGTGCGAATCCGGCGCTGCCCCCGCAACTGTCAGCGGCGAGCCGCCGTCCAACATGCCACTGGATCATTCCGGGAAGGCGGACGGCAGCCATAACCCGCGAGCCAGGAGACCTGCCGCAACCCATTGTCAACGTCGTCGGGCGGGGTGTCCCGGTGGGGTAAGCGCGCCCACGCCGTGGGACCGCCTGCTCGGATGCCCGCCCCTTGCCGAAAAAAGGTGCGCGCATGCCGGTTCCCGCCGATCCCGATCCCACCGACAACGTCATCCGCCTCAGCTTCGCCAGCCGCGCCATGCCGGAAAGCCCGCCCGCCATGGCGCCGTTCATGGTCGAAGCCCGCGCCGATGGCTGGAAACTGCACACCGGCGGCCGCGCCCTGGATGCCGGGGAACTGGCCGGGGCCGCCGATCTGTTGCGCGACATCGCCCGCCGCCTGACCGAAATGTCCCATGTGGCCGCCGGTCAGCCGCCGCTGGCCTGCATCGCCGAATTCGTGCTGTACGACGCGGGCGGCGTCGATCACTGGGTGGCGGCAGGCACCGACCGCACCCGCCTGCGCCTGGGCCTGCGCGCCGCCCTCAGCACCATCCGCGAGCCGTGACGATTGACACGCGCCCCCTGAGCGGAATAGCGTATGTTGCGTCACGGTTCCCCGGACACCACAATATCCGGGGCTAAGAGGGAAGCCGGTGCAAGACCGGCGCTGCCCCCGCAACTGTCAGCGGCGAGCCTTTGTCCATCATGCCACTGGGGAAACCCCTGGGAAGGCGGACAGGGGCCGCGACCCGCGAGCCAGGAGACCTGCCGTGGCAATCGTTGTCGTCCACGGGCGGGGTGTCCCGGTGGGTCGCTTGCCGCATCCGTGCCGCATCGCGTCCGCCCTTCCCCGCTCCATCCCGGAGGGGGATTTTCATGTCGTCCGCGCCCGCCTTTGATTTCGACCGCACCGGCAATCTGGTGCCGCTGCGCCCGCGCCAGCAGCATGCCGGGCCATCGCCGCGCCGCCACCGGCTGGAGCGGCCCGACCCATCGGAATTGCGTCTGGACCGCTCGCGCGATGCCAAGCTGACCGCCTTCGGCAAGGCGACGCTGGGCGACCGCTATCTGATGCCCGGCGAGGGCATCCAGGACATGTTCGCCCGCGTCGCCTGCGCCTTCGCCGACAATGCCGCCCACGCCCAGCGCCTGTATGATTCCATGTCCAATCTGTGGTTCATGCCCGCCACGCCGATCCTGTCCAACGGCGGCACCACGCGCGGCCTGCCCATCTCGTGCTTCCTCAATTCCGTGCCCGACAGCCTGGAAGGCATCGTGGCGGTGTGGAACGAGAACGTGGATTTGGCCTCCAACGGCGGCGGCATCGGCACCTATTGGGGCGGCGTCCGCTCGATCGGCGAGGCGGTGAAGGGCAACGGCCAGACCTCCGGCATCATCCCGTTCATCCGCGTCATGGACAGTTTGACACTGGCGATTTCGCAAGGCTCGCTGCGGCGCGGCTCGGCGGCGGTGTATCTGGACGTGCATCACCCCGAGATCGAGGAATTCCTGGAAATCCGCAAGGCGTCGGGCGATTTCAACCGCAAGAGCCTGAACCTGCACCATGCCGTCAACATCACCGACGAGTTCATGGAGGCGGTGCGTGCCGACCGGCAATTCCCCCTGAAAAGCCCCAAGAATGGCGAGGTGCTGCGCCACGTCAGCGCCCGCGCCCTGTGGCAGAAGATTCTGGAAATCCGCCTGCAAACCGGCGAGCCCTATCTGCTGTTCACCGACACCGTCAACCGCGCCCTGCCCAAGCATCAGCGCGAGTTGGGCCTGAACGTGCGCTCGTCCAATCTGTGCGCCGAGATCACCCTGCCCACCGGCCAGGACCATCTGGGCCAGGAACGCACCGCCGTATGCTGCCTGTCGTCACTGAACATCGAAACCTGGGATGAATGGGAACAGGCGCCGGGCTTTGTCGAGGACGTGCTGCGCTTCCTCGACAACGTGCTGAGCCACTTCATCGCCACCGCCCCCGACGGCATGGAGCGCGCCGCCTATGCCGCCATGCGCGAACGCTCGGTCGGCCTGGGCGTCATGGGCTTTCACTCCTTCCTGCAAGCGCGCGGCATTCCGTTCGAAAGCGCCCTGGCGAAATCGTGGAACCTGCGCATCTTCAAGAAGATCCGCCGCGACGCCGACGCGGCTTCCGTCGATCTGGCCGAGGAACGCGGCCCCTGCCCCGACGCCGCCGAGCGCGGCATGAAAGCGCGGTTCAGCCACAAGCTGGCCATCGCCCCCACCGCCAGCATCAGCATCATTTGCGGCGGCACCAGCGCCTGTATCGAGCCGATTCCGGCCAACGTCTACACCCACAAGACCCTGTCGGGCTCGTTCTCGGTGCGCAATCCGCATCTGTCGCGGCTGCTGGCGGAAAAGGGGCTGGATACGCCCGCGACATGGCAGTCGATCATCGAACATGAAGGCTCGGTCCAGCATCTGGAATGCCTGACCGACGACGAGAAACTGATCTTCCGCACCGCCTTCGAGATCGACCAGCGTTGGGTCATCGACCTTGCCGCCGACCGCGCCCCCTATATCTGCCAAAGCCAGTCCATCAACCTCTATCTGCCCGCCGATGCCGATAAATGGGATTTGCACATGCTGCACTGGACGGCGTGGGAGCGCGGCCTCAAGAGCCTTTATTACTGCCGCTCGAAATCGGTGCGCCGTGCCGCCTTCGTCGGCGGCGAAAACAAGGTGCGGGAAACCATCGCCGCACCGCGCACCGATTACGACGAATGCCTGGCCTGCCAGTAATACCGGCCACCAAGGCCGGTATTTAGCCGCCATTGCGGCGGCGGCCAAGCGGGCGGATGCCCGCGCCCGGCGAGGGACAATACGACCGGCCAATCCATTGGCCGGTTGGTACAAGGACAATGCACATGAATATCGGACATATCAATCCCCTGGAGTTGGTCAACACCGGGCGTATCGGCCTGCTGCAAGGGTCGGGCGCCTATAACGTCGAGCGTTATCCCTGGGCCTACGATTTCTGGAAGAAGCAGCAGCAAGTCCATTGGATGGGCGAGGAAGTGCCGTTGGGCGAAGACCTCAAGGATTGGGCGTCCGACCGCGTCTCGGACCAGGAACGCAACCTGCTGACCCAGATTTTCCGCTTCTTCACCCAGTCGGATGTGGAGGTCAGCGACAATTACCTCAAACGCTACATGCCGATTTTCCAGCCGCTGGAAATCCAGATGATGATGGCCGCCTTCACCAACATGGAGACCATCCACATCGACGCCTATGCCTTGCTGCTGACCACGCTGGGCATGCCGCAGACCGAGTTTTCCGCCTTCCGCGACTATGCCGCCATGCGCGACAAGGCCGATTACATGCACAGCTTCGGCGTCGGCACGGTGGCCGACGTGTCGCGGACGCTGGCCATGTTCGGCGCCTTCACCGAGGGCATGGCGCTGTTCGCCAGCTTCGCCATGCTGCTGAACTTCCCGCGCCACAACAAGATGAAGGGCATGGGCCAGATCGTCACCTGGTCGGTGCGCGACGAGAGCTTGCATTGCGAGGGCATCATTCGCCTGTTCCATGAATGGAACCGCGAAACCGGCGCGCTGACCAAGGCCGTGCGCGACGACATCCTGGACGTGGCGCAGACCATGGTGGGGCTCGAGGAAAAATTCGTCGATCTGGCCTTCGAACTGGGCGCGGTCGAGGGCATGCGGGCCGAGGACATCAAGGCCTATGTCCGTTACGTGGCCGATTGGCGCCTGACCCAGTTGAAGCTGCCGATCCTGTACGGCCATTTCCGCGCCACGGACACCGGCTACGAACAGACCAAGCCCCATCCCCTGCCCTGGCTGGTGGAAATCCTGAACGGCGTCGAACACGCCAATTTCTTCGAACAGCGGTCCACCGAATATTCCAAGGCGGCAACCCAAGGCGCCTGGGACGGCGCCGACGGCGTGTGGGCGGCGTTCGACCGTCTGCCCAGATAAGAAGAGGGGGGACGCTATATTCGGCTCAGAGCGGCATCAAAAATCTCAGCGGTAGGGCATTCCCGCAGAATAGCAGGAACACCTTTGGTTATACCGGGAGCCATATCGCGGTAAGCGACCTGCGACTTCTTGGGGACGCCGTTTTTCTTCTTGAGAATTTTCGCCCGGACCAATTCCATGGCTACATCCCAATCACATTCGATGTGCACAGGCGATGTCCGGGGCAGGGCAAGGGCTGCTACCACCCATGCCTCGATTTCCTTGGATGGCGTCACCACGACAACATCCGTCCGAGGCATCGTTAGGTTCAGCCAATCCTGCCGGATCACCGCCGACAGCGCCATCGCGGTATCCACGCTTTGGGGGCAGGGCCGTTCTGCACCAACTTTATCGGCCATGGATGCATCCACATGGACGATCAATGCATCGAGCGGCTGGTCGCGCACGGAAGTCAGAAATGCGTCAAGGTCATCGCGTATCGTCTCACAATAGCTCTGGACGCCACGCCACCCATAACCTGTGCCACCGGCCGAGGCTTGCATCATGCCGGACTCGTCCACCTCGGGATGAAGCCGCAAACAGACGGCCCCCGGCAGGCGGGCCTCGATAAAAGCCTCGATCACCGTCGCGTCGGTTGGTCCCTCGGACAGAATACCGATAACGGGCATGGCGTTCCCTCAAATATTCCGGGGAACCGCGCCAAGGCGGCCCATGACCCAAAGCCGCGACAGGGGCAACTTGTCGCGGACAGCTTCTTCCTTCAACTGTTCGGAAATGACAATGCGCGCGATGGTCGTCAACCCTTGCCGGTCGCGGTCGACGGCAAACAACCTGATCCTGTCATCCCGCAGATCAAGACCGTCGAGCACCAGAGGATTGTGGGTGGTCAATAGCATCTGGCGTTCCGCCGATTCGGCGACATGGCGGGAAATCAACGCCGTCAGACGCGCCGCCACCTTCGGGTGCAGCGCCTGATCAAAATTGTCAACGGCCAACAGACGCGGTGCCTGCTCGTGGCTGGCCAAAGCCAGCATGAACAGGATGTACAGCGCGCCTTCACTGGCGTCATAACCGGACAGAAAACGACGCCCGACTCGCATGTGCCGGTCGACGAAACGAATCACCCGAGATGACGTCTTGACCGCCGGCGAAAGCAACCCTGAGGACCGTCTGACTGTGGAAAACCGCTCGGCCCAATCGATCATGGCGAGGACCTCGTCCATATCGAACACGCCGAAGCAATCTTCTTCTTCGTCAACCAGATCCCGGACTACCTCGGCCAAGCCGCCACCTGCCAAACCCAGCGGTTGCCGCTCGACGTGATCGGGCACGATTCCCCTCAGCACAGGCGTATTCGGAGAAAAGATCGCGTAGTTCCGCAAATCGTAAACCAGACGCTTGAGATCGCCGACATCCTCACGCAGGGCAACAGCCAGTTTCGCCACGGATTCAGTGGCGGATATGGTCGCATCGTCAGCAAGAGTCTTGCGGATGTCCTGTGACCATATGCGGAAGGCCCGGGGGCTGCGGGACAGAACCTTGTTCTTCCCATCCTGCAAAGTTTCGGAAAGAAAACGCCAGTTGGGGGATGGGCTGTCGATCGGGTTATCCAAGCCAACCCGGTAAAGGGAAGAACCGGACATCGCCTCTAGGGTAATATTACGACGGAGCGGATAATGCTTGCTGCTGGTCTTATAAAGACTTGGCAAGCCTGGACGAACGCCGCGATATGACAACGTTTCCGGCTCGACGGAGCCCGAGACGGCAGCCCCCATAACGCCAAAGGCTTCAAGCAAGTTGCTCTTGCCGCTGCCATTAGCACCGATGAAAACGTTGAATGCTCCCAATTCTAACTCGGCATCCCGCAAGGATTTGAAACCGAGAATGTGAAATCGGGTTATCATCGGACATGCCTCGTATCACTTATTTCCGTAGATAACCGTAAGACAGAGTGCTGTAAAGCACAGATACTCCCGATGCCTTCCAGATGTAGCCTCTCCTGCCCCTGTCGCCATAGCTTCCCTGGACGGCGGCGGCGGGTCGTGCCACCCTTCGCCTGTCGATTGCAGAGGATGCCGATGAAGCGGGCCATGGCCGCGGCTTGGTTGTTGACGGCGGCGACCGCCCAGGCCGCCGACCTGCCGCATGAATCCTATGTCTGGCAACGGGTATGGACACCGGCGGTGGGCCGGGCCATGACCGCCCAGGCCGATCTGGTGGCGGGATGGCGGGTGCTGGCCGCCCAATCGGACCGGGGCGGCCCGTTGCGGCTGTTCCATCCCGACATTCCGGGCGCCGCCGCCGGGCGGCCGGTGGTGGCGGTCATCCGCATCGACGGGGCGCAGGCCCGCTGGCGGGAAAATTCGCTGGCGGAACAGATCGCCGCCCTGGCGACCGGGGAAATCCTGGCCGGGCTGGAAATCGACCATGACAGCGCCACGGCGCGGCTGGGGGATTACGCCGCCCTGCTGGCGGCGGTGCGCGCCCGCCTGCCGCCCGGCCTGCGCCTGTCCGTCACCGCCCTGCCCGCCTGGCTGGACTCGCCCGATCTGGACCGGGTGCTGGCCCAGGTGGACGAGGTGGTGTTGCAGGTGCATGGCGTCTTTCCGGCGCCGCACCCCTTGTTCGAGCCCGAGCGCGCCCTGGCCTGGGCGCGGCGGTTGGCGGCGCGCACCGACAAGCCTTTCCGTCTGGCCCTGCCCGCCTATGGCGTGACCGCCCGCCGCGATGGCGCGGGCTCGGTGGTGGCGATCGAGGCCGAGGCGCCGCTGGGCGCGGGCGGCGTGGACAGCGTGGAATTGCGCGCCGACCCGGCCCAGGTGGCCGGATTGCTGCGATTGCTGGAACGCGACCCGCCGCGCGGGCTGGCGGGCATCGTGTGGTTCCGCCTGCCCACCGGCCAGGACCGCAGGGCCTGGAGCCCGGCCACCCTGCGCGCCGTCATCACCGGGGCGCCGCTGACCGCATCCATCCACCCCCAGGTGACGGCGGGCGACCGGCCGGGATTGGTCCGGCTGTTCCTGGTCAACGACGGCGCAATCGAGGGCCGCCCGCCGCGCCGCGTCACCCTGCCGCCCGATTGCGCCGTCGCCGACGGCATCGGCGGCTGGCGGCTGGCGGGCCGCACCCTCGGCCACCCGGCGCCGCCGGTGCTGGCCGAGGGCAAACGCCTGGAAATTGGTTGGGCGCGCTGCCCCCTGACGACGGAGATTCTGCATGTGGAAGCGGATTAGCCCCCTGGCGCTGGCCCTGACCGCCGGAACCGGCATCGCCTGGGCCTGCGTCCTGGACCTGCCGGTGCAATTGCTGGACGACCGCCCCCAGACCTTGCGGCAGCCGGTGGTCAACAGCTTCGGCTTCGAACTGGCGCGGCTGGCGGGCAACCCGGCCGATGCCCTGCGCCCGGTGGAATCGCCCTGGCAAAGCCCCGAGGAAATGCGGGCCGAGATCGAGGGCGCGGCGGTGGCCCGCCTGCGCAGCGGCCAGGACAAGGGCGAAGACTTGTCCGAGGCGGTGCGGCTGTACACCCTGGGCGCCCTGGCCTTCCGCAATCGTGAATGGAACGTGGCGGCAATCTTGTTCGAACGGGCCCGCACCCTGCCCGACGGCAACAGCGCCGAGCGCGAGGTGTGGGCCACCTACATGCTGGGCGTGTTGGCCGCCATCCATCCTGGCGAACGCGGCGCCGCCGAATGGTTCGAGCGCACCCGCCTTGCCGCCGCCAACGGCGCCCCCGACCCGTTGGGTCTGGCGGTGGCCAGCTATGGCGAACAGGCCCGCCCGCTGTTCCGCGCCGCCAAGCAATCCGCCGACAGCGGCGACATGGCCGCCTATGCCGAGGCGCTGGACAAGGCGGCGGCGCTGTATCTGCAACAGGCGGGGCGCGGTTCCGACAGCGGCAAGGCTTCGGTGTGGATCGTCGCCAGGCACATGCTGCGCGACGCCGACCGCGCCGCCGCCGCCCTGGCGCGGCCGTCGCTGCGACGGCTGGCCGTGGCCTATGTGCTGGCCGCCAATCCGTCCTATACGGCGCTGGGCAGCCCCATGGACCCCGATCTGCCCGAGGACACGCCGCCGCCGCCGGTCCTGCCGACCGCCGCCATCCTGCGCCTGCTGGTGGAGCACAGCGGCGACGGCCCCCAAGCGGATTTCGACCGCTTGGCCCTGGCCGCCTATCAGGCGGGCGATTACGCCCTGGCGCGCGATCTGGCGCCGCGCGCCGAAGGGCCGCTGGCCGCCTGGGTGCGGGCCAAGCTGGCGCTTCAGGATGGCGACGATGCCGCCGCCGCCCGCTTCTATGCCCAGGCGCTGGGCCAGACCGGCACCCTGGAACCGTCGGCCCGCGACCGCCTGACCGGCGAGAACGCGGTCATGGCCCTGAATTCCGGCGATTACCCGCGCGCCCTGACCCTGCTGCTGGCGACGGGCGACACCTATTGGGGCGACATCGCCCACATCGCCGAACGGGTGATGACCACCGACGAGGCCAAGACGTTCGTCGACGCCCTGCCGCCGGTCGCCATCGCCGACCCCGCCGCCCCGCCGGTCCAGGCGCGGCTGCGCGATCTGCTGGCCCGACGGCTGGCCCGCGACGGCCGGGTGGCCGAGGCCCTGCCCTATTACCTGACCGAACAGACCCGCCAGGACGCCGCCGCCTATGCCGCCGCGCTGAAACAGGCGGGCGAACGCTGGACCGACGCCGCCAAGGCGGCGGCGTGGTACGACGCCGCCGCCCTGTTGCGGCGGCGCGGCATGGAGATCATGGGCACCGAGGGCGAGCCCGACTTCACCTTCTGGGGCGGCAGTTTCGACGGCGGCCTGGGCCAGAGCGGCGAAACCCTGGCCGAGACGGCGACGCCCGAGGCCGAGCGGACCCGCTTCGCCGCCAGCGCCGCCCAACCGCCGAAGCGCTTTCACTATCGCTATCTGGCGGTTCAGCATGCGGAACGCGCCGCCGACCTGCTGCCGCCGCGGTCGCAGGCATTCGCCGCCACCCTGTGCCGGGCGGCGCAATGGATGAATTCGTCGCACGACGACGCCGAAATCCGGCGGCTGTACGCCCGTTACGTCAAACAGGGCGCCCAGGTGCCGTTCGCCAAAAGCTTCGGCCAGTCCTGCCCCGACCCCGATTTCGCCGCCGTGCCCGCCACCCAGCGCCGTCTGTTGCTGATGAAAATAAAGGCACAGGCATCAGAGCACCGCTGGATGCTCGCCCTGATAGCGGCAACATCGGCCTTTGCCGCCACTTTGTGGTGGCGCCGCCGCCGGGTGAAAAAATAGGCACGCCCCAGCCTTCTGACATATGCACGAAACGTAGCCATTCATGTAGAAAGCTTACAAATTGTGCATGTGGGGAGGGGAACCCATGGTTCGTCTGCGGGTCGCGGCGCTGGCCGCGCTGTTCGGCGTGGCGGTGATCGGCTGTGTTCTGCTGGTCGGAGGCATGGGCGGCGCCGCCCTGCGCGAGTTGAAGGTCGGCGGGCCGCTGTATCAGCGCATCATCCTGGGCAAGGATCTGGTGGCCGACATCCTGCCGCCGCCGGAATACATCATCGAATCCTACCTGGAAGCGACGCTGGTCCTCAACGACCCCGCCAGCCTGGGCGCCCGCCGCGCCCGGCTGGGGCAATTGCGCCAGGAATACGACGCGCGCCACGCCTTCTGGCTGGACGCGCCGCTGCCCCCGGCGCTGCGCGACCGGCTGGTCACGGCGGCGCACAATCCGGCCGCGCGCTTTTACGGTGAACTGGAACACCGCTTCCTGCCCGCCCTGGCGGCTGGCGACGAGGCGGCGGCGCGGCAATCCTATGCCCTGCTCAGCGCCGCCTATGCCGCCCACCGCGCCGAGATCGACGTCATCGTCGCCGAGGCCAACGCCCTGAACCAGACCATCGAGGCCGAGGCGGCCCAGGCCGACCGCCTGTTCGTCACCGCCATGTGGGTGGTGGTGATCGCCGCCCTGGCGGTGGTGGGCGGCGGCGTGCTGGCCATGCTGCGCGGTCTGGTGCGGCCGCTGACCACCATGACCCGGGTGATGACGGCGCTGGCCCATGGCGACACCTCGGTCACGGTGCCCGACACCCACCGCCGCGACGAGGTGGGCGACATGGCCGCCGCCGTGCAGGTGTTCAAGGACAACGCCCTGGCCGCCGAGGCACTGCGCCGCCAGCAGGAAGACGACCGCGACCGCGCCGAGACGGAAAAGCGCGCCGCCCTGGTGGCCATGGCCGACACCGTCGAACGCCAGACCCGCGCCGCCGTCGAGGCGGTGGCGGCACGCAGCGGCGCCATGGCCGCCAATGCCGCGGGCATGTCCCAGGCCGCCCGCTCGGTCAGCCACAATTCGCAAAGCGTCGCCGCCGCCGCCGCCCAAGCCCTGGCCAACGCCCAGGCGGTGGCCGCCGCCTCGGAACAATTGTCGGCCTCGATCGGCGAGATCGCCGGACAGATCGGCAGCGCCCAGGCCGCCACCGCCGACGCCGTGGCCTCCTCGACCGAGGCGGGCGACACCATCGCCGCCCTGTCGGCATCGGTCGGGCGCATCGGCGAAGTCACCGACCTGATCCGCGCCATCGCCAGCCAGACCAATCTTCTGGCCCTGAACGCCACCATCGAGGCGGCACGGGCGGGCGATGCGGGCAAGGGCTTCGCCGTGGTGGCGGGCGAGGTCAAGGCGCTGGCCACCCAGACGTCGCGGGCCACCGAGGACATCACCCGCCAGATCGCCGAAATCCAGGCCGCCACCGCCCGCGCCGTGGACGCCGTCCAGCACATCACCCAGGCCATCCAGGGGGTCGAGGCGGTGTCGGCGGCGGTGGCCGGGGCCATCGAGGAACAGGGCGCCGCCACCGGCGAGATCGCCCGCAACGTCGCCCAGACCTCGGACGCGGCGCGCGAGGTGGCCGACCGCATCGGCGTGGTGTCGTCCGAGGCCGCGATCACCGAACATCAGGCCGAGGAGGTCAACACCCATTCGGCCGAGGTGGCGGCCAGCGTCGCCGAACTGGGGCAGGCGCTGATCCGGGTGGTGCGCACCGCCACCGGCGACGTGGACCGCCGTTCGTCGCCGCGCCAGCCCGCCGACCGCGCAATCCGCGTGCGCCTGGGCGGTCGCCAGCTTTCCACCCGCACCATCAATCTGGGCGAAGGCGGCGCCGAATTGTGCGGCCTGCTGCCCGGCGGCGAGCCGGAAACCCGGGTCGAACTGGAATTGTCCGGCTGTCCCCGGCCGCTGGCCGCCATCATCTGTTCGCTGTCGCATGGCAACACCCACATCGCCTTCAGCGCCGAATCGGCGGCGCTGGTGCGCGATCTGCTGCCCGCGCTGCTGACCGCCCCCGAAACCGACGATCTGGAGGACGCCGCCTGAAGCGGAAATTTTCCGCCCAGACTGGTTGATTCCTTTCCACCGGTGCGGCCACAATGGGACGCCTGTCCCATGCCGCACCGGAAGGAAGCCCGTGACCTCGCTGCCCATCATCCTGGTCGTCGACGACGAGAAGCAATCGCAGGAAGCCCTGCGCCGCGTGCTGGCCGACGAATTCCAGGTGCTGACCGCCTCGACCGCCGCCGAGGCGGAAAACGTGCTGTCCAGCGAGATGGTGCACGCCATCCTGTGCGACCAGCGCATGCCCGGCACCCAGGGCGTGGATTTCCTGAAATCGGTGCGCGACCGCTGGCCCGACCCGGTGCGCATGATCATTTCCGGCTATACCGCGTCCGAAGACATCATCGCGGGCATCAACGAAGCGGGCATCTATCAGTACATCACCAAGCCGTGGGAACCGGACGAACTGGTGCGCACCATCAAGGAGGCGCTGACCCTGCTGGAATTGCAGCAGGCCAACGCCAGCGCCTCGCTGGACCTCAAGGTGGCGCCCGCCATGCTGGAAACCAGCGTCGCCGCCAAGACCGGCGCGCTGAAGCGGGCGCACCATTTCGACCGCATCGTCCATCACGCCAAAAGCCCGCTGTCGGACATCATCGACGTGGCCCGCCGCGTCGCCGCCTTCGACATCTCGGTGCTGATCACCGGCGAATCGGGCACCGGCAAGGAATTGCTGGCCCGCGCCATCCATTACGATTCCCCGCGCGGCGGCAAGCCGTTCGTTGTCGAGAATTGCGGCGCCCTGCCCGATCAGCTTCTGGAATCGGAATTGTTCGGCTGCAAGAAGGGCGCCTTCACCGGCGCCTACGAGGACCGCATCGGCCTGTTCGAACAGGCCAATGGCGGCACCATCTTCCTGGACGAGATCGGCGAAACCTCGCCCGCCTTCCAGGTCAAGCTGCTGCGCGTGCTGCAAGAGGGCGAAATCCGCCCGCTGGGGGCGCGGCTGACCCGCAAGGTGGACGTGCGCGTCATCGCCGCCACCAACCGCACGCTGGAAGACGAGGTGCGGGAAAAGCATTTCCGCCGCGACCTCTATTACCGTCTGGCCGCCTTTCCCCTGCACATCCCGCCGCTGCGCGAACGGCCCATGGACGTGCACCTGCTGGCCGAGCGCCTGCTGGCCGAGACGCGCAAGGGCTTCGGCAAACCCATCAAGGGCTTTTCCGACGAGGCGCTGGCCGTGCTGAAATCCTATGACTGGCCCGGCAACGTGCGCGAGTTGCAAAACGAGATCCAGCGCATGGTGGCGTTGGCCGACACCGATACCCTGGGCATGGATCTGATCAGCCCGCGCATCCGGGCGCGGGCCTGTCCCGGCGGGCGCGCCATGGCCGATTCCAACCAGCGCCGCACGCTGAAGGATCAGGTCGAGGCGCTGGAAGCCCAGGTGCTGGGCGAGGCGTTGTCGCGCCACCGCTGGAATATCAGCCGCGTCGCCGACGAACTGGGCCTGTCGCGCGTCGGCCTGCGCGCCAAGCTGCACCGCTATGGCCTGGAGCGCGCCGGGTGAGCGACCAGGACTTCGCCGCCGCCCAGGAGATCGCCTGGATCGAGGTGATCAAGAAGATGGAGGAGGTCTATTCCGACCTCATCTCCTACGAGATCGAGCTTGAGGAAAAGAACTCGGCGCTGGAGGAAGCGCAGCGCTTCATCACCTCGGTGCTGTCCTCGGTGTCCGATATCCTGGTGGTGTGCGACCCCAAGGGCGCCATCCAGCAGGTCAACCTGGCTTTCCTGCGCCTGACCGATTTCGCCGAGGTGGACCTGCTGGGCCAGCCGGTGGACGACCTGCTGGCCGAAGAGGTGGGGCCGCTGTCCTATTGGCTGGAGGCCGGGCCGGGCAACGACCGCGAGGTGCGGTTCAAGAACCGTGACGGCGGCGCCAGCGAGCCGGTGGCCCTGACCTGCGCCACCCTGCTGGACCATCGCGGCCTGCCCGCCGGCATGGTGCTGAGCGGCCGCCCGGTGGGTGAGTTGCGCCGCGCCTACGAGGCGCTGAAACGCGCCCAGGCGCAATTGGTGCAGCAGGAAAAGATGGCGTCGCTGGGCCGCCTGATCGCCGGTGTCGCCCACGAACTGAACAACCCCATCAGCTTCATCGTCGGCAATGTCCATGTGCTGACCAAATACCGCGAACGGCTGGAAAGCTATCTGGACACCATCCATGGCGGCGCCGATGCCGCCCGGCGCGAGGCGGCGCGCAAGGCGCTGCGCATCGACGCGCTGATGGCCGACCTGCCCGATTTGATCGACGGCACGCGCGAGGGTGCCCAGCGGGTGGCCGACATCGTCAAGTCGCTGAAACGGCTGTCGTTTTCCGACGCGGGCGAGCCGCAGCCGGTGGAACTGGCGGAACTGGCCGACAAGGCGGTGCAATGGGCGTCCAAGGGCCGCCCGGCC
>JAEXAH010000149.1 GCA_023458315.1 Pseudomonadota bacterium
GCGCCGGTTCGGCCACCGCCGGTTCGGCGGCCTCGGCCGCCAGCGACAGCCAGACATGGGCGGCGCCGTCGTCGCGGGCCACGCCCTGGCCGGTGGCATACAGGATGCCCAGATTGTAGCAGGCCAGCGCATGGCGCTGGCGGGCGGCGGCCAGGAACAGCCGCACCGCCTCGGCCTCGTCATGGGGCACGCCGTCGCCCGCCAGATGCAGCAGGCCCAGATCGTATTGCGCGTTGGCATCGCCGCCCGCCGCCGCCTTGCGGCACCAGTCCAGGGCGGCGGCGGCATCCTTGCGCACCCCCTGGCCCAATTGGTGCAGCACCGACAGATGGTATTGGGCGCGCGGGTCGCCCGCTTGCGCCGCCGCGCGGAACCATTGCGCCGCCGCCACACTGTCCCTGGGCAACCCCAGCCCGGCCGACAACATCAACCCCAGATTGAACTGCGCGATGGCCAGACCCTGTTCGGCGGCGCGCTGGCAGAAATGGGCGGCCTCGGCCATGTCGATCTCGGCGCCGCGGCCCTGGCGCAACATGTTGGCAAGGTTGAACTGGGCCTCGGCCTCGCCCTGTTCGGCGGCGCGGCGATAGAATTCAACCGCCCTGGCCTCGTCCCGCTCGACGCCGATGCCGCTTTCGTACAGGGCGCCCAGGGCGAACAGGGCGCCGGAATCGCCCCCCGCCGCCGCCTTGCGGAACCATTGCGCCGCCACCGCCGGATCGGCGGCACAGCCCCGCCCGGCACGGATCATGTTGCCCAGGTTGAACTGCGCCGCCGCGTCGCCCGCCTGGGCGGCGGCCAGATACCAGCGCAGCGCCTCGGCGTCGCTCTGCTTCACCCCCTGGCCGACATCGTACATCACCGCCAGGGCGTACTGGCCGCGCGGGTCGCCCGCCTGGGCGGCGGCGTTGTACCAGCGCACCGCCCCGGCCGCGTCCTCGGCCACGCCCTCGCCCAGACGCAGGGCGTCGCCCAGCGCCACCTGGGCGCCGGTGTCGCCCGCCGCCGCCTGCTGGCGCAGACGCCCCAAATCCTCGGCGGGCTGGTCGTCGTACAGCGGATCGGGATCGGGATCGGGGGCGGTCAACGGCAGATCGGCGCCGCCGTCGCCTTCCGGCGTCTCGGCCGGTTTCAGGGTATCCAGCAGGTCTTCCAGGCTTTGCTGCTGGCGGCGCGGCGACGGCTCGCCGGGGGGCGGCGTCACGTCCACCCCCTGGGCGGCCAGTTGCGCCAGGGCGCTTCGCGCCTGGGCATGGCCCTGGGCGGCGGCGCGGTTCAGCCACTTCACCGCTTCCTTGAGATCGCGCGGCACCTTGGCGCCCAGGCGATAGCATTCACCCAGATTGAACTGCGCCGCCGCATCGCCGGATTCGGCCGACTGACGGAACAGCGCCACCACTTCCGGTTCGCGCGCCATCGCCTTTTACCCACCCCAGAATAAAACCTTCGTCAAGGATGCCACAGCCACCGGGCAGCGTCACGCCCCGCCGGAATCGTCGCTGCGGGCTTCGCTGGGGCGGAACGGCAAGCGGACGTTGAAGCGGCTGCCGCGCCCCAGGGTCGAGCGCAGATCGATGGTGCCGCCCAGCAGCCAGGCCAGACGACGGACGATGGCCAGGCCCAGTCCCAGTCCCTGGCTGCGGTCGCGGGCGGAATTGGCCACCTGGTGGAATTCCTCGAACACCGCGTCCTGATGTTCGGGGGCGATGCCGATGCCGGTGTCGGCGACCACGATGTCGACGCCGTCGGCACGGCGGCGGCAGCCCAGCAGGATGCGGCCGGACGGCGTGTAGCGCAGGGCGTTTTCCAGCAGATTGCGCAACAGGCGTTCCAGCAGCGCCGGGTCGCTGACCACCCTGAGGCCGCTGTTGACCAGCCGGAAGCGCAGGCCCTTCTCGGCGGCGCGGATGCGGTATTCCTCGGCCAGCCGGGCCAGCAGGGCGCCCAGGTCCACGTCGTCCAGGGCGGGCACCACCACGCCCGCGTCCAGCTTGGACATGTCCAGCAGGGAATTGAGCAGCAGGCGCAGGCCGTCCAGGGCGTGCTCCATCTGGGTCGTCACCTGCTCCATGGGCGAGCCGACCAGCCGGATCTTCATCACCTCGATCAGCAGCAGCAGCGACTGCACCGGCTGGCGCAAATCGTGGCTGGCGGCGGCCAGGAACTTGGAACGGGCCAGCGAGGCGCGCTCGGCCTCGGCCTTGGCGTCCAGCGCCTCGTCGCGGGCGGCCTTCAACTGTTCCTCGGCGCTTTTCACCGCCGTGATGTCGATGTTGACGCCAAACGCCCCCAACAGCATCTCGTCGGGGCCATAGGACACCATGCCGATGCCCGCCAGCCAGCGGGTGACGCCGTTGGCGTCGGTCAGGCGGTATTCCACCCGGTATTCGCGCGACCGGGTGGTCAGCACCCGCTCGACCTCGGCCACCACCTGGGCGCGGTCCTCGGACGCCAGCAATTCCAGCCAGCCGGTCAGGGTGGTCGGCGGCGGGCCGCCGCCATACAGCGCCTCGAGGTCGCCGGACCATTCCAGACGGTCGCTGGCGGCGTCCCAATGCCACGTCACCGCATGGGCGGCGCGCAACGCCACCGCCAGCTTGTCGGCGTTCTCGCGCGCCTCGCGCTCCAGCCGGTCCTGGCGGCGCAACACGAAGGTCGCCAGCACGCCGCCCACCGTCACCAGCACCATGAAGGCCACCGAGCGGTCGGCATTGGCCCGCCATGCCGCCAGCATGTCGCGGTCGGCCAGCCCGACCGAGGCGTAAAGCGGAAACCGCGACAGCTTGCGGAAGGCGTTGACGCGGGCGATGCCGTCCACCGGCGAGGTGCGCTGATAGACGCCCTCGCCCAGCCCGACGGCGAAGGCGCGGTCCACGTCGGGGCTGCCGATGGGCTGGTTGATCAATTCTTCCATCATGGGATGGCGGACCATCACCCGATGATCCATGTCACGCAGCGACACCACCGAAGATTGCGGCAGCAGCAGGCTTTGCCAGAACGGCGACAGGAACTCGATCAGGCCGACATTGGCCACCACCATACCCGCGAAGCGGCCATCGACGCGCAGGCCGCGCGCCACCTGGATGCCCCATTTCTTCGACACCCGGCCGCGGATCAGTTGCGACACCACCGGGCCGTCGCCGCCACGGTCGCGCAGGGCCAGGAAATAGTCGCGGTCGCCCAGGGTGCCGCCCGGCGCCGCCCCCACCGAATTGGCCACCACCCGGCCGGTGGCATCGGTCAGGGTCATGGAAACGATGCCGTGGCCGTCCCGTTGCAGGTCGGCCATGGTGGACTGGATCATCTCGACCCGGGCGGCATCCAGATTCAGGCCGCCGCGCAATTCGGCGTCGCCCAGCAGCCCCGCCACATGGCGCAGCACCAGATTGGCGCGATCGAAGGCGGCGGTGGCCTGTTCCTCGACCAGACGGACGTAAGAGGTGGCAAGTTGCGCCGCCTGATGCTCGGCCTGACGGCGCGAGCTCCACAGATCGGCCAGCACGTAGCCATCGAAGCTGAGGATGAACACCCACAGCAGCGCGATGTGTCGATAGGCCGCGAACCCCTGTGGCATCACCCCTGATCAACCCCCGCGCGCAGCCCGGCGGACGCCCCCTGGCGGGATCGTCGGCGCCTCCCCTGCCGCAACTATCGACCATTGGGCAGGGGGGCTGTCAAGCGGAACGGGGAAACATTCAACCGCGACGGGTCGCAACCGGGGCTGGCAGCTCGATATTGACCTCCAGCACCGACAGGTGTTGTTCGCGGTCCAGTTTCACCTGGACGCGATCGTCGTCCACCGCCACGTATTTGCGGATGACCTCGATGATCTCGCGTTGAAGCTGGGGCAGGAAATCGGCGCCGGACAATCCGGCCCGTTCATGCGCCAACAGGATTTGCAGGCGCTCGCGCGCCGCGTCGGCGGATTTCTTCGGGGTGCGCCCGAACAGCGACAGGATGCTCACGCGGTCCTCCGCAGCAGACGGTCGATGATGCCGCGCTTGGCGGCGCGCGGCACGGTGACGGGCACGTCCTCGCCCAGCAGGCGGGCCACCGCCTCGGCATAGGCGCGGCCGGCGATGGACTTTTCATCCAGGATCACCGGTTGGCCCACGTTGGACGCCTGCAACACCGACGGGCATTCCGGGATGATGCCCAGCAGCGGCACCGCCAGGATGTCCTGCACATCCTCGACCTTCAGCATCTCGCCCTTTTCCACCCGCTCGCCGTCATAGCGGGTCAGCAGCAGGCTTTGCGGCACGTTTTCGCCCAGTTCCGCCTTGCGCGACTTGCTGGTCAGCAGGCCGATCATGCGGTCGGCGTCGCGCACCGACGACACTTCGGGATTGGACACCACGATGGCTTCGTCGGCGAAGTACATGGCCAGGAAGGCGCCGCGCTCGATGCCCGCCGGGCTGTCGCAGATGACATAGTCGAAATCGTTGCGCAATTCGCCGATCACCCGCTCGACGCCGTCCTGGGTCAAGGCGTCCTTGTCGCGGGTCTGCGAGGTCGGCAACACGAACAGATTGTCCAGCCGCTTGTCCTTGATCAGCGCCTGATGCAGCTTGGCGTCGCCGTTGATGACGTTGATGAAGTCGTACACCACGCGGCGTTCGCAGCCCATGATCAGATCCAGGTTGCGCAGGCCGACGTCGAAATCGATGACGGCGGTCCTGAAGCCCTTGAGGGCCAGTCCGGCCGACAGCGCCGCCGACGTGGTGGTCTTGCCGACGCCGCCCTTGCCCGATGTGACAACGATGACTTTAGCCAAGGTGGGTTCTCCTTACAGGGGCTCTTGCAGCAGATTTTCGCCATCCAGCCGGATCTGCGCCGACTTCCCGGCCAGGGCCGGGTCCAATTGCTCGTTGACCATGTAAAGACCGGCGATGGACACCAGTTCGGCGTCCAGGGCGCGGCAGAAGATGCGCGCCGATTTGTCGCCGCTCATGCCCGCCAGGGCGCGGCCGCGCAGCGGACCGTAGACGTGGATGTGGCCGTCGGCCAGCAGCTCGGCGCCGTGGCTGACCGGCCCCAGCACGATCAGATCGCCGCGATGGGCATAGACCTGACGGCCCGAACGCACCGGCTCGGAAATGATGGTGGTGCCGCCCGCCGCCTTGGCGGGCGCGGTCGAGGCCGCCTTGGCGGCGCCGGGATCGGCGGCGGCGCGCCCGGCCGGGAACGGCGGCAGCCCCACCGCCGCCGCCGCCCGGTGCCAGGCGGCGGTGGCGCGCTGCCCCCCCCCCGGATTGATTCCCCCCGCC
>JAEXAH010000150.1 GCA_023458315.1 Pseudomonadota bacterium
CACCGGCTGCGGCGCGGCCGGGGATTGCGGCAGCGGCCGCGCCACCTCGGACGCCGGGGCGCGCGGCGGCGCCACCGCCTGGCCGGGGCGCAACACCTCGGTATTGCTGGGCTTGCCCACCGGTTCCGGCTGGGCGGCCCCCTTGACCGGCACCTGCGGCTGTTCCGGCGTGGGCAGCAGGCGCTCGACCTTGGCGTCGCCCTCGCCCTGTTCCATGCGTTCGTAGACCAGCTTGTCCTGGTTCGGCACCTGCATGCCGCCACGATCGTCGGGGCGGATCTTGATCGGGCGCTCGTCGGCCTTGATCACCGGCAGGCCCGGCCCCCCTGCCCGCTTGCCGCCCAGGAAATGCAATCCCATGGCGACGATCACGCCCACCGCCACCACCGCCGCGCCCAGCGTCAGATAGGTGCGCAGCCGATGCCCGGCGCGGGCCTGCCGCGAATCGGCGTCGGCGTCGAACCGTTCCGGGATGATGTCGAGGATGTCGCGGTCGTAATCGTCGCGGGGATTCATCGCCATGTCAGCGCATCTCCTCCTTGGGCTCCACACCGAACACCGCCAGGCCCGAGGCGATCACGTCGGCCACCGCGCGCAGCAGCGCCAGACGGGCCAGCGACACCTCGCGGTCGTCTTCTTGCAGGAAGCGCAGGCTGGTGTCGTCCTTGCCCTTGTTCCACAGGCCGTGGAACCCGGCGGCCACGTCGTTCAGGTAAAAGGCGACGCGATGCGGCTCGTGCGCCTCGGCCGCCGATTCGATCAGGCGCGGCCACCCGGCCATCAGCTTGATCAGGCTCAGTTCCGCCGGGTCGGTCAGACGGCTCAGCGACACCTTGGCCAAGGCGGCGCCGGAAATGTCCACGTCCGGCCACATCTCGGCGGCGTGGCGCAGCACCGAATGGCAGCGGGCATGGGCATATTGCACATAGAACACCGGATTGTCGCGCGACTGTTCCAGCACCTTGTCCAGATCGAAATCCAGTTGGGCGTCGTTCTTGCGGGTCAGCATGATGAAGCGGACCACATCCTTACCGACCGCGTCCACCAGATCGCGCAGGGTGACGAAGGTTCCGGCGCGCTTGCTCATCTTGTAGGGCTGACCGCCCTTGAGCAGGTTGACCATCTGGCACAGCTTGACGTCCAGGCCGCCGCCGCCTTCGCTGATGGCCTTGACCGCCGCCTGCATGCGCTTGACATAGCCGCCGTGGTCGGCGCCCCAGATGTCGATCATGTCGGCGAAGCCGCGCAGGTACTTGTCCTGGTGATAGGCGATGTCCGAGGCGAAATAGGTGAAGCTGCCATCCGACTTCTTCAGCGGCCGGTCCACGTCGTCGCCGAAGCGGGTGGCGCGGAACAGCACCTGCGGGCGCGGCTCCCAATCGTCGGGGGTCTTGCCCTTCGGCGGCTCCAGCACACCGGTATAGACCTCGTCCCGCTCCTCCAGGAACTTCAGCGCGGCATCGACCTTGCCCGAGCGCACCAGATCGCGTTCCGAGGTGAAGACGTCGTGCTTGACGCCCAGCGCCGCCAGATCCTCGCGGATCATGCCCATCATGTGATCGATGGCGAAGTCGCGGAACGGCGCCAGCCACTCCGCCTCTTCCGCATCGGCCCAGCGGTCGCCGTCGCGGGCGATCAGCGCCAGGGCGCAATCGCGCACGTATTCGCCGCCGTACTGCACCACGCCTTCCTCGCGCATGCGCTCGAAATCGGCCTGGGTGATCTTGCCCATCTCGACCAGATAGCGGCCGCGCAGCGACTGCGCCAGCACGTCCACCTGGGCGCCCGCGTCGTTGATGTAATATTCGCGGGTCACGTCCACGCCCGACTTGGCCAGCAGCGAGGCCAAGGCGTCGCCCACCACCGCGCCGCGCGCGTGGCCCACATGCATGGGGCCGGTCGGGTTGGCCGAGACGTATTCCACGTTGACCCGACGGCCCGTGCGTTCGCCGTCGCCCCAGGCGGCACCGGCCACCAGGATGTCGGCCAGACGCTCGTACCAGAACGATTCGGCCAGACGCAGATTGATGAAGCCGGGACCGGCCACCTCGACCGCGACCACCGCCGGATGCTTGCGCAGCTCGACCGCCAGGGAATCGGCGATGTCGCGCGGCTTCTTGCCCGCCGCCTTGGACAGCACCATGGCGGCATTGGTGGCGACGTCGCCGTGGCTTTCCTCACGCGGGGGCTCGGCCGTCACCTTCGAGGTGTCGATGCCCTGGGGCAGCAGGCCATCGGCCACAAGCTGAGCCAGCGCCGCGTCGATATCGTTCTTGAAGGTCTTGAAAAGGTTCATGGTTTCTCTTGCATGTCGAAAAGGCGGCGATGCTCGTCCAACGCGAATCGGTCGGTCATGCCGGCGATGTAGTCGGCCACCACGCGGGCCGTCTTGGCGGTGCCGGCGCCGTCCGTCTGCCGCCGCCAGTCGGGCGGCAGGCAGCCGGGTTCGGCGTGCAGCAGGTTGAACAGATCCTTGACCACGCGCCGCGCCTTCGAGGTCATGCGGTTGACCATGAAGTGGCGGTACATGTTGGGAAACAGGAACGCCTTCAGCGCCTTGTCGTTGGCCTTCATCTCGTCCGAGAACGCCACCAGCGGCTGGCCCAGATGGCGCACCGCGTCGGCGCTTTGCGGCGCCAGTTCGGCGATGCGGCGACGGGTTTCGGCGATCATGTCGCCGATCATCAGGCCGATCATGCGCCGCACCGTCTCGTGGATGTGCAGCGAGCGGTCGATATGGGGATATTCCCGCGCCACGTCGAACAGCACCGGCCCGACCAGCGGCACGTCGCGCAAATCGTCCAGGGTGAACAGCCCGGCGCGCAGGCCGTCCTCGATGTCGTGATTGTTATAGGCGACGTCGTCGGCCAGGGCCGCCACCTGCGCCTCGGCGCTGGCGAAGGTGTGCAATTCCAGATCCTGCCGCGCCACGTATTCGGTGATGGCGCCGGGCAGCAGCCAGTCCTGGCGCACCGCAAGCGGCCCGGTCAGCGGGCCGTTGTGCTTGACCAGTCCCTCCAGCGTTTCCCAGGTCAGGTTCAGGCCGTCGAAATCCACGTAACGGCGTTCCAGCTTGGTGACGATGCGCAAGGATTGGGCGTTGTGGTCGAAGCCGCCGAAACGGGCCAGCACCTCTTGCAGCGCGTCCTCGCCCGCATGGCCGAACGGCGTGTGGCCCAGATCGTGGGCCAGGGCCAGGCTTTCGGCCATGTCCTCGTCAAGACCCAGCACGCGGGCCACCGAGCGGGCGATCTGCGACACCTCCAGCGAATGGGTCAGCCGGGTGCGGAAATTCTCGCCCTCGTGATAGACGAACACCTGGGTCTTGTATTGCAGGCGACGGAAGGCGGCGGAATGGATGATGCGGTCGCGGTCACGCTGGAACGGCGTGCGCGTCTGGCTTTCCGGCTCGGGGTGCACGCGTCCGCGCGTTTCCTCGGCCCGGCAGGCGAAAGGCGCAAGGAGGGCGGAACGGGCAAGCGGGGTCGCAATCATGGCGCGACACTACAAGCGGGGGCGCGCGAACGCAACCACGCACCCCGCCCGGGGGGCTTCACAACGGCGCTTTCCCACCCCATGTCTTTTCGCGCATGCGGAATTCTTGCTATGATCAGCCCAATTCCGCCACGCACCGTGTTCTGATTGGAGATTCCATGTCCGAAACCGCGACCGACACCCGCGTCGTCCTGACCCCCAGCGCCGCCCAGCGGGTGCAGACCCTGATCAAGATGGAAGGCCGCCCCGACCTGAAGCTGCGCCTGTCGGTTTCCGGCGGCGGCTGCTCGGGCTTCCAGTACGGCATCACCCTGGACGACCAGGTCAACGACGACGACGTGGTCAGCGAACAGCACGGCACCCAGATGGTCATCGACCAGACCTCGCTGGAATTGCTGTCCGGTACCGAGGTGGATTTCGTCGAGGACCTGATGGGCGCCTCGTTCCAGTTCCGCAACCCCAACGCCACCTCGACCTGCGGCTGCGGCTCCAGCTTCTCGGTCTGATATTTTTGCCCTCAGGCGGCGGGCGCGGGCCATCCGGCCCGCTTGCCCTACCAATCCCGGCAGCGGGCCATCACCGCGCGGTAACTGGCCGGGGTGTCGATGGCGCCATTGTCGCGCCGCGCATCCCGTTCATAGCGCGCGACCGCCGCCCGCGCCGCCGTGGCGAATTTCGTCGCTATTTCGTCGATTCTGCGCTGCGTCTCGGGCTCACGCACCCGTAGCGGCAGGGACCGCCGCGCCACCTCGGCCAGATCCTGGCGCAGATTGCGCTCGGCCTCGCGGAAATGGCGGCGGAAAATGGCGACATGCTCGTTCTCGTGCCGCAGGGTTTCCCGATAGGCGCAACTGTCCGGACGGTATTCCGCCGCCACGTCCACCTGGAACTGCGCCATCCGCCAGACCACGTCCAGCCGCTTGAGATTGATGCAGACGGTACCGTTCCCGGACGGCACGATCTCGAAGGTGGCGGGCTGGACGTGCAGCCGCGTTTCGGTCTGCGTCAGCCCCTTGTGGGTCTTGTCCGAGGTCAGATGCCCCCGCCCCCCGGCCAGGGCGCCGATCTGCGACTGGCTCAGCCGGTGCCGGTAACTGGGCTCGGGCAAGGTGGCGGCGATGGTGATCCGCGGCGTGTCCGCCGGGCACACCGCCGCCGCCCGCGCCGCGCCGGGCAGCGCGACCAGCACCGCCAGCAGGCAGAAAATCATGCTATGGTGCGCCATCGTTCCGGGACCCTGGAAACACGTATTCAGAGAGGATGGCCGTGAAGATCGCCACGTTCAACGTCAATTCCGTGCGCGCCCGCCTGCCCAACCTGCTGGAATGGCTGGCCGAATCGGCGCCCGACGTGGCGTTGCTGCAAGAGATCAAGTGCCAGGACGAACAATTTCCCGCGTTGGAGATCGAGGCGGCGGGCTATCGCTGCGCCGTGCACGGCCAGAAAAGCTATAACGGCGTCGCCATCCTGTCGCGCCACGAAATGACCGACGTGGTGCGCGGCCTGCCCAACCCCGAACCCGAAGAGCAATCCCGCTACATCGAGGCCACCATTCAGGGCGTGCGCGTCGCCTCGCTGTATCTGCCCAACGGCAACCCGGCGCCCGGCGACAAGTACGATTACAAGCTGCGCTGGATGCGCCGCCTGATCGACCGTGCCCGCGCCCTGCTGGATAGTGGCGTGCCGTTCGTGCTGGGCGGCGATTACAACGTCTGCCCCACCGATGCCGACGTCTACGACCCCGCCAACTGGCAGAACGACGCCCTGTGTCGGCCGGAAAGCCGCGCCCTGTTCCGCGAATTGTGTCACCTGGGGTTGACCGAGGCATTCCGAGCCCTGCACCCCGAGCCGGGCCGCTATACGTTTTGGGATTATCAGGCGGGGGCCTGGCAGCGCGACAACGGCCTGCGCATCGACCATCTGCTGCTGTCGCCCCAGGCTGCCGACCGCCTTGTTTCCTGCGACATCGACAAGGCGCCGCGCGGCCGCGAGAAGGCGTCGGACCATACCCCCATCTGGGTCGAACTGGCATAACAACACTTCAGGAAGTGTTGAACAAAGCGGATATACAAAATTTTTCTTGTTATTGAGATTTAGAACCAGTATGACAATATGACTGTCGTGCTGCGCTGCACGATTCCTTCAGCCACCGGGTCATAGCATGTCGTCCAACATCCTCGAAAAGACGGTCATCGACGTCCACCACTGGACCGATTCCCTGTTCACCCTCAAGCTGACCCGCGATCCGGGCTTCCGCTTCGAGAGCGGCCAGTTCGCCATGATCGGCCTGATGGTCGACGGCCGTCCGTTGATGCGCGCCTATTCCATGGCCAGCGCGTCCTACGAGGACCATCTGGAATTCCTGTCCATCAAGGTGCCCAACGGCCCGCTGACCTCGCGCCTTCAGCACGTCAAGCCGGGCGACACCATTCTTGTCAACAAGAAGACCACCGGCACCTTGATCCTGGACAATCTGCTGCCGGGCAAGCGCCTGTACCTGCTGTCCACCGGCACCGGCCTGGCGCCGTTCCTGTCGATCATCAAGGATCCGGCGGTGTACGACCGCTTCGATCAGGTGGTGCTGGTGCACGGCGTGCGCCGCATCGACGATCTGGTCTATGGCGATTTCATCCAGAAGGACCTGCCGCAGAACGAATTCTTCGGCGAGGAAGCCCGGCACAAGCTGGTCTATTACCCCACCGTCACCCGCGAACCCTTTGTCCACCAGGGCCGCATCACCGAACTGGCCAAGTCGGGCAAGATGTTCGAGGATCTGGGCAACCCGTTCATCAACCCCGAGGAAGACCGGGTGATGATCTGCGGCAATCCCAACATGATGAACGAGTTGGCGGCGTGGCTGGACGAACACGGCTTCGCCCAGGGCAGCAACGCCGGTCCCGGCCATTACGTCATCGAAAAGGCGTTCGCCGAGAAATAACGCCCATTCAAGCAAACACGAACGGCATGTCGGTGCGGGTGCGATAGTCTTCGCCCCGCACCACGCGTTTCGGGGCCACCCCTGCCCTTGCCCGCACCAGCGCGTCGGCGATGCGGCGGTCGGTCAGGCGGTAGCGGGGTTCCAGGCCGATCTCGGCCAGGGTGGCGCAGGGTTCGCCGAATACCGCGCCGTGCATGTCGGTCATCATGGCGAAGCGCGCCGCCATCAAAGTGTTGCAGGCGTTCTTGACCGCCGCCAGATCGTCGGGGCCGGTCATGTGCAGGCTGGTGACAAGCATCACCGAGACGGCGTGCAGCACATCGTAATGCACATGGGCGATGAACACTTCCAGATCGCGTTCGGTCAGGCCCAGGCCCTCGCGCGCCGACAGGCGGATCAGCCCGCCCAGCAGCAGCGAGAAGAATTCCGGCACGCCCCATTCCATGCCCAACCCGACCGAGGCCAGGGCCTCCAGCGGCGAAAAGGCCGGGTCGCCCGCCAGCAGACGCTGGGTCAGCACGTTGTCGGCGACACCCCACAGCATGGGCTGGTCCTGGTCCTCGGCGGCGATGCCGAGGCCGTCGAACAATTGCCGGTACATGGCCATATGGGTCCGGGCCAGCAACAGATGGCCCAGTTCGGGATAATCCTCGACCGTGTGGGCGCCGACGCCGTATTCGTCGGCCACCAATTGCGCCAGGGCGATCTGGGTGATCTCGGACACCTGCTCGTTCAGCGGCCCATAGGGCAGGTCCATCAGGCCGTGGAAACGCCCGACCGCCAGCGCCACGCATTGCCGGGTGTTCTTGATCTGATTGAAATAGGCGGTGGCGAAGACCTTGGCCTGGGCGGCGTCCAACCGCCCCTCGAATACCCGCACGAAGAACGGATGGCGCCACACCGGGTGGCTCATCACATGGTCGTGCAAATCCAGGAACAGCGCCTGCAAGGCGCCGGGGCGAAACAGCGCCGTGGCGTGGAACGGATTGTCGGCGGCCACGCGCTGGCGCAGCCGGTCGAACAGGCCATGCAGCGGCGCCCCCGGCCGCTCCACATCCGCAACGATCGCGGTGAAATCGGCGCGCTGGCTGAGCCGGAACGCCTCCAGCACCTGTTCCGCCGACAAATCCAGCAGATTGGGCAACGGATGAACCGAAGGTGCCAGCTTCCCGGCGGCAATGACGGTCACGCCCCATCCCCCTTGCGCATCAACCGCGCCAGACACAGCAGCAGCCCGCGGGCCGAAATGGGCTTTTCCATGAATTCGTCGGCCCCGGCGTTCAGCGCCACGTCACGATTGGCGACCCGTTCGTGCCCGGACAGCACCAGCACCGGCAACGCCGCCAGTTCCGGCCGCGCCCGCACCCAGGCCACCAGATCCAGGCCGCTTTCCCGCCCCACATGCCAGTCGGCGATCAGCACGTCCACCGCCTTGGCCGACAGGGCGGCCCGGGCGGTTTCCACCGCGCCGACCACGCGGATATCGCTGACGCCGACGCCTTCCAGGATGGTGCGCAAGACCAGACAGAAGTTCTGGTTGTCGTCCACCACCAGAACCCGCAGTCCCTTCCAGTCCAGGGTGGCCCCGGCGCCGCGCCCGGCCAGGGTGTCGGAATCCTCGGCCCGGAAGTCGTGGCCGACCACCCATGGACGGTAATCCATGTCGCTGGAGCAGATATGTTCGATCAGCCACTTGTTGAGGAAATCAAGAAAGCGTCTGGCCCGCACCGAATCCGGATCGGCCTCGTAGGCCGCCTTCAGCTCGGCCACCTGATCGGTCAGCCGCCGGTGCAGGGCGCGATGGGATTCCAGATTGGGATAGCGGCAGCTTTCCAGCACCCGCTCCTCGCGGGCGAAATGATGGGCGACGTATTCCTCCAGCGCCCGCAGCACGCTGCCGACGGTGGCGTATTCTTCCTCGTCGCCGATGGAACGCTGAAGATCGTTGATGAGGCCGATCAGGGTCTTGTGGTCGGCGTCCAACACATGGACGCCGACCCCCATCATCTCGCTCCAGCCGATGGCCGCCATATGGGCGTCGCTCAGCGGTCCAGTTGCGACACGTCGCGCACGGCGCCGCGCGCGGCCGAGGTGGTCATGGCGGCATAGGCGCGCAGCGCCTGGCTGACCGGACGGTCGCGGTCCACCGGCTTCCACGCCTTGGCGCCCTTGGCCTCCATGGCGGCGCGGCGGGCGGCCAGCACCTCGTCGGAGACATCCACCTTGATGATGCGGTTGGGGATGTCGATGACGATGGTGTCGCCCTCCTCCACCAGACCGATGGCGCCGCCTTCGGCGGCTTCGGGGCTGGCGTGGCCGATGGACAGGCCCGAAGTGCCGCCCGAGAAGCGGCCGTCGGTGATCAGGGCGCATTGCTTGCCCAGGCCCATGCTTTTCAGATAGCTGGTCGGATACAGCATTTCCTGCATGCCGGGGCCGCCCTTGGGGCCTTCGTAGCGGACGATGACCACGTCGCCTGCCTTGACCACGCCGCCCAGGATCTTGGCCACCGCCTCGTCCTGGCTTTCGCAGATCACCGCCGGACCGTTGAAGGTCAGGTTCGAGGCATCGACGCCCGCCGTCTTCACGATGCAGCCGTCCAGCGCGATGTTGCCGAACAGCACCGCCAGACCGCCATCCTTGGAGAAGGCGGCGTCAACCGAGCGGATGACGCCCTTGGCGCGGTCGGCATCCAGCGCATCCCAGCGCTTGGCCTGGCTGAACGCCTCGGTGGTGCGGACGCCGCCGGGGGCGGCCTTGTAGAAGGTGTGGACGGCCGAATCGTCGGTGCGGGTGATGTCCCATTTGTTCAGGGCGTCGGCCAGGGTCGGGGCATGGACGGTGGCGCAATCGGCGTTCAGCAGGCCGCCGCGCTCCAACTGGCCCAGGATGCCCATGATGCCGCCGGCGCGGTGCACGTCCTCGATATGCACGTCGGCGATGTTGGGCGCCACCTTGCACAGACACGGCACGCGACGGCTGAGGCGGTCGATGTCACCCATGGTGAAATCGACGCCCGCTTCCTGGGCGGCGGCCAGCAGGTGCAGCACGGTGTTGGTGGAACCGCCCATGGCGATGTCCAGGGTCATGGCGTTCTCGAACGCCTTGAAGCTGGCGATGGAACGCGGCAACACCGATTCGTCGCCCTTTTCGTAATAACGGCGGGTGATCTCGACGATGCGGCGGCCGGCCTCCAGGAACAGTTCCTTGCGGTCGGCATGGGTGGCGACGATGGTGCCGTTGCCCGGCAGCGACAGGCCCAGCGCCTCGGTCAGACAGTTCATGGAATTGGCGGTGAACATGCCCGAGCACGAGCCGCAGGTCGGACAGGAATTGCGCTCGAATTCGGCGGCTTCCTCGTCGGACACGTTCTTGTCGGCGCCCTTGATCATGGCGTCGATCAGGTCGACCGCGTGGGTTTCGCCCTTGTACGTGACCTTGCCCGCCTCCATGGGGCCGCCCGAGACGAAGATGGTCGGGATGTTGAGGCGCAAGGACGCCATCAGCATGCCGGGGGAGATCTTGTCGCAATTGGAGATGCAGATCAGCGCGTCGGCGGTGTGGGCGTTGCACATGTACTCGACCGAATCGGCGATGATCTCGCGCGAGGGCAGCGAGTACAGCATGCCCGCATGGCCCATGGCGATGCCGTCGTCGATGGCGATGGTGTTGAATTCCTTGGCGACGCCGCCCGCCTTTTCGACCTCGCGCGCCACCATCTGGCCCAGATCCTTCAGGTGGACGTGGCCGGGCACGAATTGGGTGAAGGAATTGGCGATGGCGATGATCGGCTTGCCGAAATCCTCGTCCTTCATGCCCGTGGCGCGCCACAGACCGCGCGCGCCCGCCATGTTGCGGCCGTGGGTGGAGGTACGGGAACGGTATTCCGGCATGACGGCAAGACCTTCATCTAAGGAAAACGGAAGATGGCGAAAATACGCCGCGCCGCCGCCACTGCCTAGTGGAATCCGGCGCGGACCGGCTATTCCCCCACCCTTCGGAGGGGTTGTTTACTGCGCCACCGCCTCGACCGGCTGGCGGCGGGCGGCGCGCTTCAGTTCCTGTTCGAACGACACCCCCGACACCTTGTCCAGCTTGCGGCGATAGATCGAGACGCTTTCCATCACCCGCTGCACGTAATTGCGGGTTTCGGTGAACGGGATCATCTCGATCCAGTCGATGACGTCGACATTGGGGTCGCGCGGGTCGCCGTATTCCTTGATCCAGCGCCGCGCGCGGGACGGACCGGCGTTGTAGCCGACCAGGGTCAGGATGTACGAACCATCGAAATCGGACAGCAGATCGGACAGATAGGCGCGGCCCAGACGGACGTTGAAATCGGGATCGTCCAGCTTGGCGGCGTTGAACTTGACCTTCAGCGACTTGGCCAGCTTCTCGGCGGTGGCGGGCATCAACTGCATCAGGCCGCGCGCCCCCACCGGCGATTGCGCGTCGGTGATGAAGCCGCTTTCCTGGCGGATCAGCGCCAGCACCAGGGCCTTTTCCGGACCTTCGTCGGCGGCGATGGGCGGCACCGGCCACCCGGCGCCCACCAGGAACACGCTGTCGCGGTCGGCGCGGCGGGCCACGGTGACGGCCAGATCGTCGCGGCCGCCCTCCAACGCCAGCTTGCCGACCAGGGCACGCTCGCCGGGGGTTTGGGCGGTATCGTTGAGGCGGATGAAAAAGGCGCGCAGGTTTTCCGTCTCGCCCATGTCCAGCAGGATGCGGATGACGCGCACCAGTTCGCGGTTGTCGAAGCGCTTGACGTCGTCGGCGGTGGGCTGGGGGTCGGCGGGCAGCGGCCAATGGTGGTCGTCCAGCCGCGACGCCGACAACTGGCCGTAATAGGCGGTCAGATAGCGGGCGCCCTGGGTGTACCAACTGCGCGCCACGCTGCCCTGGCCCAGCATCTCGGCGGCGCGGCCGCTCCAATAGGCGGCGCGCGACTTGCTGAGCGGCGTGCTGACCGCATCCCACATGCGCTGGAAATGGGCGGCGGCGGTTTCACGGTCGTCCAGGAAACGCAACGCCACCCAGCCCGCCATGAATTCGGCGTCGCCGTACTGCGCCGCCCGGGCATCCAGGGCGTGGTCGGCGGCGACCTGATAGGCGCGCGACACCAGGCCCTTTTGCAGGGCGCGGCGAGCCAGGATGGCCCGTTCCTGCCACCACAATTCCGGCCGCACCTGATTGCGCGCCGGGTGGGACAGCAATTCGATGGCGTCCTCGTCCTGGTCCTTCTGGCGGCGCCAGCGCACCCGGTCGTAGATCAGGCCGGGATCGTCGCGCAATTCCTTGGGCACGGCGGCCAGCAGCGGCTCGGGGTTGCTCTTGCCGTCCTGAAGGGCCAGACGGGCCTGGGCCAAAGCGCGGTGCGCGGAATCCACCTTCAGCAGCATGCGGCCCGAGGGGCCGTCCTGCTTGTCCCACAGCAGGCGGTCCAGGCGGTTCCAGTGGTCCTCGGGGCTCAGATAATCGCTGAACAGGGTCAGGAACTGCCGTTCCTGCATGACGCCGAAGCCGCCCTCGACCCAGGTGGAGCGGATGACCCGCACCGCCTGATCCTGGCGCCCGGCGGCCAGCAGGGCGCGGGCATGGGCCATGCCGCCGTCCACCGTCACCGGCTCGTGATCCTTGAACCACGCCAGGATGCGGTCGTTGGGGGTGGCGGCGGTGATGGATTCCTCGGCGCGGCGCTGAAGCTGGCTCATCAGCGGCCAATCGGCCGAGCTTTCCATGAACGAGGTGATTTCCTCGAAACTGGCGCCCGAGCGTGGGCTGACATAAGTGTTCCAGCGCACCAGCTTGGCCAGCAGGCGGTTCTTCGACTGCATGGCCAGTTGCTCGGCCTCGCCATAGCGGTCATGCCGCAAGGCGCCGAACACCTGCTGGTACAGCTTGTGTTCCGAGGCCGGAACCTGGGCGGTGGCGTCGGCGGCACAGCCGCCCAGCAGGGCGGCGGCGACGAGCAGGACAGGCGCGAGAACCTTCAACGGAACCCCGATCACAAAGCGAAAACCGGGGGCATTCTAGGGAAGGCGGCGAAGCGGGCGCAAGCAACACTGTCCATGTATGTCGTTTTCCCCTCCCCGCCCCTTGTCCGCGCCGGGACTTGGCGCTAATCTCGCTGGCTTTCGCACGCTTCCTCCTTCTTTTTGGGAAACCGGCCATGTTCAAGGGATCGATCACCGCCCTCATCACCCCCTTCCGCGACGGAAGCGTGGACGAGAAGGCGTTCCAGGAATTCGTCGCCTGGCAGATCGCCGAGGGCACGCACGCCGTGGTCCCCTGCGGCACCACCGGCGAGTCCCCGACGCTGTCCCACGCGGAACACCACCGCGTGATCGAATTGTGCGTCGAGGTGGCCAAGGGCAAGGTGCCGGTCATCGCCGGAACCGGCTCGAACTCCACCGAGGAAGCCATCGAGCTGACCCGCCACGCCAAGCAGGCGGGCGCCGACGCCGCCCTGGTGGTCGCCCCCTATTACAACAAGCCGACCCAGGAAGGGTTGTTCCGCCATTACGAGGCCATCGTCAACGCGGTGGACCTGCCGGTGATCGTCTACAACATCCCCGGCCGTTCGGTGGTCAACATCTCGGTCGAGACGTTCCAACGTCTCGCCAAGCTGCCCAACATCGTCGGCGTCAAGGACGCCACCGCCGATCTGGCCCGCCCGCTGCAAATGCGTCTGGCGGTGGGCGAGGCGTTCTGCCAGTTGTCGGGCGAGGACGCCACCGCCACCGCCTTCCTGGCCCAAGGCGGCGTCGGCTGCATTTCCGTCACCTCGAACGTCGCGCCCGGGATGTGCGCCCAGATGCACGACGCGTGGGCCAAGGGCGACCTTGGCACCTGTTTCGCCCTGCGCGACAAGCTGATGGCCCTGCACGACGTCATGTTCATCGAAACCAATCCGGCCCCGGCCAAGTACGCCGCCAGCCTGATCGGCAAGTGCCTGCCCGACGTCCGCCTGCCGCTGGTCGGCCTGTCGGACGGCGCCAAGGCCAAGGTCGAGGCGGCCATGAAGGCCGTCGGCCTGATCTGATGTCCCTGCCCGAGCACATCGCCGCGCAGAACCGCAAGGCGCGGCACGAATACTCGATCACCGACACCGTCGAGGCCGGCATCATGCTGGTCGGCACCGAGGTCAAGGCGTTGCGCGCCGGCAAGGGCAACATCAACGAAGCCTATGCCGGGCCGTCGAGGGAGGGTGAAATCTTCCTCTACAACGCCTATATCCCGGAATACCAGTCCAGCATGCCCTTCCCGCACGAGACGCGGCGGCCGCGCAAGCTGCTGCTGCACCGGCGCGAGTTGCGCAAGCTGGCGGCGGCGGTGGCCAAGGAGGGTATGACCCTGGTGCCGCTGGACATTCACTTCACCCCGCGCGGCATCGCCAAGGTCACGCTGGGCATCGCCAAGGGCCGCAAGCACCACGACAAGCGCGAGGCGGTCAAGCAACGCGACTGGGCGCGCGACAAGGCGCGCCTGATGCGGGAGAAGGGTTGATTTCCCTTCTCCCCGCCACGGAGAGAAGGGATGGCCGAGAACGAGATAGCCGAGAGCGATGGGCCCCTGATGGGGCGCATCCGCGAAAAGCTGGTGGAAACCAAGGAAAAATGGGCGCGCGACGGCCGCGCCCTGACCGGCAAAAGCGGCCAGGACCGCCTGCCGCCGGGCCAGCGCCTGACCACCGACTGGCCGGTGCTGGATCTGGGCATCACCCCAAACCTGACCACCGAAGACTGGTCGCTGAGCGTCGGCGGCGCCTGCGAGGCACCGCTGAAATGGTCATGGGCCGAGTTCATGGCCCAGCCGCAGGTGGAGCTGACCAGCGACATCCATTGCGTCACCACCTGGTCGCGCTATGACAATACCTGGAAAGGCGTGTCGGCCCGCCATCTGCTGCAACAGGCGCGGCCGCGCGACAGCGCCGAATTCATCATGTTCCGCTCTTATGACGGCTACACCACCAACGTGCCGCTGAAATATTTCGCCGACGACGACGTGCTTCTGGCCCATTCCTGGGAAGGCGCGCCGCTGACCCGCGACCATGGCGGGCCGGTGCGGGTGGTGATCCCCAAGCTGTATTTCTGGAAAAGCGCCAAATGGCTGCGCGCCATCACCTTCATGGACAAGGACAGCCCCGGCTATTGGGAAGTGCGCGGCTATCACGATCGCGGCGACCCGTGGACCGAGGAGCGCTATCGCTAACACCCCAAGACGGTGGTAGGCTCCGGCCGTCTTTCCAACCGGAGCTTTCCCCGTTGTCTTTCCTGACCCCGCCCCGCCCCGGCCTGTCGCCCTGGCACCCCGCCTTCGTGGCCGCCACATGGTTCGGCAGCGGCCGCATGCCGAAGGCGCCGGGCACCTGGGGCTCGCTGGCGGCGCTGCCCTTCGCCTGGGGACTGGCCCTGGTCGGCGGCTGGCCGTTGCTGCTGGCGGCGGCGCTGGGCTGTTTTCTGGTGGGCTGGTGGGCCGCGGCGGTCTATGTGCGCCGTACCGGCGTCGCCGATCCTTCGGAAGTGGTGATCGACGAAGTGGCCGGGCAATGGCTGGTGCTGGCCGCCGTGCCGCCCGAACCCTTGCTGTATCTGGCCGGGTTCGCCGTGTTCCGGCTGTTCGACATCACCAAGCCATGGCCGATCCGCTGGGCCGACCGCCACATCCATGGCGGGCTGGGCGTCATGCTGGACGACATGCTGGCCGGCGTGTTCGGCGCCGCCCTGCTGTCGGTGCTGGCGCTGTGGAAGTCGCTGCCATGAGCGCGGAACGCGCGGCCATGAGCGCGGAACGCGCGGCCATGAGCGCCGAACGAACTGCCGCCCGCCGCGTGCTGGACATCTGCGCCGAACGCGGCCTGCTGGCCGCCACCGCCGAATCCTGCACCGGCGGATTGGTGGCGGCGGCGCTGACCGCCATCGCCGGGTCGTCGGCGGTGGTGGATCGCGGCTTCGTCACCTATTCCAACGAGGCCAAGGCCGACATGCTGGGCGTCCCCATGGCGCTGATCCAGCAGCACGGCGCAGTGTCCGAGCCGGTGGCCCGCGCCATGGCCACGGGGGCGCTGACCCATTCCCGCGCCCAGGTGGCGGTGGCCGTCACCGGCATCGCCGGTCCCGGCGGCGGCAGCGCCGACAAGCCGGTGGGGCTGGTGCATTTCGCCGCGGCCCGTGCCAGCGGCGTCATTCAGGCCCGCCATCACGTCTTTGTCGGCGACCGTGATTCGGTGCGCGCCCAGGCGGTGCTGACCGCCCTGGAAATGCTAGCCGAAATCGCCGGTTAAGGCCCGAACCGCCGCCCGCAGGATCGCCAGCGGCACGGTCGGCGCCGTCGCCTCGGCATGGCGGCCGTCGCGGCTGAAGGCGGCATAGGGCAACACCCCCGAGGCATCGAACCCCACATGGGCATGCCAGCCCGGCAGAGCCGCCACCGCCCAGGCCCGGGCGGCCTCGGCCGAGGCGGTGGGGTGCTCGCCACCCAGCGCCGCGTCCAGGGCGGCATCGGGGCCGGTGGCGGCATCCAGGCGACACAGAAGGGTGCGATCGGGAACCATGATTCCATCATAGCAAGGCGCGGCCGCAGGTTGGATTTGAAAATGCCGCCGCTTATCCCCTAATCTCCGGCGGCATCGCGGAGAACCCCCACCCCATGACAGACACGTCGCACACCATCCATCTCGCCGTCGGCGAGCGCGTTTTCGCCCAGGGCGACAACGCCGACGCCGCCTATCTGGTGCTGGAGGGACGGGTCGGCCTGAGCCAGAACGTGGACGGCCGCGTCATCGAAATCGGCACCATCGGCCCCGGCGAGGTCATGGGCGAAATGGCGGTGCTGGACGGCGGTCGCCGCAGTTCGACCGCCACCGCCATCGACCCATGCCGTCTGGCGGTGCTGGCCCAGGGCGATTTCCAGACCCGGCTGGAAGGCGCCGACCCCTTCCTGCGCGCCCTGCTCGACAGTTTCATCAAGAACATCCGCACCTCGCCGCGCCTGTTCCTGCGACGCCCGCGCAGTTTCCGCGACCATGTGCGGCAGATGAACACCTTTTCCTGGAACCTGCGCCGTTTCGCCGGACGGCTGGACGACGCCGCCATGGCCGACGACGTGCTGGACATCCTGGACCGCCTGGACGTGGTCCTGGACGATCTGGCCAACGTGGCGGAACTGACCGCCGACAAGCGCCACGACCTGATCGCCGACGAGGAAATGCACGGCGTCGATTTCTCGGACGTGGTTGGCTCCGAGGGGCGGCGGCGGCTGTAGCGGGCAATTCCTCTGTCGTTCTGCGAAACGGTTACGACAGGATCAGGGAACACAGATGAACACAGGCGCCTGACGGCGCGCACAGATGAACACAGATAAAAAATATCTGTGTTCATCGGCGTTTATCTGAGTTCATCTGTGATCCATTGGATCACTGTCGAACGATGCGAACAAATCACCGCAACGGTTCGGACGAAATGCTTTCGCGCTGCGGCGCCGGAGTGGGCACGAAATCGGGCTCGGCCTGGGCGGCGGGGGCCGGTTGCTGCGCGGCAGGCGCGGGCTGATACGCGGCGGGCGGCTGGTTGGCGGCGGTCTTGTTGGCGTCCTGGGTGCGTTCGTAGGATTTCACGCCATGGGCGACCAGATCGGGCACGCCGCAGGCGGCCAGCGACAGCGGCAGCAATGCGGCAAGGGCGAAGCGGATCGGCGACATCATGTTTCCCGCGCGGCAAGGATCATCAAGGGGCCGGACGCTACACCCTGTGCGTCCCCCGCCGCAACCCCGCTTGGTGCAGGGCTATTCCCCGAAAACGTGGCCGAAGCGGTTGTCGAGCACGTCTTCCAGCCGGGCCTGTTCCTGCCGCACCACGCCGGTTTCCGGAATCAGGCCCAGACCGTGCAGATCGATCATGGCGCATAACCCGGCGGCGGTGGTTTTCTGGATGGCCGACAGGCCGCCGTCGAAGCCGTCGCCATAGATTTTCTGCGCCCAGCTTTCCTGGGTCAGCAAGCCCCCCTTGCGGCCGACCACCGACACGAAGATCAGCGCCAGATCCTGGCGGGTGACGGGAATGGCGTTTTCGATGACGTCGCGGAACAACTCGCGCCGCTCGCCCAGGCGCAGGTCGCGCACCAGAAAGCGCATCAGGTCGCGGTGGCCGGGATAGCGCACGGTCTTGTAATCCAGGTTGCGCACCCGTCCGGCCAGGGTTTCGCACAACGTCCCCACCCCGCCCGAGGTGGAAAAAGCCTCGTAGCCGACGCCGTCCAGCGAGAATTGCTCGACCGCCTCCAGCGGCGGCACCGTGACCAGGGCGCCGTCCACCAGCGCCTCGCACGGGTTGCAATACTCGTTGATCAGCCCTTCGATGCTCCAGGTCAGATTGTATTTCAGGGTGTTGTTGGGAAATTGCGGCAGGGCGCCGACCCGCAGATGCACTTCCTCGACCGCGTCGAACTGCCCGACCAGCGCCATGGCCACCATGGAGACGAAGCCCGGCGCCAACCCGCATTGCGGCACGAACACCGTGTCGGCGCCCTCGCCGATGGCGCGCACGGCGCGGGCGGTTTCCACGTCTTCGGTCAGGTCGAAATAATGCAGGCCGATGGCGCGGGCGGCGCGGGCCACCGCGACATTGCAATGGAACGGCAAGGCCGACACCACGATCTGGTGGCCGGTCAGCAGCGCCTGCAAGGCATCGTCGTCGCGGACGTCCACCTGGGCCCGGCGCACGCCGTCGGGGGCGCGGCGGGCCAGGGCCTCGCCGTCGCTGTCGGCCAGGGTGACGGCGTAATCGCCGCTGCCGGTCAGCAGACCGGCCACGGCAACGCCGATCTTGCCCGCCCCCAGGACGACGACGCGGCGCAAATCCATGATCAGGCCGCGTCTTCCACCGGTTCAACCCGGATCAGGTCGCCCGCTTCCACCTTGCGCAACTGGCGCACGTCGTCGGCGGTGGTTCCCCAGACATTGGCGGGCATGGCCAGGCGGATTTCCTCGCCCTCGGAATTGGGGGTCGGGCCATAGCCGATCACCACCGCCTCGCCCTCGACCCGAAAGGCCAGGTCGCCGGGCTGCATCACCTCGCGGGCATCGGCCTCGCGCTCCACCCCCAACGGAATGGTGAAATACACTTCCTCGCCCCAATGGGCGGCGCGGCTTTCGAACGGCGCCGCCGCATACAGGGCGTCGGCGGTGGGGGTGTCGCGCAATTCCGCGACGATCGCCATCTTGCCGAAGGTCAACCTCAGTTTACGCATTCATTCTCCCCTTCCCTGTCCGTCCAGGTTCACTTTGCCCGTTTTCAAGGGACCAGACCAGACGAGATGTGGGTTTCCCCACCCCCTTGAAAGCCCCGGCCATGAAAAAACCCCCGGCCTGACGGCCGGGGGTTCACGACATTGGTTCCTTACTGCGCCGCCTGGGCCATGCCGCGCACCACGGCGCGGGTGTGTTTGGCGATCATCATTTCCTCGTTGGTGGGAATGACGAAGACCGGCACACGGCTGTCGGCGGTGGAAATCTTCTCGGCATGGGCGGCATTGGCGGCGCCGTCCACGGCGATGCCCATCCACCCGGCCAGGGCGCACACCTTCTCGCGCACCGGGGCGGAATGTTCGCCGATCCCGGCGGTGAAGACCAGGGCGTCCAGGCCGCCCATGGCCGCCGCCAGCGACCCCAATTCGCGGTTGACGCGATAGCAGAACAGCTCGACCGCCTCGGCGGCGTGGGGATCGTCGCTTTCCAGCAACACGCGCATGTCGTTGGAAATGCCCGACACGCCCAGCAGGCCCGACCGCTTGTACAGCAGCGCCTCGATCTCCTTGGCGGTCATGCCCTTCTGCTCCAGCAGATACAGGATGACGCCGGGGTCCAGATTGCCGGTGCGGGTGCCCATGGGCAGGCCGTCCACGGCGGTGAAGCCCAGGGTCGAGGCCACCGAGCGGCCATCGTCCATGGCGCACATGGACGCGCCCGAGCCCAGATGGCACACCACCACCTTGCCCGCGGCCAGGACCGGGTCCATCTCGCGCAGGCGGCGGGCGATGAATTCATAGGACAGGCCGTGGAAGCCGTAGCGGCGCACCCCTTCCTCGGTCAACTGGCGCGGCAGGGCGAACGTGGTCGCCACCTTGGGATTGGTGGTGTGGAAGGCGGTGTCGAAACACGCCACCTGCATCAGCCCCGGATGCACCTTGGCCAAGGCGCGGATGGGCGCCAGATTGTGCGGCTGGTGCAGCGGCGCCAGTTGCACGAACCCTTCCAGTTCATGCAGCACCGCTTCGTCCACCAGCACCGGACTGGCGTATTTCGGGCCGCCATGCACCACGCGATGGCCGGCCGCCACCAGGGTCGCCCCTTCCAGGTGGTCCTCGACCCAATCGATCAGGTGCTTCAGCAGATCCTCGTGGTTGAGGTTGCTGTCGGCGGGCCAACGTTGTTCGGCCAGCACCGCGCCATCCGCCGCCTGGGCGATGAAATGCGGGGCGACGTTGATGCCCTCGACCTGGCCCTTGGACGACAAACACGGCTTGCCGTCGCCGTTGGACAGGAACAGCGAGAACTTGATCGACGACGAACCGGCATTGATGACGAGAATACCGTCACGCATGAAGTGCTCTCCTTACTCGGCGGCGACCTTGGCGCTCTTGGCGCGGCGGGCATGGGCGAACAGCACGGCGACGGCGCAGGACGCCAGCCGGGCCTTGGCGGAATCGGCGCGGCTGGTCAGCACGATCGGCACGCGGGCGCCCAGCACGATGCCGGCCGCGTCGGCCTCGGCCAGATAGCTGAGCTGCTTGGCCAGCATGTTGCCCGCCTCGAGGTCGGGCACCAGCAGGATGTCGGCCTGACCGGCCACCGGCGAGTTGATCTTCTTGATCTTCGCCGCCTCGGCCGAAATGGCGTTGTCGAAGGCCAGCGGGCCGTCCAGTTCGCCGCCGGTGATCTGGCCGCGGTCGCTCATCTTGCACAGGGCCGCCGCCTCGATGGTCGAATTGATCTTGGGATAGACCGTCTCGACCGCCGACAGGATCGCCACCTTGGGCTTGGGCACTTGCAGGCAATGGGCCAGATCGATGGCGTTCTGACAGATGTCCACCTTGTCTTCCAGGGTCGGATAGATGTTGATGGCGGCGTCGGTGATCAGCAGCGTCTTGGGATAGGTCGGCACGTCCATGACGAAGACGTGGCTGATGCGGCGGCCGGTGCGCAGGCCGATGTCGCGGCGCGCCACCTCGTGCATCATCTCGTCGGTGTGCAGCGAGCCCTTCATCAGCGCCTCGGCCTCGCCCGAACGGCACAGCGCCACCGCCTTCTCGGCGGATTCGTGGCTGTGCTGGGTGTCGATGATGCGGATGCCGGTCAGGTCGAAGCCGAATTCCTCGGCCACCTGACGGATCTTGGCCTCGGGGCCGACCAGGATGGGATTGATCAGGCCGCGCTTGAACGCCTCGACCGGGCCTTCCAGCGACACCTGATCGCAGGGATGGCACACCGCAACCGAGATGGGCGCCAGCGGCGCGCAGCGTTCGATGATGTCCTCGAACACATGATGACGGCGGCGCAGGCTGACTTCATGCAGTTCGGCCTTGGGCTGCACCACCTTGACCGTGGGGGCGAACACCTCGGCGCGGCCCTGGAACACCGTCTCGCCGCGCTGGTTGACCGCCTGGGTGTCGAAGGCCACCACGTTGGGCGCCTGCTTGCCGGTGGTGGTGATGCTGACCGTCAGGGTGTCGCCCACCTCGACCGCGTGCAGGAACTGGATTTCCTGGCTTTTGTAGACGGTGCCCGGGCCGGGCAGTTCACTGCCCAGCAGACCCGACAGCAGCGATCCGCCCCACATGGAATGGGCCATCACCTTACGATAGCCCGCCAGTTGCTGGGCCTGTTCGGCGCTGTAATGGGTGGGGTTCATGTCGCCGGTGGCGACGCCGAAAAGCTCGACGTCCTCCATGCGGCAGGTACGGGTGAGAGAGGCGCTGTCACCGACCTTGATTTCATCCCAGGTGCGGTTTTCCATCATCTCGACCATAGACTTCTCCTTGCCGGATCGGGCGCGGTCCTTGGTACCGTCGGGCGCCACTTTGTGTTGCGACGCAAAATATAGGGACAATTCCTGTGGTTATACAACGCCTGTCGGACATCCTTCATCAATCGGTCATTCTAAGCCCCATTGACGCCGCGCCAAGCAAAGGTCGCGGCAAGGCATTGCATTTCCGCCATTTCCTTTGATTGCTTTTGCAAGAACCCACCCGTAAGTGTTGGACCATTTCCTGTAAACACATGGCCGACATGCCCTTTGGTCGCGTTGCGGCGCAACATTCCTGGGGGTAATCTGCCCGGCGCTAAGACAATGGTAATAGGCTGGGACCCCATGAGCGTGCGCAATCTGAAGGCCCTGTTCCGCCCGCAATCGGTCGCCGTCATCGGCGCCAGCACCAAGCCCCGGACGCCGGGCGCGGTGGTGATGAAGAATTTGCTGCAATCCACCTTCGCCGGTCCCATCATTCCGGTGACGGCCGAACACCAGTCGGTGGCGGGCGTTCTGGCCTATCCCGACGTGGCCAGCCTGCCGATCGTTCCCGATCTGGCGGTGATCTGCACCCCGGCCCGCACGGTCCCCGACGTGATCCGCGCCCTGGGCGACAAGGGCACGCGCGCCGCCTGCATCATGTCGCCGGGCATGGACCAGGAAAAGACCGAGGACGGCCGTTCCCTGCTGGACCTGGCCATGGCCGAGGCCAAGCCCTATGGCCTGCGCATGCTTGGCCCCAATTCCATGGGCATCCTGGTGCCCAGCATCGGCCTGAACGCCAGCATCGCCCCCGAGGACGCGCTGAAGGGCAAGATCGCCTTTGTCTCGCAATCGGGCGCGCTGTGCACCGCCGTGCTGGATTGGGCCTGCACCAAGGGCATCGGCTTTTCGCACTTCATTCATACCGGCGAGGGCGCCGACGTCTCCATCGGCGACGTGCTGGACTATCTGGGCTCGGACCCGTTCACCCGCGCCATCCTGCTGTACCTGGAAACCCTGCGCGGACGCCGCAACTTCATGTCGGCCGCCCGCGCCGCCGCCCGCAACAAGCCGGTGCTGGTGATCAAGGCGGGACGCTCGACCGAAGGCATGCTGGCCGCCAGTTCGCACACCGGTTCGTTGGCCGGGTCCGATCTGGTGTTCGACGCCGCCATCCGCCGCGCCGGCATGCTGCGGGTGCAGGACATCGACGAATTGTTCGGCGCCGTGGAAACCCTGGCCCGCTCGCGCCCGGTCAAGGGCAAGCGGCTGGCCATCGTCACCAATGGCGGCGGCCTGGGCGTCATCGCCGCAGACGATCTGGCCGATGGCGGTGGCGAACTGGCGGAACTGCCGCCGGAATTGCTGGAAAAGCTGAACGCCATCCTGCCGCCCACCTGGTCGCACTGCAACCCGCTGGACATCGTCGGCGACGCCGATGGCGAGCGCTATGCCAAGGTGCTGACCACCCTGATCGAAAGCAAGGCGGTGGACGGCGTGCTGGTGATGTACGCCCCCACCTCCATGTCCGACCCCGACGCCGTGGCCGAGGCGGTGATCAAGGTGTTCAAGGAAAAGACCCGCGCCAACATCATGACCTGTTGGGTGGGCAGCCAGAAGGTTGCCAACGCCCGCCGCATGCTGGCCGAGGCCGCCGCCCCCACCTTTGAAACCCCCTATGCCGCCGTCCAGGGCTTCCTGCATCTGCTGGAATACAAGCAGAACCAGGAAATGCTGATGGAAGTTCCGGCCTCGGCGGCGTCGGATTTCGTGCCCGACACCGGCTTCGTGCGCGACATCATCACCGAGGTGATCGCCCGTGGCGACAGCATGATGACCGAGGCCGAGGCCAAGGCGGTGCTGGACGCCTATGGCATTCCGACCGTGGAAACCCGCATGGCCCGCCACCCGGCCGAGGCCAGCCGCATCGCCAAGAGCTTCGGCACCCCGGTGGCGTTGAAGATCCTGTCGCCGGACATCGTGCACAAATCGGACGTGGGCGGCGTGGTGCTGAACCTGGAAAGCCCGTTCGAGGTGGAAAAGGCCGCCAACGCCATGCTGGCGCGGGTGCAGCAGACCTATCCCGAGGCGCGGATCGAGGGCTTCACCGTCCAGAAGATGGCGGAACGCAAGCCCGGCACCCAGGAACTGATCGTCGGCATCGCCACCGACCCGCTGTTCGGCCCGGTGATCCTGTTCGGCCAGGGCGGTGTCGCGGTCGAGGTCATCGCCGACCGCGCGGTGGCGCTGCCGCCGCTCAACCTGAACCTGGCCGCCGATCTGGTGCAGCGGACCCGTGTCGCCTCGCTGTTGCAGGGCTATCGCGGACGCCCGCCCGCCAATATCGACGCCGTCCATTCGGTGCTGATCCAGGTGTCGCAACTGATCGTCGATTTCCCGCAGATCAAGGAATTGGACATCAACCCCTTGCGCTGCGACGCCGACGGCGTGCTGGCGCTGGACGCCACCATCAAGGTCGGCCCCGGCACCAAGGGACCGCACCGCATGGCCATCCGCCCCTATCCGGCGGAACTGGAAGAAATCTTCACCATGCAGGACGGATCGGGCCGCAAGACCCTGCTGCGCCCCATCCGCCCCGAGGACGAGCCCAACCACCACGTCCTGGTGTCCAAGATGACGCCCGAGGACATCCGTTTCCGCTTCTTCGGTCTGGTGCACGAACTGCCCCATTCGGAAATGGCGCGCCTGACCCAGATCGACTACGACCGGGAAATGGCCTTCATCGCCGAATACACCCACCAGGACGGCAGCAAGGAAACCCTGGGCGTGGTCCGCACGGTGACGGACCCCGACAACGAAAAGGCGGAATTCGCCGTGCTGGTGCGCTCGGACCTCAAGGGCACCGGCCTGGGCAAGCGGTTGCTGGTCAAGATGATCGAATATTGCCGCTCGCGCGGGACCGGGGCGATCGTCGGTCAGGTGCTGAAGGACAACATCCGCATGCTCAAATTCGTCGAGCATCTGGGCTTCGTCCAGACCAAGACCATCGACGGCGACATCGTCGAGGTGGAATACGACCTGAGCAAGCCGCCGCCGACCGGCCCCGAGCCGGACGAAGCGAAGTAAGGAACAACGGGGCGCCCCTCGCGGGTGCGCCGGGCGCCGATGCCGGGAAA
>JAEXAH010000151.1 GCA_023458315.1 Pseudomonadota bacterium
TGATGCCGGGCGATAACGTGAAGATGACCGTCAAGCTGATCGCCCCGATCGCCATGGACCAGGGCCTGCGCTTCGCCATCCGCGAAGGCGGCCGTACCGTCGGCGCCGGCGTGGTGGCCAAGGTCATCTCGTAAGACGACGAGGCGCCGGGGCGACGCTGAAAAAAAGCGGCGTCGCCCCGGTTGCCAAGCGTATCGAGACGCTGTATAAGGCGTGGCTTCGGCCGCGACCGACCCGGGTGCCGACCCTTAAACGGGGCGGCCCATCGGCTGCAGGAGTGTAGCTCAACTGGTAGAGCACCGGTCTCCAAAACCGGGGGTTGGGGGTTCGAGCCCCTCCACTCCTGCCAACCGGCAGGGTCCCTTTCAAGCCTAAGTGCCCCCTTTGGGGGTACGCAAAGTTCAAGAGAATGATGGCAAAGACGTCTCCAGGCCAATTCTTCAAGCAGGTGCGGCAGGAGGTGGCCAAGGTCACTTGGCCCAGCCGCAAGGAAACGACGATTTCCACCGCCATGGTCTTCATCATGGTGGTCATCGCCGCTCTCTTCTTCATGCTTGTGGATCAGGCGTTCGCCTGGATCGTCAAGCTCGTGTTCGGCCTCGGAGGCTGATGATGGCGACCGCCCGCTGGTACGTGATCCACGTCTATTCCGGATTCGAGAAGAAGGTCGCGCAGAGCATCCGCGAGCAGGCCGAGCAGAAGGCCATGGCCGAACTGTTCGAGCAGGTGCTGGTGCCCACCGAAGAGGTGGTCGAGGTCCGGCGCGGCTCGAAGGTCAACGCCGAGCGCAAGTTCTTCCCCGGCTACGTGCTGGTCAAGATGGTGCTGACCGACGACACCTGGCACCTGGTCAAGAACACGCCGAAGGTCACGGGCTTCCTGGGCGGCAAGGGCCGTCCGGTGCCGATCACCGAGCGTGAGGCCGAGCGCATCATCAAGCAGGTGCAGGAGGGCGTCGAGCGCCCGAAGCCCTCGGTGGTGTTCGAGGTCGGCGAACAGGTCCGCGTCTGCGACGGTCCCTTCACCTCGTTCAACGGTCTGGTGGAGGAAGTGGACGAGGAAAAGGCCCGCCTCAAGGTGGCGGTGTCGATCTTCGGCCGCTCGACCCCGGTCGAGTTGGAATACGCCCAGGTCGAGAAGGTCTGAGGCAGCAAGTTTCACAGGGTTCGCCGCCGGATGGTTCCGGCGGCGAATCCCGTTTTCGTTACCGGCGGATGACCGCCGGTTTTTCGGGCGGAAGGCCGGCCATGGCCGCACCGCCAACTCTGAACCCCAGAGGGTAAGATGGCAAAGAAAGTCATTGGTTACATCAAGCTCCAGGTGCCGGCGGGCAAGGCCAATCCGTCGCCGCCGATCGGTCCGGCGCTGTGTCAGCGCGGCCTGAACATCATGGAGTTCTGCAAGGCGTTCAACGCCCAGACCCAGCAGCTCGAAGCCGGCATGCCGATTCCGGTGGTGATCACCGCCTATTCGGACCGTACCTTCACCTTCGTCACCAAGACTCCGCCCGTGACCTACTTCCTGAAGAAGGCCGCCGGTGTGCAGAAGGGCTCGCAGACCCCCGGCAAGGGCGGCACTGTCGGCCAGGTGAGCATGGCGCAGATCCGCGAGATCGCCGAGAAGAAGATGGTCGATCTGAACGCCAACGACATCGAGGCCGCCGCCTCCATGCTCGTCGGTTCCGCCCGTTCCATGGGCCTCAAGGTGGTGGAGTAATCCCATGGCTATCGGTAAGCGCCTGAAGGCTGGCTACGCCAGCATCGACCGCAACAAGTTCTACTCGCTGGACGAGGCCGTCGCGCTGATCAAGGGCGGCGCCAAGGCCAAGTTCGACGAAACCATCGAAATTGCCCTGAACCTGGGCGTCGATCCCCGTCACGCCGACCAGATGGTCCGCGGCGTCGTCGAGCTGCCGCACGGCACCGGCAAGACCGTGCGCGTGGCGGTGTTCGCCAAGGCCGACAAGGCCGAGGAAGCCCGCAAGGCCGGTGCCGACATCGTCGGTGCCGAAGACCTGGCCGAGCAGATCCAGGGCGGCTTCATGGACTTCGACCGCTGCATCGCCACCCCGGACATGATGGGTGTGGTCGGTCGTCTGGGTAAGGTCCTGGGCCCGCGCAACCTGATGCCGAACCCCAAGCTGGGCACCGTGACCCCGAACGTGACCGAAGCCATCCGCGCCGCCAAGGCCGGTCAGGTTCAGTTCCGCGTCGAGAAGGCCGGTATCGTCCATGCCGGTGTCGGCAAGGCTTCGTTCGACGCCGCCAAGCTGGCCGAGAACATCAAGGCTTTCGTTGACGCCATCAACAAGGCCAAGCCCACCGGCGCCAAGGGCACCTACATCAAGAAGGTGTCGGTGGCTTCGACCATGGGCGTGGGCGTCAAGCTGGACATCGCCAGCCTGAGCGCCTGATCAGATTTCGCCGCGCCTTCGGGGGCGGCGATTTTGGGGGCTTCCCTCGGGAAGCCTCCGACCTGTCCGAGACCGTAGGTGCCGCCCTTTCGGGGATGGCTTGATGGATTTCCGCCTACGCAGACAGAAGAAGATACCATTCGCGCCCATCCCCTCGGGGCCGGGCAAGATGGCTTGATGCTTCTGGGACAGGCCACCGGTTCCACCGATCTCGGTCGGAGGAGCCAGAGGGCAAAAGCTGGGACCGAACGCCCGCGGGCGGGACAGTCCCATCGTGTTTGTTGGAGACGAAAGTGGACCGGACACAGAAGAAAGAGTGGATCGGTGCGCTGCATGAGACGTTCGGAGACGCGGGTCTCGTCGTCGTCGCCCATTACAAGGGGCTGACGGTTGCCGAGATGACCGATCTGCGCGTCAAGATGCGTGCGGCCGGTGCCAGCTTCAAAGTGACCAAGAATCGTCTCACCAAGCTCGCCCTTCAGGGTACCGCTTACGAGGGTATTGCCGATCTGTTCGTCGGCCCGACCGCCATCGCCGTTTCGGCTGATCCGGTCGCCGCCGCCAAGGTCGCCGCCGACTTCGCCAAGGCCAATGACAAGCTGAAGATCCTTGGTGGATCTCTCAACGGTCAGGCCCTGGACGTGGACGGCGTCAAGGCCCTTGCCACCCTGCCGTCGCTGGACGAGCTGCGTGGCAAGCTGATCGGCATGATCTCGACCCCGGCTACCCGTATCGCCGGCGTTCTCCAGGCTCCCGCTGGGCAGGTTGCCCGCGTGCTTGGCGCCTATGCGAAGAAGGACGAGGCCGCGTGAGGCCTTACTGATCTATCCCAGTAATCAAGCTTTATCTTAGGAGTTTATAATGGCTGATCTCGCTAAGCTCGTTGACGAGCTGTCCGCCCTGACCGTTCTGGAAGCCGCCGAGCTGTCCAAGCTGCTGGAAGAGAAGTGGGGCGTTTCCGCCGCCGCTCCGGTTGCCGTCGCCGCCGTCGCTGGCGCCGCCGCTGCCCCGGCCGCTGAAGAGAAGACCGAGTTCGACGTCGTCCTGGCCGATGCCGGCGACAAGAAGATCAACGTCATCAAGGAAGTCCGCGCCATCACCGGCCTGGGCCTGAAGGAAGCCAAGGACCTGGTCGAAGGCGCTCCGAAGACCGTCAAGGAAGGCGTGTCGAAGGACGAAGCCGAGAAGATCAAGAAGGTCCTGGAAGAGGCCGGCGCCAAGGTGCAGGTCAAGTAATTCAGGCTTTCCAAGCCTGAAGGCCAAAGGGCCGGGTCGGGAAGGCGTGCGCTTTCCCGTCCCGGCCCAATGGCGCTTGTACGACAGGCCCGGCTTTCGGGACTGGTTTACCGGCGACGCGATCCCCATCTGTTCGGGGGCCGACGCCGACACCGCCGCCAGGGGCGCCCCTTGGCAGCATCCCCAGACTAAGGGGGTTGCGCCGGGTTGACCGGGCGGCACGCGAAGATTTCCAGGGCGGGCGATGCCTTATCGCCTGTCCGGGTCCGGAACTGCAGTCCGGACCGAAACCGACATGAGGACGAGGAGCGGCAATGGCTAAATCCTACACGGGTCGGAAGCGGATTCGTAAGAGCTTCGGGCGTATCCCCTCGGTTGCGCCGATGCCCAATCTGATCGAGGTGCAAAAAAGCTCCTATGATCACTTCCTTCAGATGGACGTTCTGCCCGAAAAGCGTGCCAATGTCGGCCTGCAAGAAGTCTTCAAGTCGGTTTTTCCGATCAAGGACTTCTCGGAGCGCGGCACCCTTGAGTTCGTGAAGTACGAGCTTGAGCAGCCCAAGTACGACGTCGAGGAATGCCAGCAGCGCGGCATGACCTTCGCGGCGCCGCTGAAGGTGACGTTGCGCCTGGTGGTGTGGGACGTGGACGAGGACACCGGCGCCCGTTCCATCCGCGACATCAAGGAGCAGGACGTGTACATGGGCGACATGCCGCTCATGACCGCCAACGGCACCTTCGTGATCAACGGCACCGAGCGCGTCATCGTCTCGCAGATGCACCGCAGCCCGGGCGTGTTCTTCGACCACGACAAGGGCAAGACCCATTCGTCGGGCAAGTACCTGTTCGCCGCCCGCGTCATCCCCTATCGCGGTTCCTGGCTGGACTTCGAGTTCGACGCCAAGGATCTGGTCTACGTGCGCATCGACCGCCGCCGCAAGCTGCCGGTGACGACCCTGCTGTACGCGCTGGACAACAACGCCACCCAGGATCTGCGCGCCAAGCGCAAGGAAGATGGCCGCGCCGTCGATCTGACCGAACTCAAGGGTCTGACCAGCGAGGACATCCTCAACTACTTCTACGACACCGTCACCTACACCCGCGGCCCCAAGGGCTGGAAGACCGCCTTCCACCCCGAGCGCATGAAGGGCGTCAAGCTGGTCTATGACCTGATCGACGCCAAGACCGGCGAGAAGGTGGCCGAGGCTGGCGCCAAGATGACGCCGCGCCTGGGCAAGAAGCTGCGCGAGCAGGGCGTCGAGGACATCCTGGTCCTGCCCGAGGATCTGGTCGGCCAGTATATGGCCGAGGACATCATCAACGAGCAGACCGGCGAGATCTATGTGGAGGCGGGCGACGAACTCACCGCCAACATCCTGGCCGAGCTGGAGAAGGTCGGTGTCACCGAGCTGCCCATGCTCGCCATCGACCATATCAATGTCGGTCCCTACATCCGCAACACCCTGGCCATCGACAAGAATTCCTCGCGCGAGGAAGCCCTGATCGACATCTACCGCGTCATGCGTCCGGGCGAGCCGCCGACCCTGGAAACCGCCGAGGCGCTGTTCCAGGGCCTGTTCTTCGACAGCGAGCGCTACGACCTGTCGGCCGTGGGCCGCGTCAAGATGAACTCGCGCCTGAACTTCTCGGACAAGGACGTGCCGGACACCACCCGTGTGCTCCGCCGCGACGACATCCTGGAAGTCATCAAGGTGCTGGTCGGCCTGAAGGACGGCAAGGGCGAGATCGACGACATCGATCACCTGGGCAACCGCCGCGTCCGCTCGGTCGGCGAACTGATGGAAAATCAGTACCGCGTCGGCCTGCTGCGCATGGAGCGCGCCATCCGCGAGCGTATGTCCTCGGTGGACATCGATTCGGTGATGCCGCATGACCTGATCAACGCCAAGCCCGCCGCCGCCGCCGTCCGCGAATTCTTCGGCTCCTCGCAGCTGTCGCAGTTCATGGACCAGACCAACCCGCTGTCGGAAATCACCCACAAGCGCCGCCTGTCGGCGCTTGGCCCGGGCGGTCTGACCCGCGAGCGCGCGGGCTTCGAAGTCCGCGACGTGCACCCGACCCATTACGGCCGCATCTGCCCGATCGAGACCCCCGAAGGTCCGAATATCGGTCTGATCAACAGCCTGGCCACCTATGCCCGCGTCAACCAGTACGGCTTCATCGAGGCGCCGTACCGCAAGATCGTCGACGGCAAGGTGACGACCGACGTGGTCTATCTGTCGGCCATGGAAGAAGGCCGCTATACCGTGGCCCAGGCCAATTCCGCGCTGAACCCCGACGGGTCCTTCGTGGACGACCTGATCGCCTGCCGTCAGGCCGGCGAGTTCGTCATGGTGGCGCCGACCGACATCAACCTGATCGACGTCAGCCCCAAGCAATTGGTGTCCGTCGCCGCGGCGCTGATCCCGTTCCTGGAGAACGACGACGCCAACCGCGCGCTGATGGGCTCGAACATGCAGCGTCAGGCGGTGCCGCTGATCCGCGCCGAGGCGCCCCTGGTGGGCACCGGCATGGAGCAGGCGGTGGCCCGTGACTCGGGCGCGGCCATCACCGCCAAGCGCACCGGCATCGTCGACCAGGTGGACGCCACCCGCGTGGTGATCCGCGCCACCGAGGACGTGTCGGCCAACGAATCCGGCGTCGACATCTACAACCTGCTGAAGTTCCAGCGTTCCAACCAGAACACCTGCATCACCCAGAAGCCGCTGGTGAAGGTGGGCGACCGCATCACCAAGGGCGACATCATCGCCGATGGTCCGTCGACCCAATTGGGTGAACTGGCGCTGGGCCGCAACGTGCTGGTCGCGTTCATGCCCTGGAACGGCTACAACTTCGAGGATTCGATCCTCATCTCGGAACGCATCGTCCGCGACGACGTGTTCACCTCGATCCACATCGAGGAATTCGAGGTCATGGCCCGCGACACCAAGCTGGGCCAGGAGGAAATCACCCGCGACATTCCCAACGTCGGTGAAGAAGCCCTCAAGAACCTGGACGAAGCCGGTATCGTCTATATCGGCGCCGAGGTGAAGCCGGGCGACATTCTGGTCGGCAAGGTCACGCCCAAGGGCGAAAGCCCGATGACCCCCGAAGAGAAGCTGCTGCGCGCCATCTTCGGTGAAAAGGCGTCCGACGTCCGCGACACGTCCTTGCGTCTGCCGCCGGGCGTCGCCGGTACCATCGTGGAAGTGCGCGTCTTCTCCCGCCGCGGCGTCGAGAAGGACGAGCGCGCCCTGGCCATCGAGCGGGCCGAGATCGAGCGTCTGGCCAAGGACCGCGATGACGAGCGCGCCATCCTGGAGCGTTCCTTCTATGCCCGCCTGAAGCAGATCCTGCTGGGCAAGAAGATCGTGTCCGGCCCCAAGGGCGTCCGCGCCGGTCAGGTGGTGGCCGAGGACATGCTGGCCGAGTTGCACACCAGCGCGTGGCGCAACATCGCCGTCGATGACGACGCGGTGATGGGCGACGTCGAGCAGCTCAAGCGTGCCTTCGACATGGCCGTCCAGCGTTTGCAGGATCGCTTCGAGAACAAGGTCGAGAAGTTGCAGCGCGGCGACGAATTGCCGCCCGGCGTGATGAAGATGGTCAAGGTGTTCGTGGCGGTGAAGCGCAAGCTGCAACCGGGCGACAAGATGGCCGGCCGTCACGGCAACAAGGGTGTCATCTCGCGCATCATGCCGCTGGAAGACATGCCCTATCTGGAAGACGGCCAGCAGGTCGACATCGTTCTGAACCCGCTGGGCGTGCCGTCGCGCATGAACGTCGGTCAGATCCTGGAGACCCATCTGGGTTGGGCCGCCGCCGGCCTGGGCCAGCAGATCGGCAAGGTCCTGGAAGGCTACAAGCACTCCAAGGCCACCGTGGACGACATCCGCGCGAAGCTGAAGGACATCTACGGTCCCGACCTCTATGCCGAGGACGTGGCCGACCTGTCCGACGCGGAAGTGCTGGAACTGGCCGCCAACCTGAAGCCCGGGACCCCCTTCGCCACCCCGGTGTTCGACGGTGCCCGCGAAAGCGACATCTGCGACATGCTGGAGAAGGCGGGCCGCGACCGCTCGGGTCAGGTCACGCTGCACGACGGTCGCACCGGCGAGCCGTTCGACCGCAAGGTGACTGTCGGCTACATCTACATGCTGAAGCTGCACCACCTGGTGGACGACAAGATCCACGCCCGTTCCATCGGCCCGTACTCGCTGGTCACTCAGCAGCCGCTGGGCGGCAAGGCCCAGTTCGGCGGTCAGCGCTTCGGTGAAATGGAAGTGTGGGCTCTGGAGGCGTATGGCGCTGCCTATACCCTTCAGGAGATGCTCACGGTCAAGTCGGACGACGTCTCCGGCCGCACCAAGGTCTACGAGGCCATCGTGCGCGGCGACGACAACTTCGAGGCCGGCATCCCCGAGTCCTTCAACGTGCTGGTCAAGGAACTGCGCTCGCTCGGCCTCAATGTCGAGCTGACCCAGCGCAATTTCTAAGACCCCTTTGATACCAAGGCGAGAGGGGGAGTTCCCCCTCTCCGCCCTACCCGAGTCCACGCGGGAGTAGGTCATGAATGAACTGATGAAGATTTTCGGTCAGGCGAGCGGCACCCAGTCCTTCGACCAGATCCGGATCTCGATCGCCTCCCCCGAGCGCATCCGCTCGTGGTCGTATGGCGAGATCAAGAAGCCCGAAACGATCAATTACCGGACCTTCAAGCCGGAGCGCGACGGCCTGTTCTGCGCCCGCATCTTCGGTCCGATCAAGGATTACGAGTGCTTGTGCGGCAAGTACAAGCGCATGAAGTATCGCGGCATCATCTGCGAGAAGTGCGGCGTCGAGGTCACGCTGGCCAAGGTGCGGCGCGAACGCATGGGCCATATCGAACTGGCCAGCCCGGTCGCCCACATCTGGTTCCTGAAGTCGCTGCCCAGCCGCATCGGCCTGCTGTGCGACATGACGCTCAAGGATCTTGAGCGCATCCTGTACTTCGAGAACTACGTGGTGGTCGAGCCCGGCCTGACGCCCTTGAAGATCCGCGAACTGCTGAGCGAAGAGCAGTACATGCGCGCGGTCGACGAGTACGGCGAGGACAGCTTCACCGCCAAGATCGGCGCCGAGGCCATCCGCGACATGCTGGCGGCCATCGATCTGGAGTCCGAGAAGGACAAGCTGAAGATCGACCTCAAGGAGACCACCTCCGAGGCCAAGCGCAAGAAGCTGGTCAAGCGTCTGAAGCTGATCGAAGCCTTCATGGAATCCGGCTCGCGCCCGGAATGGATGATCCTGGAAGTCATTCCGGTCATCCCGCCGGAACTGCGCCCGCTGGTGCCCCTGGATGGCGGCCGTTTCGCCACCTCGGACCTCAACGACCTCTATCGCCGCGTCATCAACCGTAACAACCGCCTGAAGCGCCTGATCGAACTGCGTGCGCCCGAGATCATCGTGCGCAACGAAAAGCGCATGTTGCAGGAAGCGGTGGACGCGCTGTTCGACAACGGCCGTCGCGGCCGCGCCATCACCGGCGCCAACAAGCGTCCGCTGAAGTCGCTGTCCGACATGCTGAAGGGCAAGCAGGGCCGCTTCCGTCAGAACCTGCTGGGCAAGCGCGTGGACTATTCGGGCCGTTCGGTCATCGTGGTCGGTCCCGAGCTGAAGCTGCACCAGTGCGGTCTGCCGAAGAAGATGGCGCTCGAGCTGTTCAAGCCGTTCGTCTATTCCAAGCTGGAACTGTACGGCATGGCCACCACCATCAAGGCGGCCAAGCGCATGGTGGAAAAGGAACGTCCCGAGGTGTGGGACATCCTGGAAGAGGTCATCCGCGAGCATCCGGTGATGCTGAACCGCGCGCCGACCCTGCACCGCCTCGGCATCCAGGCGTTCGAGCCCACCCTGATCGAAGGCAAGGCCATCCAGCTGCACCCGCTGGTGTGTACCGCCTTCAACGCCGATTTCGACGGCGACCAGATGGCCGTGCACGTCCCGCTGAGCCTGGAGGCCCAGTTGGAAGCGCGCGTGCTGATGATGTCCACCAACAACATCCTCAGCCCCGCCAACGGCAAGCCGATCATCGTGCCGTCCCAGGACATCGTGCTGGGCATCTATTACATCACCATGGAGCGTGACGAGCAGCCCGGCCTGATCGTCAAGGTCCATTCGCTGGACGAGCTCAAGGCGGGCATCGCCAAGGGCACGCTGTTCTTCGTCGACCGTGCCAATCCCGGCACCCAGCCCGACGTCAAGGACATCGAGGGCCTGATGGCCCGCATCGGCCGCCGCGAAGTCACCGCCCATCGCGCCGTCAAGGTCACGGGCGACGCCCTGGTCGCCGGTCTGGAAAGCGGCCTGCTGCGCGTCCACAACGTGGACAAGCCCGGCCATCCGCTGGAATCCATGGCCCCCGCCGACGTGGAAAAGGCGGTCAAGGACGGCAAGGCCGTGTTGTTCCGCCTGCCGGTGTTCGGCACCATGGCCGAGATCGAGGAAGCGCTGACCGAGAAGGTGCTGACCCTGCACCAGAAGATCCGCGCCCGCTACCACAACATCGACACCGAGGGCAACCCGATCATCGAGATCGTGGAAACCACCGCCGGTCGCATGATGCTGTCGGAAGTGTTGCCGCGGAACCTGAACGTGCCGTTCTCGTCCATCAACCGTCTGCTGACCAAGAAGGACATCCAGAACGTCATCGATCTGGTCTACCGCCATTGCGGCCAGAAAGAGACGGTGATCTTCGCCGATCGCGTCATGGGCCTGGGCTATTCCAACGCGTTCAAGGCCGGCATCTCGTTCGGCAAGGACGACATGGTGGTGCCGCCCGCCAAGGAAAAGCTGGTGTCCGAGACCGAAGCCAAGGTCAAGGAATACGAACAGCAGTACCAGGACGGCCTGATCACCCAGGGCGAAAAGTACAACAAGGTGGTCGACGCCTGGTCGAAGTGCACCGACGACGTCGCCGACGCCATGATGAAGGAAATCAGCCGCGTCGAGCCCGGCCGTTCGGTCAATTCGGTGTACATGATGGCCCATTCGGGCGCCCGTGGTTCGGCCGCCCAGATGAAGCAGTTGGCCGGCATGCGCGGCCTGATGGCCAAGCCGTCGGGCGAGATCATCGAAACCCCGATCATCTCGAACTTCAAGGAAGGTCTGACCGTGCTGGAGTACTTCAACTCCACCCACGGCGCCCGTAAGGGTCTGGCCGACACCGCCTTGAAGACCGCGAACTCGGGCTATCTGACCCGCCGTCTGGTGGACGTGGCCCAGGACGCGATCATCACCGAGGAGAATTGCGGCACCATCAACGGCCTGACCGTTTCGGCGGTGGTCGAGGGCGGCGACGTCATCTCGCCGCTGGCCGAGCGTATCCTCGGCCGCTCGGCGGCCCGTGACATCATCCATCCCGCCACCGGCGCCATCATCGTCCCGGCGGCCGAGATCATCGGCGAAGCCGAGGTCGAGGCCATCGACGAAGCCGGTATCGAGGAAGTGGCCATCCGTTCGGTGCTGACCTGCGAGGCCAAGGAAGGCGTGTGCGGTTGCTGCTATGGCCGCGATCTGGCCCGTGGCACCCGCGTCAACGTCGGCGAAGCGGTCGGCGTCATCGCCGCCCAGTCGATCGGCGAACCCGGCACCCAGCTGACCATGCGTACCTTCCACATCGGTGGCGCGGCGCAACGTGGTGCCGAGCAATCGTCCATCGAGGCGACCGGCGAACTGACCGTTCAGATCCTGAACAAGAACGTCGTCACCAACTCGTCCGGCGCCCTGATCGTGATGTCGCGTAACTGCGAAATCGCGCTGCTGGACGTCAACGGCCGCGAACGTGCCCGTCACCGCGTGCCCTATGGCGCCAAGCTGCTGGTCGAGGAAGGTTCCAAGACCGCCAAGGGCACCAAGCTGGCCGAGTGGGACCCCTACACCCTGCCGATCATCACCGAGACCAACGGTGTGGCGCACTTCCTGGACCTGGTCGAGGGCCTGTCCATGCGTGAAGTGGTGGACGAGGCCACCGGCATCGCCAGCAAGGTGGTGGTGGACTGGAAGCAGCAGCCGCGTGGCTCGGACCTGCGTCCGCGCGTGGAATTGCGGGACGAGAAGGGCCAGCCGGTGACGCTGCCCAACGGCCTGGAAGCCCGCTACTTCATGTCGGTGGACGCCATCCTGTCGGTGGAGAACGGTTCCAAGCTGCATGCGGGTGACGTGATCGCCCGTATCCCGCGCGAAGGTTCCAAGACCCGCGACATCACCGGCGGTCTGCCGCGTGTGGCCGAACTGTTCGAAGCCCGCAAGCCCAAGGACCACGCCATCATCTCCGAGATCGATGGCCGCGTGGAATTCGGCAAGGATTACAAGTCCAAGCGCCGCATCCTGGTGGTCCCCGAGGATGGCGATCCGGTGGAATACCTGATCCCCAAGGGCAAGCACATCTCGGTGCAGGAAGGCGACTACGTCCGCCGCGGCGATTCGCTGATGGACGGCAACCCGGTGCCGCACGACATCCTGAAGGTCATGGGTGTCCCGGCGCTGGCCCAGTACCTCATCAACGAAATCCAGGAGGTCTATCGTCTCCAGGGTGTGAAGATCAACGACAAGCACATCGAGGTGATCGTTCGCCAGATGTTGCAGAAGATCGAGATCACCGACGGCGGCGACACCACCATGCTGGTGGGCGAGACCGTGGACCGTGTCGAGTTCGAGGCCGAGAACGCCAAGGCGATCAAGGAACAGGGCCGTCCGGCGTCGGGCACCCCGGTTTTGCAGGGCATCACCAAGGCGAGCCTGCAAACCCATTCCTTCATCTCCGCCGCGTCGTTCCAGGAAACCACCCGCGTTCTGACCGAGGCCGCCGTCTCGGGCAAGGTGGACACCCTGAACGGCCTGAAGGAAAACGTCATCGTCGGTCGTCTGATCCCCGCCGGTACCGGCGCGGTGATGAACCGCCTGCGCGAGCTGGCCGCCAAGCGCGACCGCGAAATGCAGGTGGAAGGCGAGGACAGCGCGGCCCTGCCCGCCGGTCTGGACGGTGGCGATCAGCCGCCGGCCGCCCCGGCCGAGTAAGGCGCGTTTCGGAAAACACCCCCGCCGGGCGACCGGCGGGGGTTTTTCTTTGGCGGATTTCCTTGGTCTTGTCTCTTGTGTGATGGTTGGGAACGGGATTAAATCCCCTGGGGGGAAGTGCGGCTGCCTGTCGTGGCCGCATGTTCAGACGGGGAAGGGGTTGCCGTGGTTTCGATGTGGCGCCGGGCACTGCGGCCGCGAGGGCTGTTGCTGACCATGGCGGTCCTGACCGCCGTGACGGCCGTGGCCGTGGCCGCCGCCTGGGTGACAACCGATTTGCGGCAGACCCGGAACGCGGTCGATGTGCGGCTGGCCGCCGCGGCGCAGGTTCTCGACGAACAGACCGGCCGCATCCTGGACGGTGCCGAAATGCTGCTGCGCGGCCTGTCCGAGCGGGCGGTGGAACGCGGCCTGTCCGCCGCCGCCGACCGCGCCGCCGCCGCCGGCGCCATGGCGGCGGTTCCGGCGGTGGCCAACGTCTATCTGACCGACGCGCATGGCCGCCTGCTGCTGGATGCCCGGGGGTTCCACCCGGTCGGCAGCAATTTCGCCGACCGTGACTGGGTGCGGGGGCTGCTGGCCGACCCGGGTCGCGCCAGCTATCTTGGTCCGGCGGCGTTCGATGATGCCGCGCGGGTCCACGCCTTTCCGCTGGCCCGGCGCATCGTCGACGGACGCGGGACGCTGCTCGGTCTGGCGGTTGCCCTGGTGGACCTGGAAAGCTTCAAGCGCCTGCATCAGCGGCTCGACCTGGGGGCGGGGCAATCGCTGGGGGTGTATGGCCGCGACGGCGCCCTGCTGGTGCGCCAGCCCATGAAGGCCGAGGACGTGGGGCGCTCCTTCGCCGGAACGCCGCTGTTCAGCCATCTGGCCCGGGCGGCGGCCGACACCTATCGCGGCCGCTCGCCCTATGACGCCCAGGATCGCGTCATGTCCTATCGGCTGATGGACGGCCGCCCGCTGGTGGTGTGGGTCAGCGTCCCGGAAGCGGCGGCGATGGATGGCTGGCGCTTGCGCGGCCTGTCGGTTCTGGCGCTGACCGGCGTGGGGTTGGTGGTGATCCTGACCCTGACCGGGTTGATCTGGCGGGGCCTGACCCGCGAGCACCGCGAAACCGCCGATCTGGCCAACCTCAACCGCGACCTGGAACGCTCCAACGCCGATCTGGAGCAATTCGCCTACATCGCCTCGCACGATCTCAAGGAACCGCTGCGCAACATCGCCTCTTATGTGCAGTTGTTGCAGCGCCGCTATCAGGGACGGCTGGACCCCGACGCCGACGCCTTCATCGGCTATACGGTGGACGGCGTGCGGCGCATGCAGTCGATCATCAACGAGCTTCTGGCCTATTCCCGTATCGGTACCGGCCAGTTGACGCTGGTGCCGGTGCAGGCGGGCATTCTGGTCAGCACCGCCCTGGCCCACCTCAAGGGCGTCATCGCCGAGGCCCAGGCGGCGGTCGAGGTCAAGGGGCCGCTGCCGGTGGTCGAGGCCGACGCCGCGCAATTGGGCAGCCTGTTCCAGAACCTGATCGCCAACGCCCTGAAATACCGCCGCGACGACGTGCGGCCCGAGGTGCTGATCGGCTGCGACGATCGCGGCGCGACGTGGGAATTCTATGTCCGGGACAACGGCATCGGCATCGATGCCCAGTATCACCGCCAGATCTTCGACCTGTTCAAGCGGCTGCACCCACGCGACCGCTATCCCGGCACCGGCATCGGTCTGGCCATCTGCCAGCGGGTGGTGGAACGGCACGGCGGCCGTATCTGGGTGGATTCCGTCGCCGGGCAGGGCTCGACCTTCCGCTTCACCCTGCCGAAAAGCCGGGAAGCCTGACCCTATCCCTGGTCTTCGTTGATCGCCAACAGAGTGCCGCGTCCGCCCGCATCGGCGCGGGCGCCGGTGACGGGGGGCGGCAACGGCACCGGGAACAGCGGGCCGGTCTCGCTGGCGGCGGCGGGGATCAGCGCCGGGGTGTTCGGGCGCGGCGGCAGGCGGGCGGGAAAACTGCCGGTGTCGGCCGGGATGTCCGCCATGGACAGCACGGCGGCCGAGCGGGCGATGGCCCCGGCGGCGTTGTTCCCCGACAGGGATGCGGGGGCCAGACTGACGGTGGCGGTGGCCACCGCCTCGGCCATGGTGGTGGTGCCGTCGTCCTCGGCCGGGCGGCCGGCCGGGCGCAGCGCCGCCAGATCCACCTGCGGCCGCAGGGTTCCGGCCAGCCGGTTGGCCTCGGTCATGGCGCGACGGAAGCGTTTCTCCACCATCGCATAGACGGAATCCATGGAACGCTGTTCGCCGGTGGCGGGGTCGGTGAAGACGTCGGGATTGGCCTGGGCGGCCTGGGCCAGTTCCTCGGGCTGGTGGTCGGTGCCGCGCGCCTTCAGCACCTTGAGCGCGCCGCCCGCCCCCAGGAAGTGGGCCAGATACAGATCGTGGGTGTCCACCTGACGGCCCAGCTTGGATTCCAGCACCTTCTCGTTGTCCTTGGCGTATTCCGCCGCCATCAGCGCCGACAGGCTGGGGTCGCGGCGCAAATCCAGGATGTCCTTGCGCAAATCCTTGTCCTTGACCGTCCAGCGGCCGTCCGGCCCCTTGACGATGGCGTCGGCATATTTGCCCAGCCCGTGTTCGTCGCCGTGCTTCTTGACCATGTCCAGCCAGGTTCCGGCGGTGAACTGGAACAGTCCCATGGCCGACGAGCGGTTGCTCTTGGCGTTGGGGTTCAGGCGGCTTTCCTGGTTGGCCTGGGCCAGCAGGTATTCGAACGACACCCCGGTCGCCTGGGCGGCATCGCGGATGTGTCCGGCCACCTTGTGCTCGGGGCGCTGGACGGTCGGAATGTCGGTGACGGCGGTGGTGGGGGCGGGCGTGGTCATCTCGGCCGGCTCCGGTTTCGGGGCTGCGGACAGCATATCATGAAAATGGTTACTGGAATGGTGAATGCCAGGGGCGATGACCGCCGCATGAAAAGCGCGGAAAGACTCGGGTCGGGGGGACTCTTTCGCTTGACGCGGCTGGGCCGGAACCATAGGATGCGGCGCTTCCGGGGACTGGGTGCCTTGCGGACTCGCGTTCGCACATCAAGTCGCCGGGAACTTGAACCAATTGTCCAACGCCGGACGGGTCGGCGGTTTACCCGAAGGAAGCCCCGGTGGCACGCCACCAGTGGGTTTTTTTCTGATTAGCCGGATGCCTCTTCCGAAGGGAAATGACTTAGATGCCCACGATCAATCAGTTGATCCGTAAGCCGCGCCAGCCTTTGACGGCGCGCAACAAGGTGCCGGCCCTCGAAGCCTGCCCGCAGAAGCGTGGTGTTTGCACCCGCGTTTACACCACCACCCCGAAGAAGCCCAACTCGGCGCTGCGTAAGGTTGCCCGTGTGCGCCTGACCAACGGCTTCGAAGTTACCAGCTACATCCCGGGCGAAGGTCACAACCTTCAGGAACACTCGGTGGTGATGATCCGTGGCGGCCGCGTGAAGGATCTTCCCGGTGTCCGCTATCACATCATCCGCGGCACTCTGGATACCCAGGGTGTGAAGGACCGTAAGCAGCGTCGTTCGAAGTACGGCGCCAAGCGTCCGAAGTGAGGTAACAGACCATGTCCCGTCGTCACGCCGCCGAAAAGCGCGAAATCAATCCCGATGCCAAGTATGGCGATCTGGTGATTGCCAAGTTCATGAACTGCCTGATGCTGGACGGCAAGAAGTCCGCTGCCGAGGCTATCGTCTATGGTGCTCTGGAGAAGATCGGGGCCAAGACCGGCCAGGATCCGCGCCAGGTGTTCCACGACGCCCTCGACAACGTGAAGCCCGCCGTCGAGGTGCGCTCCCGCCGTGTCGGTGGTGCCACCTATCAGGTGCCGGTCGAGGTCCGTCAGGACCGCCGTCAGGCCCTGGCCATCCGCTGGCTGATCGAATACTCGCGCAAGCGTTCCGAGACCACCATGGTTGACCGTCTGTCGGGCGAATTGCTCGACGCCGCCAACAACCGCGGCGCCTCGGTGAAGAAGCGCGAGGATACCCATCGTATGGCGGACGCCAACAAGGCGTTCTCGCACTACCGCTGGTAAAAGGTCGGGGCCGCGAGAGTTCCCAATGGCTCGTAAGACGCCACTCGATCGTTATCGCAATATCGGCATCATGGCCCACATCGATGCCGGCAAGACGACTACGACCGAGCGGATCCTGTACTACACCGGAAAGTCCTACCGGATTGGCGAGGTCGATCACGGCACCGCCACCATGGACTGGATGGAGCAGGAGCAGGAGCGGGGCATCACCATAACTTCCGCGGCCACCACCACCTTCTGGCGCGACCACCGCGTCAACATCATCGATACCCCCGGTCACGTCGACTTCACCATCGAGGTGGAGCGTTCCTTGCGCGTGCTCGACGGCGCCGTGGCGGTGTTCGATGGTGTGGCCGGTGTGGAGCCCCAGTCGGAAACAGTGTGGCGGCAGGCCGACAAGTACGGCGTGCCGCGCATCTGTTTCATCAACAAGATGGATCGCACCGGCGCCGATTTCGCCGGGACCGTTGCCATGATCGCCGATCGTCTGGGCGCGGTGCCGCTGGTGCTGGCCCTGCCGCTGGTCCGCGACGGTCAGTTCCTGGGCATCATCGACCTGCTGCGCAATGTCGCGGTGGAGTGGAAGGACGAGACGCTGGGCGCCGAGTTCCTGGACACTGCCATTCCCGCCGACATCGCCGAGCAGGCCGCCGCCGCCCGCCAGACCCTGATCGAAGCCGCCGTCGAACTGGACGATGCCGCGCTGACCGCCTATCTGGGCGGGGCCGAGCCGTCGGCCGAGACGTTGCGTGCCTGCATCCGCAAGGGCACTCTGGCCAAGGTTTTCGTGCCGGTGCTGTGCGGCGCCTCGTTCCGCAACAAGGGTGTGCAGCCCCTGCTGGACGCGGTGGTGGATTACCTGCCGTCGCCGCTGGACCTGGACACCGTCAAGGGCTTCTTCGGCGGCCGCACCGCCGCCGTGGACCGCGCCGCCAACGACGACGCGCCGTTCTCTGCCCTGGCCTTCAAGGTCATGCACGACCCGCTGGTCGGCAACCTGACCTTCATCCGCATCTATTCCGGCACCGTGCGCGCGGGCGATCGTGTGCTGAACAGCGCCAAGGACCAGGGCGAAACCCTGGGCCGCATGCTGCTGATGCACGCCAACCTGCGCGAAGAGGTCGAGGAAGCCCGGGCGGGCGACATCGTTGCCGTCATCGGGCTCGAGCATACCGGCACCGGCGACACCCTGTGCGCCGCCGAGGCGCCGGTGGTGCTGGAAAGCATGGATTTTCCCGAGCCGGTGATCGAAGTGGCGGTCGAGCCGCGCAGCGATGCCGATGCCGATCTGTTGGCCCGCGCCCTGGCCCATCTGGCGGCCGAGGACCCGTCCTTCCGCGTCGCCCAGGATGCCGAAAGCGGCCAGACGGTGATCCGTGGCATGGGCGAGCTGCATCTGGAAATCATCGTCGACCGCCTGCGCCGCCAGTTCCGGGTGGACGCCAATGTGGGCAAGCCCCAGGTGGCCTATCGTGAAACCATCTCCCGCGCCGCCGAGGTGGATTACACCCACAACCGCCAGATCGGCGGCATGGGCCAGTTCGCCCGCGTGCGGGTGATCCTGGAGCCCGCCGCCGCCGGGGCGGGGGTGTCGTTCGAGAACAAATCCCCCGCCGGGGTGGTGCCCAAGGAATACGTGCCGGGCATCGAGCGCGGCCTGCGCTCTGCCCTGGAAGACGGCGTGGTTGCGGGGTTCCCGGTGGTTGACGTGCGCGCCACGCTGACCGATGGTGCCGCCAACGACGTCGATTCCTCGGCGTTGGCTTTCGAAATCGCTTCCCGGACCGCCTGCCGCGATGGGCTCGCCAAGGCCGGTCCGAAGCTGTTGGAACCGGTGATGCGGGTCGAGGTGGTCACTCCCGACGACTATCTCGGCAACATCATCGGCGACTTGAATGGCCGACGTGGCCAGGTCACGGACATGCAGACCCGCGGGCCCGCCCGCGTCGTCACCGCCATGGTTCCGCTGGCCTCCATGTTCGGCTATGTGAACACCCTGCGCTCGATGTCGCAGGGCCGTGCCCAGTACAATATGGTCTTCGACCATTACTCGGACGTCCCCGGCCCGGTGGCCGAGGCGGTTCGGGCACGACTGGCCGGCTGACCCATTGAACCCTTTTTCGAGGACGGAGTAAGAGAAACATGGCTAAGGCGAAATTCGAGCGCAACAAGCCGCACTGCAACATCGGCACCATCGGTCACGTCGACCATGGCAAGACCTCGTTGACCGCGGCGATCACCAAGGTGCTGGCCGAGACCGGCGGCGCGACCTTCACCGCCT
>JAEXAH010000152.1 GCA_023458315.1 Pseudomonadota bacterium
GATTCAAGATTGAATGGCTCGTTCAATCTCAGATAATTCTGTTTCAGAGGCGTTGTCGGCGCTCTCGTCCATCGTGGACATTGAGGCGACGGCGCGTCAGTTCAAGGCGTTCCTACGCCCCCGCCAGGTTCGCAGCGCTGAGGACTTGTTGCGGCTGATCCTGTGCTACGGAGCCGGGCTGTCCTTGCGGGAGGGCAGTGCTTGGGCAAGCAGCGCGTCCATCGCGGAACTGAGCAATCCCGGCTTGCTACAGCGCCTCCGAAACGCGCCGGCGTGGCTGGAGCACATCGTTCAGCAATTGCTGGAACGGGCACACGTTCAGCCAAGCGGCACTTGGGGCGGACGGCGTCTGCGGGTGATGGACGCCACCAGCTTATGCCAACCGGGAGCGGACCGCACCACATGGCGACTGCACGTCAGCTACGACCTGACGGGGCGGGTGGACGGGATCGAGCTGACTGACCAGAGTGAGGTCGAGCACCTTTCCCGTTTCCCCTGTGCGAGGGGCGACATCTGCGTCGCCGACCGAGGCTATGCCAAGGCGGGCGACCTACGGTGCGTGATGGCCGCGGGGGCAGATTTCGTCGTGCGCAGCGGCTGGAGAGCCCTGGGTTTGATCGACGAACACGGCGAAGCCTTCCGCCTGTTCGACGTGCTGGCGAACGTCGGCGACGAGCCGCAGAACCATGCCGCCTGGCTGAAATCGGAGAAAAAAGGCAAGCCGACTATCCCCATCCGCTTGGTGATCGCCCGCCTGCCGCCCGACCAGGCGGAAAAGGCACGCGCGAAATTGGCCGCCAATTTTCGCAAACGGTGCCGAGCCGAGAGTGCCCGTTCCCTAGAGGCGGCGGGCTTCGTCGTGATCGCCACCAGCCTGGGCGATAGCTATTCCGCCACGGATATCCTCGACCTCTACCGGCTGCGTTGGCAGATCGAGTTGCTGTTCAAGCGCTTCAAAAGCGTGATGGATTTGGGAGCGCTGCCCGCTAAATGCCCGAAATTGGCCAAAACCTGGATATTGGCCAAGCTTATTTTGGCGCTCCTGGCAGAAAATGCGGCGAGGAAACTCGCCGAATCTTCCCCCTGAAGGCACCGCAACACCCTATCTCGCAGGGCCTGTATGGGCTTTGGTCACGTTCTGCTATCGGCAAATCATGCTGTCTGTGCTCGCCCTGCCCGCGCTGAACCGCACTCGCATCATGCAGCGCCTGGATGACGCTCCCCGAAGGCGAAAGCGTCAATGCCGGTCCCTATATTAGCGCCTATGGGGACCGCCCTCCCGACTTCCGCCATCTTCAGGTCCGATTGGTCTCGGGCGACGCCAAAAGGCTTAAGGCTCTCGCCGACAAGCGGGACCTGAGCATTCAGGATGTCCTAGTGGAAGCGATCAACCTCCTGCTCGCCGATTGGGGCAAACAGCCAGTAGGGAATCCGGGGACAACGAGAAAGGAAAAGGGGATGACGATTCGATCAGGCAGATCGTGAACACACTGAATACCGATGGTCATCGAGGATTATAGGCCGGGGGCAATCTCGGTCCACGCAGACCCCCGGGAATGACCGCCCCCTTCCATGTGCGATGGTTTGCTCAGTTCGGCCACCGAGACCGGAGAGACCATGCAGGAAGAACCCACTTCACCCTTGATGACCGTTGCCCAGTTGGCTGATGCGTTGCGGGTGCATCGCCAGACCGCCTACGACTATGTCCGCAAGGGCTTGATCCCCGCCGCCCGGCTTCCCGGCTCCAAGGACTGGCGTGTTCGCCGTGCGGACGTGGAGGCATTCATCGCCTCCATGTTCGTCGTCCACGAAGACCCCCGCCAGGAGAAGCGGACCGAGTGCCCCTCCCCTCGCGATTGGTTCTCCTTGGGCGCCGCCGTCGGCCCTCATAAGAACACGTAAACGCGTTGGCCCCACTCATCACGCGCGCTACGGTCGCGCCCCGCCGACAGCAAGGGGAGACCATCGACATGGCAAGACCACGCAAGACCGCCCGCCTCGAACTGCGGGGACGCATCCACTACATCGTCGATGGCGGCCTGAAGATCTCCACCCAAACCGACGATCCGGGAAAAGCTCGGGTCGCCCTGGACCAATACCTCCTGGGCAAAGCGGCCGCCACACCGCCTGTTCCCGAGACTCCTCTGGTCCGTGATCTGTTGCGGGCATACGGAGATTCCAAGTTGGAGGAACGCCGGGAAAAGGTCGACGCCACCACCTACGCAGACGTCCGACGCCGCCTGGTATCATCCGGCGTCCCTGCTGCCGAAGCTCATGCGCTGGCCTCGGAACAGGCGGCGCGGAAGGCCGCATCCACCGAAGCCGCAGAAACCATGGTGTTCGTCCTGAAGCACCTGGAACGCCATCTCGGCAACCTGCCGACGACCAGGATCACGGAAGCGATCGCCCGAACCTATGCGAAGGAACGCCGGGCAGAGGGCGTCTCCTCGGCCACTTCAAAGGAGGTCGTCCGACGGGTGTCCAACTCGACGATCGCAAGGGAACTCACCATCCTCCGCGCCGCCGTGAATTGGGCCAACAAGGCCGAACGTCGCCGGGCTTGGTTTGGGGACGCCCCGAAACCTGAGTTCGGAATGCCCGCCTCGGACGGACGCGCTCGGCAGCGTTTCCTGACCAAGGGCGAGGCAGCCCGTCTGCTCGCCGCCTGCCACCTGCATCATGTGCGGTTGTTCGTCCGTATCGCCCTGGCCACCGGCGCCCGCAAGGAAGCAATCGAGACCTTGCAATGGCCCCAGGTGGATTTTGAGCGGAACACCATCGATTTCGGCTGGGTCGCCCACCGGAAGAAACGCCCGCTCATCCAAATGACCCGCGAACTTCGCGCCGAGCTCCTGGCGGCGAAGGCAGTTTCGACCAGCCAATGGGTGGTGGAGCGCAACGGCGCGCGGGCAGGCAACGTCAAGAAAAGCGTGGCCAAAGCCATCGCTGCTGCGGGCCTGAAGTCCGCGGACGAAAGCGATACAGTGACCGCCCATGTTTTCAAGCACACCTTCGTGAGCTGGCTCCTGCATAGCGGCAGGTCGTTCGAGGTGATCGCCAAGATCGTCAACACCTCTCCCCACACCCTCGAACGCCATTACGGTCACTGGGACGTCAGCCGCGCCGATGAGATCGGCGACGCGGTGGCGCTCGACGGGCACCTGAAGGCGTTGGCGGCCTGGAGCCTTCCCGAACTGGCTGGCGAGATCGAACAGCCCGGCGAAGTCGAGGACTTCTCCGATTGAAGCCCCTTGGAACCGCCGCCGTGCGGTTGTCGCATGCGACGGGACACCCGACGATGGTGCCGGAACGATGGAGGATGGGAATGGCGGAAGGCTATGTCATCAGGGACGACAAGGGCGGAGTCTGGTTCGCGTGGCGGGACACTGAATGCCTGAAGAGGGTGATGCACGCCCCCCAAGGCAAAAGGTTCTGGCACGAGGGGGAAACCGGCTTCGCCGAAGCGGAAATCGAGGGGGTGACAGAGATGATGCGGGCCGAAGGGTATGCGGCAGAAGCGACAGTCCCTCTGGGTGAGCTTTGGAACCCGCCGCCGGAACCGCGAGAGGACCCGAAGTTGGAACGGATCATCCGCAGGATTCTGGGTGGGACGCCTTGGGAACGCTCGGGTGCAGGCGCGCTGTCCACATCGGAGACAATCACCGTGGCTTTGGCCACCGGCATGCATGAAGAACTTCCCCCACGCTTCCAGGATCCGTCAGACGCGTGGGCAAGGTTGGACGCCATCCAGCAGGCAATCGTCGGAAGGCACGTCCCCGACGACGATGCCAACTATGTCCGGGATCCGGCCCCGAAATATTGAGCAGGTCCCTTTCCAAGTTTTTTCACTTGGCTCCGGGAAATTTCACCGGATCTTCGGAGGCGGCAGTCTGCGCATCTCAAAAAGGGATGACCCCGTTGCGGAACAGGCGGACGACTTCCTCCCGATCCACGAAATCGCGTCCTTTTTCGATCTCCCAATCGGGATAGCTCAAGGGAAGCCGGTGGTAATAGACACCTATGATAGGCCTGCGCCGAGGGAATTGGTGGGCGGTCAGATCATAGATCAAGTCGCCGACTGTGACCCATAGATGGTGCTCGTGCCCGCGCTTCGTTCCCTTGATGATGCGGACATTGTCGAGGCAATATTTCTCCTCGAACAGGTACGCCAGTATCAGCGACACACTCTCGCAGCAGTTCCGCGGGAACGAGTGGCTAAACGGGTACTCGAAGACCTCCTCTTCCAAGTTCCGTTCGAGGAAGGCGAGCAATTTCCGGGCTGACCGATTCAAATCAGCTTTCGTTACCTTCTTCCCCATGACTCCTCGCCCGGATTTGCTTGGTGGGAAAACGAATGGTATGGGCGGGGGGATACCCCCGCCCATCCAGACCGTCTATTCGACGGCGAACCACCACCTGTTCGGCGGTATATGTCGGCGGCAAGGGGAAGCCGCGTCCCGAAGGGCACAGACCGTTCTTCCAACTCCTCTAAGGGAAAACAGAACATCTGCCGCCGACAAGGACAACTAAAGCGCGCCTTCGAACAAAGGCCCAGATAAAAATGCAGACCCGCTCATTTTTTCGTTGGGACGCTTTCCACCTAAACCGACCGAAAAGGACATGCATTCTTCGGAACCCGACCGTGCTTCCCAGCCCCATGTCACTTGCACATTCGACGGCAACGCCACCCCGGCGTCGGGGAGGTCACGGCTGCCCCGAAAAAAACGCGGATCGCTGTCCGGAAACCCCGCGAAAACCGAGGAATCGAATCAGGACAACTGTCCTGAAATGGGCTATGGACGGCTCTGCAAGGCTCACTCCTCCGTCAGGGGCACTCACCGCAACTCACTGAAACGACAATTTTCCCATCCCTTCACACGGGTGGGGTCGCAGGTTCAATCCCTGCATCGCCCACCATCTACTCCTTGATTTCCCTCACAAAATCGTCGCAAGAGACCGAGTTTCCAGACAGCGGGCTGTCCGGAAACCTTACGCGTTTGTGGCGAGCTCCACATCGACGACTGTCTCGGGCCGGTTGCCCAAATTTCATACATTCCCCAGGACGTCCTTCGAGGCATTGCCCTCCAGGGCCGAAGGCAAGGCTTCTCAACAAGGTTTTCCCCAGCGTCGGTGGATTACTCCGACGCTGGCGCGGAATTAATCGGCCTTGCCGCGACGACCGCCCATGGCGGGCTTGGGCATGCCTGTTCCTCCCCTCGGCGCCCCGGTCGTCATCCTGTCCGGGTTTCGAAAGCGTGGGCCGTCTCTTTTCGACCGGGGGCCGTAGGACAACCTCGCCGCCAGCACGTCGCCGACGCCCATGGAAGCCGAGCCGGGCGTTGCCCGGGGGTTTGGGTTAGGAACCCGCCCCGCCCTGAGTAGTCGTCATGCAGACGAAGCCGACCACATGGGGATACCCAGGCATCATCTTATGGGGCCGAGTCCGGAACGAGCCGCCGAGTCCGAAGGGACGCCCACGACCTACATTCCGCAAACGTTGACAGCCCCTCCGGGGCGATTCGGACCGTTTCAGGGGGCTGGACGGTTCCGACATCGCATGGGAACGGCAGCATGGTCCAAATCGCCTCCAAACGGATCCGGGAGGCATTCGGAACCTTGGCGGGAGGTCAGGACGGCGTCCTGCACGCGGTTTGCGTGTTGACTCACACCCCAACATGTTCCATTTATGTTCGCATCAACACCACAGCCATGTCCGGACGGTCGGACGGCGCCCGATGTTCCGGTTCCGGGGGACATGATGAAAATCGCGATGATCGCAGCGGCGGTAATTCTGTTCATCACCACCTCTGCCATGGCACAGCAGAAATACCCACCGTACCCCGACGTGTGGGGACGGGAACTGCCTGTTTCCGGGCGGGGCAAACCCGGCGTGGAAACGGCTATTTACCCTGCCGCCGATGGCGACATGCTGGCCTATGAATCCTTTCTGGTCGGCGAAGGACAGGCGGCAAAAATGACCGTGCGCAGGGTCTCGTTCTTCTCCGGACAAGACGTCTCTGTTTCAAACAAGGAACTGAAACAACAGGGTGAGAAATGGCCCGGCCCGATTCCGCGCAGCCAGGGAGTGAGGCTGGATTTTCCGGACGGGCTGAAGATCAGGGCAGGCGGATTTGATAGCAAATTGCAGGGTCTTTGGTATGGCTGCCTGGATTTCTCTGTGGTGTATTCGCATCGCAACTATATTCATGAGGCGGATAAGATTCTTGTCCGCATTTACCCGTCTGAGATAGACGTCAAGGAAATCAAGGCGGGCTGCGATCCTGAAAGGCAGCCGACCACCTATCGGACCAGGGTGCGGTTCTCGTTCCTGTCCAGCAACCAAGATTATATCCTGCCGGACGGAACGTTTCTGACCGTGATGGACGACGACTTCCTGGTTCGCTTCGACCGCAAGCTCAATTCTCCCTTCATCGACAGCCGCCCCGACCTTTTCATCCTGGACTTCAGTCAGGTCGAACCCATCCTGGCGGAAGCCACCCGCCGCGAGACGGAAGAACCGGGCTTCAATCCGCTGCAATTCATCCATGACCGACTCACCGAGTTGGTGACGGCCATGCCCAAACCGATACCGCACTGATTAGCCGATCCGCCGGCTGGTTCACCGCCCCCTGGGTTTCCGCCCAGGGGGTTTTTCTTTGTCCACACGACTGAGGACCACATCATGAGCACACCTCCGAAATACACCTATCCCGTCACCGTTGGCTCAGAACAGAAGGCCCGCATCCTCAAATATCTCGCGGGTTCGGAAACTGGCGGAAACGAGAAGAAAGCGTATTCCACCCAGCATGCCGGAACCGCCAACAGCGGCTACAGCCTGGGCCAGACCCAGATCGACCTGGCCCATCGGACCCGCGAGCGGAGCGAGTTGGTGGACTTCCTGCGCCGTCAGGGGACGTTCAGCCAGGATGAACTTGCCAAGCTTGAACAGGGACTGGGCAGCAAGGGGAACAATGCCGCGATCACCGGCGCTCTCAAGAATAAGCTCGATGGCGCCATTGGCGGCGAGGCCGGCAAGGCCCTGGTCAAGTCGTGGGATGATCGCCAAGCCGCCTATGTCGGCCTCAAGACCAACGAGGTGGTGGAAGCCGCCCGCAGCAATCCCCGCTACAAATCCGACCCGGAGTTCCGCAAGTTCGCCGATTCCCCGGCCTTCTCCGCCATGGTCGCCGACAACGTCAACCAGTTCGGCGACCCCAAGGGGCTGAAGCGCTACGTGGCTGGCGAGAAAGTCGAGTTGAAGAGCGGCAAGACTGCCCAATTGGGCGACAGGTCCCTGAATATGGGTACCCTGGCCGAGTACGAGAGCAATTACCAATGGGTGCGGGAAGGCGACGGAGCCAGGGCGCCCGACAAGGGGGCCGAGGACATCAAACGCCGTCGGCTCGACGTGGTGGACAGCCTGCAAGAGGATCGCCTCATTTCCCCCGAAGATGCCCAAGGCTACGCCAACTCCATCAACATCGGATACAAATCGGACAACCAGCGCAAAGATGGGCAGACCGCGGGGCAAAGTGGCGCAGTCCAACCGGCAACGGGCAAGACACCTGTCGCACCCACTGCCGGCGGCGGCACCACCATCCAGCCCGGCGACACCCTGTCGAAGATCGCCGCCCGCCACGGCGTGTCGGCGGAGGAACTGGCCAAGGCCAACAACATCACCGATCCCAACCGCATCCAGGCGGGCCAAGCCCTGACCATCCCCGCACAGAGCAAGGACAAGGCAGTCCCGGCGGCGCCCCCGTCCATTAGCGCCGACGATGCGCACCAGCGACAGATGCCGTTAGGGGACTTTCTTAAGAACAAGATGGACGACCTCCGGGCCAACGGCTCCCACCTCGGTAAGGGTGTCCAGATTGCCTCGGCGGGGGATGCCGCGAGCCTCGCTGCCGAGGCCGCCCAGGGGCAGGAACAAAATACGCCCGCCGATCCCAAGGTCGCGGCCATGGTGGAGATGGCAGGGGCGCCGGTGGACAACCCCGGCAAGGCGGCCCTGCTGAAGCCGGTGGAAAAACTGACGCAATCCGAGATGACCGACATGATCAACTCGGCCCAGGAGGATTATCGCGGCTGGCGCTCAGGCGATCCGCTCAAGGCGCACACCTACGAGAAGGTGCAGGACTGGCATGCCACCATGTATGGCGACGGGCCGCAGGCCAACGACGGCGGCAAGCCGGTGGCCCCCCCGCCCATCCGCACCATCCCCGACCAGCCCAGCCCCCACCTTACCCCCGAGGGCGAGGATCTGTGGCAAGCCACCGGGAGATTGGGCGGCAAGCTGGCCGAAGCCGCCGCGACCGACGGCGCCGACAACGCGGTCAAAAGCCTGCAACGGGGCCTGAACATGCTGGGCGACGCCAACCCATTGCCCGCCCGCTCGGCGGCCTACGCCCCCTACACCAAGCTCTCCCCTGTGGCTGAGGACGGCGCCTATGGCCCGCAGACCGACTTCGCGCTGAAGCATGCCGCCGCCCGCCTGGGACCCGGCAAGGTCGAGGAGGCGTTCGCGCTGGGCCGCTTCAACACCTTCGCCCGCGAGGCGCAACGCAGCGGCAATCCCGAGGGCCTGGAAGCCAAGACCCACACCGTCTTCGCCCCGCTGTTCCGCGACCCCGCCGACACCAAGGCGCCCAAGCTGGAGGGCGGCGCGCTCCAGGAGACTCTCAACGACCTCGGCCCGCGCGGCCAGGACGATTGGACGCCGCTGAAGGTGGACAACTGGATCGGCCCCAAGACCACCGAAGCCTTCGGCAAGGTGCTCAAGACCGAGGACGCCGATGGCGTGACCGCCGCTTTCGGGCGGGGGCTGGGCTTCCTGTAAGGGAGAGGTGTGCCGGGCGGACACAGGAGAGCATCCTGACCGCCTGGCCTGCCGCCCGCCGATCCATGTCCGCTATTTGGTGCCGAACAGGCGGTCGCCCGCGTCGCCCAGGCCGGGAACGATGTAATCGTTCTCGTTCAGCCGTTCGTCCACCGAGGCCACATAGACGTGGATTCCGGGGTGGTGGTCGAAGAACACCTGCAAACCCTCGGGCGCCGCGACCAGGGCCATCAACTGCACGTTCTCGGCCGAGATGCCGCGCGCCAGCAGCGCGTCCACCGCGTGTACGGCACTGTAGCCGGTGGCCAGCATGGGATCGGTCAGGATGAACAGGCGTCCCTCGGGCTCGGGCAGCTTGACCAGATATTCCACCGGGCGATGGGTTTCGTGGTCGCGGTACAGCCCCACATGACCGACACGGGCCGATGGCAGCAGATCCAGCAGGCCGTCGGCCATGCCGACACCGGCGCGCAGGATCGGCACCACCGCCAGCTTCTTGCCGGCGATGACCGGCGCCATGCACTTGGTCAGCGGGGTTTCCACCTCTTCCTGGGACAGCGGCAGGTGGCGGGTGATCTCGTAGCCCATCAGCAGCGAGATCTCGCGCAGCAACTGCCGGAACGTCTTGGTCGAGGTGTCCTTGTTGCGCATGTGGGTCAGCTTGTGCTGGATCAGCGGATGATCCAGCACGTGCAGATTGGGGAAACGCTGTTGCAGGGTCATGTCAGGCTTCCTTTTCGCGGAACAATTGGTAGACCAGGATGGCACCGAACGTCGCCGTGCCGATGCCGCCCAAATTCAGCGGCCCCAGATTCACCACCAGATTGCCCGCGCCCGCGATCAGGGTGACGCCCACCGTGATCAGGTTGCGGATGTTGGAGAAATCCACCCGGTTTTCCACCCAGATATGCCCGGCGGTGGCGGCGATCAGGCCGAACACCACCAGTTCCAGCCCGCCGATGACCGGACCGGGAATGGTCATGATCAGCGCGCCGAACTTGGGCGAGAACCCCAGCAGGATGGCGAACAGCGCCGCCACCACGAACAGCAGGGTCGAGAAGATGCGGGTCGCCGCCATCACGCCCATGTTCTCGGCATAGGTGGTGACGCCGGTGCCGCCGCCGAACGCCGAAACGATGGTCGCCACGCCGTCGCCGATGAAGGCGCGGCCCATGTAAGGGTCGAGGTTGCGGTCGCTCATGCCGCCGATGGCCTTGATGTGCCCCAGATTTTCGGCCACCAGGATGATGGCGACCGGGGCGATCATGGCGACGGCCGAGACGTCGAACACCGGCGTGACGAAATTGGGCAGGCCGATCCACGCGGCGGCGGCGACGGGCGAAAAGTCGATGGGCTTGGCCAGACCCAGCAAATTGGCGCAGACCAGATACAGCGTATAGCCGCCCAGACCGCCCAACAGGATCGGCAGCCGCCGGGCCGAGCCGGGCGCCCGCACCGCCAGCAAGCCGATCATCAGCACCGTGGCCAGACCGATGAAGACGTCGAAGCCCGAGGTGCTGACCGCCTTGACCGCCAGCGGCGCCAGATTGAGGCCGATGGCCGCCACCACGGCGCCCGTGACCACCGGCGGCATCAGCTTTTCCACCCAGGCATAGCCGACGAACGAGACGACCACGCCGATCAGCGTATAGAGGATACCGGCCCCGACGATGCCGCCCAACGCCAGCGGAATGTTCAGGTTGGGGCCGCTGCCGGAATAGCCGGTGACGGCCAGCACCACGGCGATGAAGGCGAAGCTGGAGCCCAGATAGCTGGGAACGCGGCCGCCGGTCAGGAAAAAGAAGATCAGCGTGCCGATGCCCGAAAAGAACACCGAGACGTTGGGATCGAAGCCCATGATGATCGGCGCCAGGGCGGTGGCGCCGAACATGGCGACCACGTGCTGGATGCCCAGCAGCACGGTCTGCCCCCAGGGCAGGCGCTCGTCGGGGGCGACCAGCCCCCCGGTCTTAAGGTCCCATCTCGGGAAATAGCCTTGTTTCATGGCGGACTCCAGGCCGGGACCGGATGGAGTGTCGCCCGGCAGGCCAACGCCCCCGCCGCCGCCAATCCGCCCCGGTGTGACAGACGAATGACATATTGGCGGCAGGGTGCCTGTTACGCCCCCAATGTCAAGGCGACCGTGCGGTCGGCAGCGAACATTTCAGCCCGCCGCCCCCTCGAGCGGCGGCAACGGCGCGAAGCCGCGCTCGCGCAGATATTCCCGCAGGGAAACCCGATATTTCTGGTTGAGATCGCGGACCCAGGGACCGGCGGTGGCGGGCAGCACATAGGCTTGGAACTCGTTGATCACCAGATCTTCGTTGCGGCTGTCGTACAGCGGGGCCAGCACGGCGCGGACATGGTCGCGTTCCCTGTCCGACAGGCGTTCGTTCCAGAAGGCGATTACGGCGGCGCGATAGGCGGCGTCCGAGAAATAACGGGCGTGGTACAATTCGTGCGCGATGGTCGGCAGATTGCCCCAGGCGGCGGCGATCACCGACCGCGCGCCCAGACGCTCGCGCAGTTGCGGCAGCGCCTCGAACAGAAAGACGCGCTCGCGGGTGGCGGGCGTCTCCGCCTCGTCGGGGGGCGCCACGTTGCCCTCGGGGTAACGGCGCTCACGATAGGCGACCAGATCGTCGATGCGGAAATCGATGCCCAGCAACGCCGCCGACCGCGACCCGGCCATGCCGCGCGGCGCCTCGATGGCGGTGGCGGCGCCGTGGAAGATGTCGTTCATCATCATGCTGTGGGCGAACAGACACAGCACCGCCCCCGGGAACTCGGCCAGCGGCGCGCATTCATAACGCCGCCACCCCTGTTCCTGCGTCCGTTGCCCCCATTGCCGGATGGTGTCGACCGACACCGGCACCGGATCGGCATGCAGCACCATGTCGGCCATGGCGGCGGGGGCAAGCGACAACGCCGCCAGCAGCCCCCAGCCGATCCTGGACAGAACCCCAACCTTCAGCAAACCGAGTCCCCTTTTCAACGCAACGGCCACGCCACCGGCAGCAACAGAGTACCGACCACCAGCACGATCACCGACAACGGCAGCCCCAGCCGCCAGTAATCCCCAAAACGATACCCGCCCGGCCCCATGACCAGGGTGTTGCACTGATGCCCGATGGGCGTCAGGAAGTCGCTGGCGGCGCCCAGCGCCACCGCCATCAGGAACGGATCGATGTTGAAGCCCATGCGCTGGGCCATGCTGGCGGCCACCGGCCCCATCAGCAGCACGGTGGCGGCATGATGCAGGAACGGCGCCAGCAGCATGGAGGCGGCCATCACCATGGCGATGGCGCCCAAGGGCGGCATCTGCGAGGCGGCGGCGGCCAGCCACCCGGCCATCAGATCCGAGGCGCCGGTGGCCTTCATGGCCTCGCTGACCGGAATCAGCGCCCCCAGCAGCAGGATGATCGGCCATTGAATGGCGCCATAGGCGTCGCGCAGCGACAGGCAGCCGGTCAGCACCACCGCCAGCGCCGCCATGAAGAAGGCCGGTCCCACCGGCACCACGCCGAACGCCACCAGCAGCATGGTGACGGCCAGGATCACCACCGACAGCCGCGCCTTGCGCCCGCCGAAACCGTGCTTGCGCTGGGCCAGCGGCAACAGCCCCAGATCGTCCAGCACCTGCGCCCCGCCCTGGGGCTCGAGGGCGATGACCAGCACGTCGCCCGCCTGCATCTCGATCTGGCGCAGACGGCCCACGTAATCGCGTCCGGCCCGGCGCACCGCCAGCAGCACCACGCCATGGCGACGCCGCAGCATGGATTGCGCCGCCGTGCGGCCGACCAGCGGCGAGTTGGGCATCACCACCACCTCGACCGGTTCGGCCAGGGCGCCGCCGCCACCGGCCACCACCGGCTCCAGCGTGCCCGATTCGGTCAACGGCTTCAGCGCCGCCGGGTCGCCCTCGACCACCAGAACGTCGCCCGCCGACAGCACCCAATCCTGGCCCGGCACATAGCGGTGGCCGCGATCGCGCACCACCGCCGCCACCGTCAACTGCCCGCCCGAGAACAATTGTTCCAGGTCGCGCACCGTGCCGTCCACCAGGGCCGAGCCCTCGGGCACCCGCAATTCGGACAGGTAATCCTGAATGTGGAAACCGGAATCGTGCCCGGCATGGGCGGCGCGGTCGCGCGGCAACACCCGCCAGGCGAAGGCGACGAACACCACGCCGCAGGCGGTCAGCACCGCGCCCACCAGGGTGAAGTCGAACATGGCGAACGGCGTGCCGGTCAGGTCGGCGCGCACCCGCGACACGATGATGTTGGGCGAAGTGCCGATCAGCGTCATGACGCCGCCCAGCAGCGAGGCGAAGGACAGCGGCATCAGCACCTGCGACGGCGTCAGCCCGACCGGACGGGCCAGCCGCAACGCCACCGGAATGAAGATGGCCAGGGCGCCCACGTTCTTCATGAAGGCCGACAGCACCGCCACCAGCGCCACCAGGGTGCCCACCAGCAGCGACGGCGAGCGCAGCGCCGACAGCGGCGCCACCAGCTTTTCCACCAGCCCCGAACGTTCGATGGCGGCGCTGACCACCAGGGCGGCGGCCACCACCACCACCACCGGGTCGCTGAAGCCATGGAAGGCGTGGTTGAACGGCACCAGACCCAGCACCATGCCCGCGCACAGCGCCAGCATGGCGACCACGTCGTAGCGCAGCCTGTCCCAGATGAACAGCGCGATGGTTGCCCCAAGCAGGCAGAAAGAGAGGATCTGCGGCGTGGTCATGGCACGGTGATACCGGCAGCGGCCCGCCCTGTCCAGCCGCGTGCGGCGCCGGGTGTTGGTTTCCCGCCCGTTGTCATGTAGCATCCGCGCCGCGATTCCGGCCGTTTCCAGGACTTTTCCCGCCCGTGAACATCCTTTTCATCACCGCCACCCGCATCGGCGACGCCGTCCTGTCCACCGGCCTTTTGGCCTATCTGCGCGACCGCCACCCCACGGCGCGCTTCACGATCGCCTGCGGCCCGGCCCCGGCGCCCCTGTTCGCCGACCTGCCCGGCGTGGTCAAGGTCATCCCCATGGTCAAGCAGCGCCGCGCCGGGCATTGGCTGCGGCTGTGGCGCCAGACGGTGTGCACGCCGTGGTCGCTGGTGGTGGATTTGCGCGGCTCGGCCATGGGCTGGGTGGTGCCTGCCCTGCGCCGCCGCATCATCCGCTCGGATTGGAGCCCGCAGCACCGGCTGGTGCACCTGGCCCGGCTGTTCGGCCTGGAGGCCGCGCCGCCCCTGCCCCGCCTGCATGCGGGCGCCCAGGCCCAGGCCCGGGCGCGCGACCTGATTCCCGCCGACATGCCGGTTCTGGCGGTCGGCCCCAGCGCCAATTGGGGCGGCAAGCAATGGCCCGCCGACCGCTTCGCCGCCGCCGCCGCCGCGCTGACCGCGCCGGGGGCGGTGCTGGACGGCGCCGCCGTGGCGGTGTTCGGCGCCCCCAACGAGCGCCCGGCCATCGATTCCTTCCTGGCCGCCCTGCCGCCGCGCAAGGTCATCGATCTGGCAGGCGGCATCGACCTGCCCACCGCCTATGCCTGCCTGGAGCGGTGCGCGTTCTATCTGGGCAACGATTCGGGATTGATGCACATGGCGGCGGCGGCGGGCATTCCCACCCTGGGCCTGTTCGGCCCCAGTTCGGAAGTGCTGTACGGCCCCATGGGCCGGTGGTGTCGGGCGCTGCGCGGCCCGCGCAGTTTCGAGGACATCTGCCACGCCCCCGATTTCGACCACCGCAGCCAGCAATCGCTGATGCTGGACCTGGACGTGACGGCGGTGATCACCGCCGCCACCGAATTGCATCAGGCCGCCAGGGCCTGAGTGCCGCCGCCGACGAAACCGCTCAGCATCTCCAGCAGCCAGGGGCCGAATTCCAGGCCGGTCCCGTCGCGGCGGGCGGCCCGCCAGCGGTCCAGGATCTGGCCCAGCGCGCCGTCGGTGGCGGCACGGCCAGCCAGCAGGCGGGCGAAGCAACGGTTCAGCTCCACCAGTTGATCCACCCGGCGGCCACCGGCCAGAACCAGGGCGGCGGTGTTGCGCAGGGCAACGCCATCCTCGACCAGCGGCGCCTCGGGGGCCAGCCCCTGGGCCACCCGCCACAGGCGATCGTTGAACGCCTGGGCGGCGTTCCGCTCGGCCTCGGTTTCGGCGGTATCCAACTCGAGCACGGCCACCTCCATCACCACCGCCAGCGCGATGTCGAGGCGCACCCCGTATTTCACCCAAGCCGCCATATCCGCCTCCCACCCGGCCCGTCATAGGCCATTGGTATTGCTCTCTCTGTCACCAATGTGACTGAAAGTGACGGATTTCCCAATCACGCAGGGGGCGCAGACGGCAGGCACTGAGGGATAAACCCTATTATCCTAAGGGTGGATAGGCAGCCACTCGGAAGGGTAGCCACCCCCGACCATCCCCCGCTATTCGAGGCGGGGCAAGGGCGGCGCCACCACGCCGTCCGGCAGGGGGCGAGTGTCGTCGCCCAGCACGCGGTGCATCATCACCACGTCCACCCAGCGGCCGAATTTCAGGCCGACGCCGCGCAGCACGCCTTCCTGGCGAAAGCCCATGGCGCGGTGCAGGGCGATCGAGGACTGGTTGGCGGAATCGCCGATCACCGCGATCATGCGGCGATAGCCCATTTCGGTGCAGCGTTCGATCAGCCCGCCCAGCAGGGCGCGGCCGACGCCGCGCCGCTGGACGAACGGCGCCACGTAGATGGAATCTTCCAGCGTGTAGCGATAGGCCGAGCGCGGCCGCCACGGCCCGGCATAGGTGTAGCCCACCACCTCGCCCTGGTCCTCGGCCACCAGATAGGGCATGCCGCGCTCCAGGGTGGCGGCGCGGCGGCGGCACATCTCCTCGACGCTGGGCGGCGTCTCCTCGAACGAGGCGGCGGTGCGGGTGACATAGAAGGTGTAGATGGACTGGACCTGGGCCATGTCGGCCTCGGTGGCGTCGCGCACCAGCACCGGCAACGGCGATTGCGACAAGGTCATGGGAAGGCGTGCTCCCTGCTCAGTTCCGCCAGCACTTGGGCTACCGTGTCCAGGTCGGCGGCCAGACGGTCGAAGCCCGGCAGCTTGGCGTGCCGGGCCTCGTCCATGTAGAGCGAGCGGTTCAGTTCTATCTGAAGGGCGTGGCACCCCCGGCGCGGCTGGCCGTAATGGCGGGTGGTGTAGCCCCCGGCATAGGGGGTGTTGCGCACCACCCGATAGCCCAGCCCGCGAAAGGCATCCTCGGCCACCTGGGTGATCAGCGGCGCGCAGGATGCCCCATAGCAATCGCCCAGCACCACGTCCACCCGCGACAGGCCGACGTCGCGGTCCATGGGGCCGCCGACCGACGGCATGGAATGGCAATCCACCAGCAACGCCCAGCCAAAGATCGCCCGCGCCTCCTCGACCAGCATGGACAGGCGGCGGTGATAGGGGCGATAGAAGCCGCCGATGCGGCGCTCGATCTCGCTGACCGGCAGCTTGCCGTCATAGATGTCGGTGCCGGTGCCCACCACCCTGGCGATGGTGCCCAACCCGGCGGCCACGCGTGGGCTGCGGCTGTTGGCGGCGGGCGGCAACGGCCCGGCGAACATGGCCGGGTCCAGTTCATAGGGCTCGCGGTTGGGATCGACGAAGGCGCGGGGAAAACGGGCGGCCAGCAGCGGCGCGCCATGACGTACCACCGAGGCGAACAATTCGTCGACGAAGCTGTCTTCGGACCGCCGCAGGCTGTGCGGGTCCAGCCGCGACGCCATGACGAAATCGGCCGGGTACTCGCGCCCGGAATGGGGCGAGGCGAATACCAGCGGCACCGACCGTTCCACCGGTTCCAGAACGGTCAGGACCGCGCTGTCGTCGAAAACGTGCGGCATGCTGTCCATGGCGCTAGGTATTAGCAGGTTGCCGGGCCGCTGTCACACCGCAGCATGCGCAGCCCCACCCCGCCTTTCGCCCAGGAACAACTTTTTTCATTTTTTCGTCGGGAAGGGCTTGCCAAGCGAATCAAAGGCGGTTACAAGACCGCCCTCGACGCCGCCAAGCGGCTCGGGCGGTTAGCTCAGCGGTAGAGCACTTCCTTGACATGGAAGGGGTCACAAGTTCGATCCTTGTACCGCCCACCATCGAAGGCCCCCAGGGAAACCTGGGGGCCTTCGGCCTTTATGGCACCACACAACGTCGCGGCCGACGCAAACATGTTTCCATTTGCGTTGGTAACCAGATGCGCTAGATGTAGGCTATTCTGGCGACCAAACGGAGCGGATCGCGGATGGCTACGGGCATCTCGGCTCATGAAAAACTGAGCGAAGACGCGTTGACGGCGACGATGCCACACAGGGATCCTCACCCTTTGCCCGGCGACAGGGACGAACCGCTTCTGATCTACCCGAACCGCCTTCCGGAATCAGAGATTCTCCAACCTCTTCCGGCGGGATTCAGCCGCATATCGAAGGGAGGCGTCCCTACCCAGGTTGAAGAGATCAAGCCGAATTCTCTGGTGCTTGCCGACAATCTGTTCGGCCTGCATGGGCTGATCGCGTCGGGCCAAAAGGCGACGCTGATCTATCTGGACCCGCCCTACAACACGGGCATGGATTTCCAAAGCCGCCAGCTTCAGCACGCCTACAAGGACACCCGTGGCGTGGCCGCCTATGTCGAGTTCATGCGCCGCCGCCTGATCCTGATGCGTGAGATTCTGGCTGACGACGGCTCGATCTACATCCACATCGGCCATCAGATGTTGGCTCATCTCAAGGTCGTGATGGATGAAGTATTCGGAGAGAAAAATTTCAGGAACATCATTGCACGCCGCAAATGCTCCTCTAAAAATTTCACATCGCTCCAATATGCTAATTTGAGCGACTACATAATTTTTTATACAAAAACATCAAAATACAAGTGGAATAAACCAGGAGAACAACCTGAGCAGGCGTGGATCGAGAAGGAATATCCGAAGATCGACGCCCGCGGTCGCTACAAGCTCGTGCCTGTGCATGCCCCTGGCCCCCGCAACGGCGAGACGGGCTCCATGTGGCGCGGGATGATGCCCCCGCCAGGAAAACACTGGCAATACAAGCCGTCGAAACTAGACGAGTTTGACAAAGCCGGTGAGATACATTGGTCGCGGAACGGCAACCCTCGCCGCAAGCTCTACCTGACCACCGACAAGTTGGTTCCTTACACCGATTACTGGGCCGGTTTCCGCGATGCTCACCACCAAAGCATCATGATCACCGGCTATCCGACGGAAAAGAACCTGTCGATGCTCAGGATGATCGTCGGCGCCAGCAGCGAGCCGGGCGACCTTGTGGTCGATCCGTTCTGCGGCTCTGCGACGACCATGCACGCAGCAGACGATCTCGGACGCAAGTGGGTCGGCATCGACGATTCGTTCGCCGCCATGAAGGCTTCGATCACGCGTTTCCGCCACGGCCTTGAACCGATGGGCGACTACGTGGATCGCACGACCGAAGTTGAGAGCGAGAATCTCGGCGATACGAAGGCGCTCGATCTGTTCGACACCGCGAAGAAGAAGAAGTCCCCCTTGCGGCCTGTCGACTTCTCCTTCCTCGTCGATGACGAGCTGCTAGGCGCGTTTGGACCCCAGATTCGGGATCTTGCCGCCATCTGACAGAACGCCGAGCAACCATTCGCGGGTCAGACGTGCCTTCGCAAGCTTGAGCGTCGTCACCCGCACATTGCCATCCCACTGACCATCGAGGTCGCAAGCCTCCTGCCATGTGTCATTGTGGATCAAACCCGGTCCATCGGACAGGAACACAAGGCGGAACTTCGTTCCGGTCCGCCGGAAAAACTCCTTCGCCTTCGTCACCTTCAGAGCGTTAGCGGCCGTGCGGTCATCGGACTGCCCACCACCACGGGTAGCGTCGTAATGGGCGAAACCCACAGCCAGAACCTGGCGGTCGACCTTTCGGCGAATCACGAAATCACAGGGATAATTTCCGCTGTACTCGGGGAAGATCGTGCTGAGTTCGATGTCCCTGCCGGCGCCGATGGGGCCTTCGATAGACATGTCCGGGTGGTTTTCTTCAAACCACGGAAAGAAGATGCCGGTGAGCCTGTATCCGACCTGACCACGGGTATCGTATTCGCCAACCAGGGCAGCGAGAGCGGCGCGGTATTCCCTCGGAAGCTTGGCGAATTGGACTTTGAGATCGGCAATCGGCTTGAACGTGAAGCCGTAATTGTCGATCAGGCTCTGGGTGGAAACCTTGGTGATCTTCTTGGTCATCTCGGTGTCCAACACCGGTGCGACGCACCGACGGAACATCTTCAATAGTGACATGCGGGTGTCGGCATTGAAGGAAGGCGACCTGATCTTCGCCAGCAGATCGCCGCTCGACGACGACGACGCAATCAGGTGGCAGAACAGGTCGATGTCCCCCTCATACTTGGCATACAATTCATCGAGGAGCTCGGGGAAACGGATCGCCATGTCGATGGGGGTGACGCAGGTGTTGGGGTCTTTGATCGTGCAGAGGTACTTGTGTCCGGACATTTTCTGGTCGCCAGGTTGATATGGGCCGAAGCCCCTCTACGACCATCCTATAATATCATCGCCAGCCACGGCACCAGCAGGGCGGCGACCACCGCCATCAGGCCCATGCCCAGCACGGCGAAGGCGGCGCATTGGCTGCCGACCTGAAGGGCGCGCATGACGCCCAGGGCGTGGCAGGTCAAACCCAGCGCCAGCCCCACCGCCGGTTCCGAGCCGATGCGGCACAGCCGCAGCAGCGGCACCCCGAACAGCACGCCGGAAATGCCGGTGACGAAGACGAAGAACACCGCCAGCGACGGGCTGGTGTCCATCTGCTCGGCCAGGGCCAGGGCGACCGGAGTGGTGACGGCGCGGGTCAGGGTGGACAAGGCCATCTCGCGGCCGCCGCCCAGGGCCAGCATGGCGGCGGCGAAGGCGCCGCAACTGAGCATGACGGCGCAGGCGGGCAGCACCGCCCGCAGCCCGGCCCGCGCCAGCACGGCGCGATGGCGGTACAGCGGCAGGGCCAGGGCGACGGTGGCCGGTCCCAACATCAACTGGATGGCCGAGGCGCCGCGCAGGTACTCGGCATAGCTTTGCCCCACCGCCAGCAGATAGAGATTCACCGCGATGATGGCGAACACCACCGGATTGGCCCAGGCGGCGCCGCGCAGCCGCCGCTGCGCCGTCTCGCCCGCCAGAAAGGCCAGCACGGTGATCAGGATGGCGGTCAGGGGATGGTCGCGCAGATGCCACAGGGTGGCGGTCATGCCCGCCCCCACCGCCCCAGCAGGTGGAACAGACCGCCCGCCGCCACCAGGGCGACGGCGCCGCCCAGCACGACGACCGCCAGGGTCAGCACACCCTGGCGCGCCAGGGCCTCCAGGTGCAGCGACACCCCCACCGCCGAAGGCACGAACACCAGTCCGATGCGGCGCAGCACGGCGTCGGCCACCGCGTCCACCGGGGTTTCGGCACGGCCGCGCAGGCACAGCCAGCCGAACAGCAGCAGCATCCCGGCCAGCGACCCGGGAAACGGCACGCCCAACAGCCGCACCAGCCCTTCACCGGCCAGAGAGAAGGCGACCAGCAGGACGGCGCCGCCCATCACACCACCGACAGGGTCATGGTCGGCGGCTGGTCCAGCAGGTCGGCGACCAGGGCCAGCGCCCGCCGGGTTTCCGCGCCATCGGCCAGGGCACCCAGGCACAGCCGCACCGCCTGGGGCACGTGTTCGCCCACGGCGAAGGCGTCGGCCGCCGCCACCAGCAGGCGGCGAGCGCGCAACTGGCCGACGAAATCGGCCCGCGCCCAATCCTCGGGCAGGGTCAGCCACAGATGGAAGGCGTCGGGATCGGATCGATAACTGCCGGGCGGCAGCATCTCGGCCGCCACCCGCTGGCGCAGACGGGCCTCGGCGCGGATGCCGTCGCGCAGTTCGTCCGCCAGCCCCGAGGTGATCCAGCGGGTGGCCACCGCCGCCGTCAGCGGCGCGGCGGCCAGCGAGGTCGCGCGCAGCGCCCCGGTCAGACGCAGGGCCTGGCGGCGGTCGGGCGCCACCAGATAGCCGACGCGCAAGGCGGGCGACAGGCATTTCGCCAGCCCGGCGACGTAATGGACCACGTCGGGGCCGAACGCCGCCAGCGGCGGCGGCCCGTCCTCGGGCAGCATGCCGTAGGCGTCGTCCTCGATGATCGCCACGCCATGCTGGCGGGCGATGTCCACGATTTCGGCCCGGCGGTCGGCGCCCAGGGTGACGGTGGTCGGATTGTGCAGGGTCGGGTTGACGTACAGCGCCTTGGGCGCATGGGCGCGACAGGCGGCGCGGAAGGCATCGGGCAGCAGGCCGCCGTCGTCCATGGCGACCCCCACCAGCCGCACCCCCACCTGCCCGGCCAGGGCGCGCAGGCCGGGATAGGTCAGTTCCTCGGTCAGAATGGTGTCGCCCGCCGCCGCCAGCGACGTCACCAGCGCCAGCAACGCCCCCTGGGCACCGGGACAGACCAGCAACCGCTCGGCCCCCAGCCCCGGCAGGCGGCCGGACAGCCAGCGCAGACCGGCGGCACGGTCTTCCTCGGTTCCGGCATTGTCGCCATAGCCCATCAGCCGCCGCTCGGGAAAGGCCAGCATCTGCTCGGCCATGTCCTGGCGCAGACGGGCCAGCAGGGTCGCATCGGCGGGCGGCGGCGGCGCGTTCATGGCCATGTCGACGAATCCGCCCTCGGCGGGTTCGGCGCGCGGCGTCGCGGCGCCGCGCGACTGCACGAAGGTTCCCTGCCCCACCCGGCCAACCACCAGCCCGCGCCGCTGCGCCTCGCCATAGGCCCGCGAGACGGTGGTGAAATCCAGGCCAAGCTGCTCGGCCAGCAGCCGCAACGGCGGCAGCTTGGCCCCGGCGCCCAGGGCGCCGCTGCGAATGTCGGCGGCGATCGCGTCGGCGATGGCCTGATAGACGGGCTTGCCCGGTTCCAGTCGGGGCAGCCACCCGTTCTCCACGCTCATCGCCTTGTGCCTTTCGCGTTCATGCTTCGCCGCCTCAAGTATGGCAGCACGCCGCACACCCCCGCAATCACCGATCCCCCGGAATGAACATGGCCGGGCGGTCGGCGATCGTGCCGTCATGCAGGTCGGTCAGGCGGAACGTCACCGGCATCGAATCGGCCGGAACCTGCCCGGGGCCGACCCGCACCGACACGCGATGGACGGTGACGTCGCCCGCCGCCGCCGCCAGATCGGTGCCGTCCTGGCCCTGCACCTCGGCCACCGCGCCGGGCAGGCCGTGCAGCGTCAGCGCCACCCGCCGGGCGGCACCCTCGCGGTTGATGACCTTGACGGTGTAATCGTTGCGCAGGCCGCCGTCGGACAACGCCACCGCCACCGGCGCGCGGTCGTGCAGCACGTTGAGGTCCAGCATGCGCCGCGACGCCCCGGCCACCGCCATGCCCGCCAGGGTGACGGCGATGATCAGGCCATAGGCCACCAGCCGCGGACGGCGGTACCACACCTGGGCCGGAAGGCGCGGCGCGTCGGCGGCGGCATGGGACAGCGGTCGCCAGCCCACCAGATCCGGCGGCAACCCGAAGCGCGGCATCACCGAATTGCACGCATCGACGCACAGGCCGCAGCCGATGCAATCCATCTGCATGCCGTCACGGATGTCGATGCCCACCGGGCAGACATGGACGCACAATTTGCAATCGACGCAATGGCCGCGCCCGTCGAACGACTGGCCCTGGCGGGCATGGCCGCGCCCTTCGCCGCGCGCCGGGTCATAGGCGACGATCACTGAATCCTGGTCCAGCATGGCGCCCTGAAGACGCGGCCAGGGGCACATGTAGACGCAGACCTGTTCGCGCGCCCATCCCGCCAGGGTGTAGGTCATGGCGGCGAAGAACAGCACGAAGCCGTACAGCACCAATCCGGCGCGGCCGGTCAGCAGGTCGGCGACGGCGGTCGGCGCGTCGTTGAAGAACAACAGGAAGGCGATTCCGGTCCACACCGACACCGCCAGCCACAGGGCGTGGGTGGTGACGCGCTTGAACAGCTTGTCGGCATTCCACGGCGCCCGGTCCAGCTTGAGCCGGGCATTGCGGTCGCCCTCGACCTGGCGTTCGATCCACACGAAGATGTCGGTCCACACCGTCTGGGGACAGGCGAAACCGCACCACACGCGGCCGCGCAGGGCCGTGACCAGGAACAGGCCGATGGCCGCCACCACCAGGATGCCGGTCAGGAAATAGAATTCCTGCGGCCAGATCACCCAATCCAGGAAATAGGCGCGCATGCCGACGAAGTCGAACAGCACCGCCTGATCCGGCTGGCCCGGCCCGCGATCCCAGCGCAGCCACGGCACCAGCGCCAGCACCAGCAGCAGGCCGCGCACGATGGCGGTCTTCAGGGCGCGGTTGCGACCCACGACCTTGCGCGGATGGATGCGGGGCGTTTCCGCGTACAGGCTGACGTCCTTGGCGGCCGCCGGACGCAGGGCGGAGGGGGATTGATCGGTCACGACATACCTCGCAGCGCAGGGAACACCCCCGCGCCAGCCGCGCGGGATGGCCGGACGATACGATCAATCAACCCAAACAATCAAGCCGATTGTATGGATTATATTAGCTAATGATGGATAATACAGCTATTCCGCCACCAGCGCGGCATAGCGCGTGGCCGTCTCCAGCGCCTCCACCAGCCTGTCGCGCGGCACCGGCTTGGGCAGGAATTGAACGTATGGACCAAGCTGTCGGTTGGACATGTGCTCGTTCCAATGCCCGGACAGAACGATGGGCATAATGTTCGGATGCGATTCATACATTCGTAGAATCAATTGCTCGCCATCCATCACCGGCATGGCGATGTCCGTCACCACCACGCCGACATCGTTGGTGGTCAGCACGTCCAGCGCCTCGGCGCCGTTGGTGGCGAACATCAGGTTCCAGCGCCGGTTGCCGGACAGCAGGCGGCGCAGACCGTTGAGCAGGTTGGGGTCGTCATCGACCAGCAGCACACCGATGGCATTCATCGCCCACCTCCAGCCTTCCCCCTTGTCGGCGATTCTAGCGCGCCCACCCCGTCCCCCCCATCCCCATTCGGGGAGTAGGCATCGACGGGCGGGCGGGGGTTTGCTACCTTCGCCGTTCGCGCCGCACAGCCAGGATTGCCGTTCGTGAGCATCTATCTGCCCATCGCCGGATTGTCGGTGGACGTCTATGCCCTGCTGGTGCTGGGCGGCGGCGTCGGCTTTCTGTCGGGATTGTTCGGGGTGGGCGGCGGATTCCTGCTGACGCCGTTGCTGATGTTCATGGGCATCCCGCCGGCCGTGGCGGTGGCCACCGGCGCCAATCAGGTGGTCGGCGCCTCGGTGTCGGGGCTGATCGCCCATTGGCGGCGCAAGAACGTGGATTTCCGCATGGGCGCCGTGCTGCTGGTCGGCGGCCTGGGCGGCTCCACCTTGGGCGTGGTTCTGTTCGGTTGGCTGAAAAGCCTGGGCCAGATCGATCTGGTGATCGCGCTGTGCTACGTGGTGTTCCTGGGCATCATCGGCCTGACCATGGGCTATGAATCGCTGCTGACGCTGATCCGGCGCGGCCGCGCGACGGTCCGGGCGCGCAAGCGTCACCGCCACCCCTGGCCGACCCTGCCGTTCAAGATGCGCTTTCCCCGCTCGGGCCTGTACATCAGCGTGCTGATGCCGCTGGGGGTGGGCATGTTCGGCGGCGTACTGTCGGCGATCATGGGCGTGGGCGGCGGCTTCGTCATGGTGCCGCTGATGATCTATGTGCTGGAGATGCCGACCTCGGTGGTGGTGGGCACCTCGCTGTTCCAGATCCTGTTCGTCACCGCCAACGTCACCTTTTTGCAGGCGGTGCACACCCAGACGGTGGACGCGGTGCTGATGGTGACATTGCTGGTGGGCGGGGTGATCGGCGCCCAGATCGGCGCCCGTTTCGGGGCACGGCTGCGCGGCGAGCAATTGCGCCTGATGCTGGCGCTGGTGGTGTTGGCGGTGTGCGTGCGGCTGGGGTTCACCCTGGTGCTGACCCCCGACGACCTGTTCAGCGTCGATGCCGCGCTGGGCGGCTGATCACGGGCGGCAGGTTTGGCCGCCCACCGCCTTCCAGCCGAAGATGCCGCCTTCCAGACGATAGATGTCGCCGCCATAGCCCAAGGCCACGGCGCGTTCGGCGGCGGTGCCGCAGCGCACGCCCGACCGGCAGTGGAACACCAGCCGCTTGCCCTCGGGCACCGGCGGCAATTGTCCGGGGTCGAAACCGGACAGCGGCAGGTTGACGGCGCCGGGAATGGCCTCGGCCTGATATTCCCCGACCTCGCGCACGTCGATCAGCACCACCTCGTCCGCCTCGACCCAGCGTTTGACGTCATAGGCGGGCACGATATGGACGCGATTGTCGGCGGCCTCTGCGTCACGGCCGAACAGACGGTTGAACATCGCGGCTCCCGCTTCCTTTCACTTCAGGCAACACTAATTTAACCATGCCGCCCGCCATTGCAAGGGCGGCGAAAATGTAATGCATGTTATTCGCATCACCATAATCCTTTTCCGCTACGCCCTCAGAACCGGTGACGAACAGGCGAGGCCGTGGCATCCTGCTCCACCAACAATCACAATGGTTGGGGGACGGAAAGCATGGCCGTTACTTTCGCCGAAGCCACCGAATCCTATTTCGCCTGGATGGCGACCCGTTTCCCCCCCGACCGCCGCGGGCTTGACCATCGGCACAAGGCGCTGTCCGCCGATCCCTTCGCCTTTCTGCGCGGCACCTTCTATTGGTGGCTGGTGCGCTGGGACGAACTGATGCCCGAGGCGGTGCGCAATGCCCCGCCCATCCTGTCGGTGGGCGACCTGCACCTGGAAAATTTCGGCACCTGGCGCGACCGCGAGGGACGGCTGGTGTGGGGCATCAACGATTTCGACGAGGCCCACCCCTTTCCCGTCACCCTGGATCTGGTGCGCCTGGCGACCTCGGTCCTGCTGGCCATCGACGAGGGCCACCTGAAGCTGGACGGGCGGTTGGCCTGCGCCACCCTGCTGGAAGGCTACAACGCCAATCTGGGCAAGCCCACCGGGCGGCCGGTGATCCTGGAGGGCGACGCGGCGTGGCTGCTGCCCGCCGCCAGCCTGCACTGGTCCGAGACGGCGCGCTATTGGCGCAAGGAATTCGGCGGCCTGAGCGCGGCGCGCGACATGGGCGACCTTTACGAATTGCTGGCCGAGCGCATGCCCGAGGGCGTGCCCGTCGAGGAATTCCTGGACCGCTGGAACGCGGGCAAGGGCTCGTTGGGGCGGCCGCGCGCCGTGGCGCTGGGCGACTGGCGCGGCGGCCCGGTGGCGCGCGAGGGCAAGCGGGCACTGCCCTCGGCCGGAGTGTGGCGCGAGGGCGGCCCGGCCACCGGCCACGCCACCCTGGATTACAGCATGATCATGGCCGCCGCCTTTCGCGTGCCCGATCCCTGCCTGTATCTGACCGCCGACTGGGTGGTGCGCCGCCTGAGCCCGGAAAGTCACAAGATCGCCGTGGACCAGTTGCGCGACCACGTCCAGGCCGAGGCGCTGGTGCGCTGGATGGGCTGGGAGGTGGCCAACATCCATCGCGGCCAGGCCGGACGCCACGACCTGGAGGAATGGCTGGCCGCCCTGCCCCTGGGCTGGCTGCACGATTCGGCGGAAACCATGGCGCGGGCCACCGTCGCCGATTGGAAAGCCTATCGCTGACCAATAAAAAAGTTCTTCGCGGATATGCGGGAAGGTTGCGCCTCAACCATTTGCGTCATGCCCGGACTTGATCCGGGTATCCACGCGGCACCGCCTGTTCCTGTCTTTCCGCTGAGCGGCCTGCGGACAAACGTGGATGGCCGGGTCAAGCCCGGCCATGACGGGCATTTCCCGCAAATCTGCGATGGAACAACAAAAAAGCCCGCCGAGGGTTCCCCCGGCGGGCCTTTTTCAAACCGTCAAACTCAGTACGCGCGGTCGATGCAGAAATCGATGACGTCGATCATCGCCTGCTTGATCGGGCTGTCGGGGAAGATGCCCAGGGCGTCGCGCGCCACTTCGCCGTAATGGCGGGCGCGGGCCACGGTGTCGGCCAGCGACCCGTGCTTTTCCATCAGGGCGATGGCGTGCTCCAGGTCGCCGTCCTGCTGCTCCAGACGCTCGACGGTGCGGCGCCAGAACTCGCGCTCGGCCTCGTCGCCGCGGCGGAAGGCCAGGATGATCGGCAGGGTGATCTTGCCCTCGCGGAAATCGTCGCCGACCGTCTTGCCCAGCACCGCCTGCTTGGCGGAATAATCCAGCATGTCGTCGATCAACTGAAAGGCGATGCCCAGATTCAGGCCATAGGAATCCAGCGCGTCCTCTTCCGCCTTGGGGCGATCGGCCACCACCGCGCCGATGCGGCAGGCGGCGGCGAACAGCGCGGCGGTCTTGGAGCGGATGACTTCCAGATAGGCGTCCTCGCTGGTTTCGGTGTCGTTGGCGGTGACGAGCTGCAACACCTCGCCCTCGGCGATCACCGACGAGGCGCGGGACAGGATGGCCAGCACCGACAACGAGCCGTCCTCGACCATCAGTTCGAACGACCGCGAGAACAGGAAGTCGCCCACCAGCACGCTGGGCTTGTTGCCGAACAGCGCGTTGGCCGATGCCTGGCCGCGTCGCAGGTCGGATTCGTCGACCACGTCGTCGTGCAACAGGGTGGCGGTATGGATGAATTCGACGCAGGCGGCCAGCTTGACGTGGCGGTCGCCGTCATGACCGGCCAGACGGGCCGAGGCCAGGGTCAGCACCGGACGCAGACGCTTGCCGCCGGCGGCGATGATGTGGCCGGCCAGTTGCGGGATCAGCGCCACCGGGCTGTGCATGCGGTCGATGATCTGGCGGTTGACTTTGTCCAGGTCGTCCTTGACCAAAGACACCAGGGTATCGAAGCTCTTTGCCTTCTTGCCCCGCTCTTCCTCAAGACTGACCACGATCGCCACGATATGACACTCCCTCAAGCGCGGAATGATGACCCCCGTCCGCGCGCACGAACATAGTGTTGCCAAGGAAAGTCGGTCAAGCTTACATCGCCGCCGCCCGCCAGTTTGCCGGAGAGATCATGTCCGCCCCCCCTGCTTCCGCCATCACCGAGGACCATTTCCTGGGGGGACGGCTGGTGATCCGCCAACCGCGCAACGGCTATCGCGCCGGGTCCGACCCCCTGTTCCTGGCCGCCGCCGTACCCGGCCGCGACGGCCAGACGGTTCTGGATCTGGGGTGCGGCGTCGGCACCGCCTCGCTGTGCCTGCTGACACGGTTGACCGGAATACAGGCGGTCGGCCTGGAGCTTCAGCCGGAACTGGCCGAATTGGCCCGCGCCAACGCCGACGCCAACGGCCTGGGCGAACGGTTGCGGGTGGAATTGGGCGACATCACCGCGCCGCCGCCCGGCGTGCCCTATCACGCCTTCGATCACGTCATCACCAATCCGCCATGGTACGAGCCCGGCACCATCCGCCCGCCCGCCGCCGCCAGCAAGGCCATCGGCCATATGGAAGAGGTGTCGCTGGCCGAGTGGCTGAAGCAGGCGGTGCGCTTCCTCAAACCCAAGGGACGGCTGTTCGTGGTGCACCGCGCCGACCGGCTGGGCGACATCCTGGCCGGGTTGAATCCGTTGCGGGTCGGCGAAATCCGCGTCTTCCCGCTATGGCCCAAGGCGGGCAAGGCCGCCACCCGTGTGGTGGTGGCGGCCCGCAAGGATGCCAGAACGCCGCTGGAGGTGCAGCCCGGCCTGGTGCTGCACCACGACGACGGCAGCTATACCGCCATCGCCGATTCCATCCTGCGCGATGGCGCGGGGTTGTTTTAGGCTTCCGCCTCGGCCACCGCCGGACGCTCGGCGGGAAAGCCCAGCACCACGGCAACCATGGCCAAGGCCGCCCCGGCCAGGGTGACGAACAAAGCGGTGAAGCCGCCGCTGGCGTGCAACGCGCCGACCAGCGGAATAGCCACCGCGCTGGCGCCGAACGACACCAGATAGCGCAGGGCATAGACCCGAGAGCGCCAGGAATCGGCGATATAGCGGCCGACCATGGCTTCGTTGACCGGAATCTGGCCGAACACCGCGAACAACGCCACCGTGGCGACCGCCGCCATGCTCCAGCCCCAGGCATAGGCGGCGGCCAGCAGCAGCGGCGGCTGCACCACCGCCACCGCGAACAGCACCCGGCGCAGGCTGTAGCGGTCGATCAGCGGCCCGGTGATCAATTGCGCCACCGCCGCCAGGGCGTAGATGGCCGACACCACGCCACCGATGCCCGCCGCCGAATCCGCCAGTTGCGGCAGGCGCTCCTGGATGATCTTGGGCATGGACACCACGGCGGCATTGAAGATCAGGCTGCCGACGGCGGTCGAGGCCATCAGCACCACGAACAGCCGCACCATGTCGCCGCGCCCGCCCATGACATGGCGGGCCGGGGCGGCGGTGGCCGGGCCGGGGTCGCGGACCATGATGGCATAGGCGATACCCGCCGCCACCGAGACCGCGCCCGGCACCACGAAGGCGGCACGCCAGCCCCACACCTGCATCAGGCCGCCCGCCAGCACCGCCGCCGCTGCCAATCCCATGTTGCCCCACAGACCGTTGACGCCCAGCGTGCGGCCCATGCCCTGGCCGTGCGCTACCAGCATGGCGTTGCCGACCGGGTGATAGATGGAGCCGAACACCCCCATCACCGTCAGCCCCACCGCCAGCGACACCGGGCCGTCGGCCAGGGCACAGGCCATGGTGGCGAGGCCGGTTCCCACCAGGAACACCACCATCATGCGGTGGCGGCTCCAGCGGTCGCCCAGCCATCCGGCAGGCAGCGCCCCGGCGCCGAAGGCGATGAAGCCGCCCAGCGACAGCACCAGAACCTCGCCGTAGCTCAGGCCGAATTGCGCGGTCAGGGCCAGCGCCACCGTGGGAAAAATCAGCATGACCATATGGTCGATGGCGTGACCGATATTCAGGAACAGGACCAGTCGTCGTCGGCTGGCGGGCATGGCTTTTTTCTCCATGGCTTGGGTTTGTTGGTGTTGCCATGGTAAGGACAGCATCATCTGGCCGTCGCACGGGGTTAGGACATGCAATGTCGTGATTCTGACATTCTTGAGCGCATCGACGCGGCGGTGCTGCCGGTCTTCGCCTGCGCGGTGGATTACGCCGACGGCGCCTTGGTCGCCCGCCACACCCACCGCCGGGCGCAATTGATCCACACCGTGTCGGGGGCCATGACCATCTGCACCGAACAGGGCAGTTGGGTGGTGCCGCCGACCCGTGCCGTGTGGGTGCCCGCCGGGATCGAGCATTGGATCACCATGGCGGGCGAGGTGCGCATGCGCAGCCTGTTCATCACCCCGGCGCGGGCGGCGGATCTGCCCCGGCAATGCGCGGTGGTGGCGGTGTCGGCGTTGCTGCGCGAGCTGATCCTGGCGGCGCTGGCGGTGGATCAGCACGCGCCGAGCACGCGCGACCGCCTGTTGCTGGAACTGGCGGTCGAGGAAATCCGGGTGCTGGAGGCGCAGCCGCTGCACCTGCCCATGCCGTCCGAGCCGCGCATCGCCCGCATCTGCCATGCCCTGCTGGCCGATCCCGCCGACAAACGGCCACTGGCGGAATGGGCGGCATGGGCGGGATTGTCCGAACGCACGGCGGCGCGAGCCTTTATTGCCGCCTGCGGCATGAGCTTCGGCCGCTGGCGCCAGCAGGTGCGGCTGATCGCCGCCCTGACCCGGCTGGCGCGCGGCGAACCGGTGCTGAGCGTCGCCCTGGATTTGGGCTATGACAGCCCCAGCGCCTTTTCCGCCATGTTCCGCAAAGCGCTGGGGCGCACGCCCTCGGCCTATTTCGGGTGACTTGCGAAAATCGCCGGACGCGTTATGTCTGAGACATGGCTATTCCCTTGCTCAGCGGCGCCGTCGGGCGCCTGATCTCGCCGCCGCCGGTGGTCAGCGTGGTGCGGCTGTCCGGCATCATCGCCGCCTCGGGCGGCCTGGGGCGCGGTGCCCTCAACCTGACCGGACAGGCCGCCGCGCTCAAGGCGGCGTTCGCGCCCAAGCGTCTGGCGGCGGTGGCGCTGTCCATCAACTCGCCGGGCGGCTCGCCGGTGCAAAGCGCGCTGATCGCCAGACGCATCCGCGACCACGCCGCCGAACGCAAGGTGCCGGTGATCGCCTTCGTCGAGGACGTGGCGGCGTCGGGCGGCTATTGGCTGGCGACGGCCGCCGACGAGATTTACGCCGATGCCGCCTCGATCGTCGGCTCCATCGGCGTGGTGTCGGCGGGGTTCGGCTTCGCCCAGGCGCTGGAACGGCTGGGCATCGAACGGCGCGTCCACACCCAGGGCGAGCGCAAGCGCATGCTGGACCCGTTCTTGCCCGAACGCCCCGAGGACGTGGCGCGGCTGGAGGCGTTGCAGGCCGACATCCATGCCGGGTTCAAGGATTGGGTCCGCCTGCGCCGCGACGGCAAGTTGAAGGCGCCCGAGGACAGCCTGTTCAACGGCGACATCTGGACCGGGCGGCAGGCGGTCGAACTGGGGCTGGTGGACGGATTGGGCGATTTGCGCGGCACCCTGCGCACCCGCTTCGGCGACAATGTGCGGCTGCGTCCGGTGGGCGGACGGCGGGCGCCGTGGCTGCGGCTGCTGACGCCGCGCGGCCACTGGGCCGACGACCTGATCGCCGCGTTCGAGGACCGCGCCGCCTGGGCCCGTTGGGGGCTGTAGCCCGCCCTTGACCCCTTTTCGGCACGGGTCCACACTTCGGCCATGTTCACCAAATTCCTGCTGACCGTCGCGGTCATCGCCCTTATCTGGTTCGGCTTCAAGTACCTGCAACGGGTCGCGGAACTGCGCGACCGCGCCGACCGCCGCCCGCCCGTCCCCGGCGGCCAGCCGAAATTCGAGCCGGTGGACGATGGCGAAAGCGTGCAGGATCTGGTGAAGTGCCCGCGCTGCAACACCTGGCGGTCGTCCCGGCTGAAATCGTGCGGCCGCCCGGAATGCCCGTACTGACGGATCAGTCCACCAGCACCCAATCGCCCCGGCGGATTTCCACCATGTGGAAGGATGACAGCCCCAGCCCCAGGTGATCGTTGGGCGCCATGGTGAACACGCCGCCGGTGCCGACCAGTCCGCGCGTCGTCTCGATCGCGTCGCGCACCGCCTCGCGCTCGGCGGTTCCGGCGCGACGCAGGGCGTCCATCACGATGGCGAAGGCATCATAGGCGTGCCCGGCGAAATGGGTCACGTCCTGCTTCCACCGCGCCTCGTACTCGGCCTTGAAGGCCAGGGCCACCGGCTTTTGCGGGTCGCCGTCTGGCAGTTGTTCGGCCACGGTCAGCGCCATGGCGGGCAGGCGCATGCCGTCGGCGGCGCCGCCCACCAGCCGCAGGAACTCCTTCGACGCCACGCCGTGCGACTGATAGACCGGCAGGGTCAGGCCCAACTGGCGGATGTTGCGCGTCACCACCGCCGGTCCCTGGCCGGTGCCGAACACGAACAGCGCGTCCACGTCGGCGCGGCCGCGCACCTTGGTCAGTTGCGGGGTGACGTCGGGGTCCTTGGGGCCGTAGCTTTCGTCCACCACCACCTGGATGCCCCAGGCGGGGGCCAGGGCCAGCACCTGGTCGCGGCCCGATTTGCCGAAGCCCACGTTCTCGGACAACAGCGCCAGCCGGGTCAGGCCGCGCCGCCTGAGGTCGGCCAGAACCTTTTCCGCCCCCATGCGGTCGGTGTGCGGAACCTTGAAGGTCCATTTGCGCACCGGCTCGATGATGCCGATTCCGCCGCCCATGGAGACATAGGGAAGGGCCGCCTTGTCCACCAGCGGCAGCACCGCCATGCTGGTCGGCGTGCCCGATCCGCCGATGATCAGGTCGACGCGGTCGTTGTCGATCAGCCGCTTGACCGCGCTCATGGCCCGTTCCGGCTCCGAGGCGTCGTCATAGCCGATCAGGCGGATCGGCCGCCCCAGCACGCCGCCCCGGGCGTTGGTCTGCTCGACCAGCATTTCCAGGGTCTTCTTTTCCGGATCGCCCATGAAGGCGTAGGTGCCGGTGATCGACCAGAACGCCCCCAACCGCAATTCGTCGGCCGCGCGGGCACGGGGCACCGCCGCCAGCGCGGCCAGCGACGACAGGAACAGACGGCGGGACAGCATGGCGGGCGACCTCCGGCGGATGGGCATGCCGGGGTTATGGCATGAACCGCCGGACGCTCAAAGCGCGACTCATACCATATCCCGGTGATCGGAACCGCTCACCGGGCCCCTCAGGGGCGGGCGGGTTTCTCCGAAACCCTTGCGGGCGGAGCCCGCCTTCGGCATGACGCCTCCCGCGGCATAAGCCGCGCGGCCCCTTGGGCCTAAGTATCAGCCCGGCAACCCCAGCATCAGCATGGGCAGGGCGACGATGCCGATGCCGATGGCGGCGGCGGCCATGTCCAGGGCCAGGGCGCGCACCGGCGACGGCACGGCCATGCGTGCGGTCCGAAAAGGAATGCGGGCGATCCTGGCGAGGGCGATCATGATTGCAACCATGAGTTTCATCATTCGTATGACAAATGATACCGCCCGCCCCTGGCCGTCAGCAATAGGGCTATGACCCTATATTCTCCGCAACCACGCTATTACTTGTGTTCACTTTTGTCGCCGTGCCGCGAACAGTGTCATCTTGTGACGACGTCTCGCGCAGGACCACCCGGACCAACCCCATCAGACCCAGGCTGATGGCGATGCCCAAGGCGGGCATCAGCATCCCCAGATCACGGTGGATGATCCATGAAACCACCACGGCATAGGCCATGACAGCCGCCATCAACAAGGATTGCCGCCCCCGGGCGATGGCCACGGCCAGCAGAATCGCGGCGGCAAGCAGGCTGACGAATTCCCCGCTCATACCTTCCTCCCCCGGGCAATCGCGGCAATCGACGCCGACCGGCAATCCGGGACTTGATGCCCCGCGTTTCGCACCGCAAAAACCCACAAAATATCCAGATGTATTTTGACGCTTTTTACTTGCACGATTTCAAGGCCAGCGAAGTCGATTATACGATAGGGTTAACCCCTCTCGACCAAGGGCGGGCAGTCATGGACGCGACGGTGGTTTGCAAAGCCGTCCTGGTGCATTACTTAGGGATCGGACATGCCGCATTCCCGAAAAGCCGAACAAGGGGTAAGTTCCATCATCATGACCTCGCGCCGTTCCCTGCTTGCCGGCCTTGCCGGAACCGCCACCCTGGCCGCCCTGCCCGCCCATGCCCAGTTCAGCCTGAATTCCCTGGTCAATTCGGCCGTCCAGGTGGTCGGCGCCTATACCGCGGGCGAAGACGACGAGATCAAGATGGGCGAGAGCTTCTATCCGCAATACCTGCAAAAGTCGGGCGGCGCGGTGGATGACCGCAACGTGCAGGAGGCGCTGCGCAAATTCGCCCAGCCGCTGTTCGCCGCCGCCGACCGCAAGACCCTGCCGTGGGAAATCACCCTGGTGAACAACACCCAGGTCAACGCCTGGGCACTGCCGGGCGGCAAGATCGCGGTGAATTCGGAACTGGTGCGCCAATGCGCCCACCCCGACGAACTGGCCAGCGTGGTCGCCCACGAGATCGGCCATGCCGATCACGGCCATTCCCTGAACCAGATCCGCAACCAGGCGGTCGTGACCTCGCTGGGCGGACTGGGCAAGGAGGCGCTGTCGGGCTGGCTGGGCGGCGGCGCCCTGGGCGGCGAGGTGCTGACGGCGCTGGAGGGGCCGCTGTACGCCATGATCCTGACCGGCTATTCCCGCGACCATGAATTCGAGGCCGACGCCCACATCCTGCGTATCTTCCAGCAGACCGGCAACGACCCGGCGCGGGCCGACGATTTCTTCCGCACCCTGATGCGGCTGTACCCGGAATCGGGCAACGAAACCACCTCGCTGTTCTCGACCCACCCCGGCACCCGCGAACGCATCGCCCGCATCGAGGCGGCGGCGGCCAAGCTGGACGGCGGCCGCGCCGCCTCGGCCGCCGGGTGGGACGTGCTCAAGGAAAAGTACCCGACGCCGAAGGCTTAAGCCTTGGATCGATCGGCGGCGAGATGGCTGAGCCGCGTCGCCGATGCGATCAGGCGGAACACGCTTTCCAGGCGGCCCAGCGCCAGTTGCTGTTCGAAGGTCACGACCTGGACACTGGCGCGCAGCCGCGCCAGATGGCGGGCGATGGTGCGGCCGCCAAGGTAACGCAGCGGCACGTCCGGCACGGCGCGGCAGCCGAAGGCCGCGCCCACCGCCTGCAAGTGGCGGGTCAGATAGTCCAGATCCTCGGCGCACAGCGGCAGCGGCCGGTCGGCGGCCTCGCGGGCCAGTCGCTCGAAACGGATGTCGTGAATGGCGGCCATGGGTCGAAAGCTCGTTGCGTCGTCTTGACACATAGGAAGGCCGCCGCCGTCTGAAAAGGGGGCGGACCATGGCGAGCCGTTTCCGGAATGGAAAAACTGAGTTGCCAAACCACCCCCTTCCCCAACGGCCGGGAATATGAGAACAATCGGTACAAATCTCGCAAGGACACAAGGAGCCTTCCCATGTCCCAATTGTTCACCCCCATCACCCTGGCCGGTCTGACCCTGCCCAACCGCGTGGTGGTGGCCCCCATGTGCCAGTACAGCGCCAAGGACGGCGTCGCCCAGGACTGGCACCTTCAGCATTACGGCGCCCTGGCCGCGTCCAGCCCCGGCATGATCGTGCTGGAGGCGACCGGTGTCGCCCCCGAAGGCCGCATCAGCCCCTATTGCCTGGGCCTTTACGACGACGCCACCGAGGCGGCGCTGACCGCCCTGGTCGCCAGGCTGAAGAGCTTCGGCAACAGCCGCATCGCCATCCAATTGGGCCATGCCGGGCGCAAGGGCGCCGCCGACATGCCGTGGAATGGCGGCGGCCCCACCGGCGCCTGGACCAACGTTGCCCCGTCCGCCGACCCGTTCGACGAAGGTTGGCCGGATTCCGAAGCCCTGGACGAGGCCGGTCTGGCCCGCCTGCGCGATGCCTTCGCCGATTCCGCCAAGCGCGCCCTGCGCGCCGGGTTCGACGCCATCGAAGTGCATTCGGCCCACGGCTATCTGCTGCACCAGTTCCTGTCGCCGCTGGCCAACAAGCGCACCGATTCCTATGGCGGCAGCCTGGAAAACCGCATGCGCTTCCCGCTGGAAGTGATCCGCGCCATGCGCGCGGTGTGGCCGCAGGGCAAGCCGCTGGGCATCCGCATCAGCGCCACCGACTGGACCGAGGGCGGCCTGACGCTGGCGGAATCGGAAATCTATGCCCGCGAATTCGCCAAGGCCGGGATCGATTATGTCTGCGTGTCGTCGGGCGGCGTGGTGCCCAAGGCCGACATTCCGGTCGGACCGCTGTATCAGGTGCATCTGGCCCAGGCCATCCGCACGGCGTCGGGCCTGCCGGTGCGCGCCGTCGGTCTGATCGCCACGCCGGAACAGGCGGAAAGCGTGGTCGCCGAGGGCAAGGCCGACATGGTCGCCATCGGCCGCGGCTTCCTGGACAACCCGCGCTGGGTGTGGCACGCCGCCGAACGCCTGGGCGTGGACCTGCCCTATGTGAACCAGTACCGCTTCGCCTCGGGCCGCTTCTGGCCGGGCGCCGCCATCGCCCGCCCCAAGCTGGCGGCGGAGTAAGGGCTATAATTGTCCCTCGCCGGGCGCCCGCCTCCGCGGGCTTGGCCGCGGCCTCAATGGCCGCATGAGCGAGGCGCCTCGGATAAGGCGCCTCGCTCTATCCGAGAATCATCCCGACCACCGGTTCCACCGCTGCCGCCACCTCGGGCGACAGGGTGGCGCCGGGGGTGAAGTTCTTGCCCTCGACGCCGATCACCATCAGGCGCGGCGGCAGGCGGCCCAGCAGGCGGGCCATTTCCACCGCTTCGGCCAAACCGAAGACATGACTGCTTTTGGGGAACAACGCGGCGGGCAGGCTTTGCGCCGCCGCGTCCCAGCAGCGGATGGTGCCCGGCGCCGCGTCGGAGCGGGTGGCATCCACCAGCACCACGGCGTCGAAGCCGTTCCAGCTTTCCATCAGGCTGGTGCCCTCGCCATGATGGGCGAAGGCCGTCACGCCGGGCCGGGCCAACGCCGCCACCCGCTCGGCCACCAGCGGCCCCAGCCCGTCATCACCGCGGAAGGGATGGCCGATGCCGAGGACCAGCAGGCTCATTGATTATCGGCGAACCAGCGGGTGAAGAAGGTGTCGTCGCCCTCGGTACGCAGATTGCGGGTGGGGGCGCCGTCGTCGTCGATCAGTTCCATGGCGCGCAACCAGCGCACGATCTTCTTGAAATGGCCGACGTTCTGAAGGTTGGCGCCGCCTTCCATCCAGTTCTGTTCCAGAAAGGCCAGGATGGCGGGCTGGCCCAACTGGGCTTCCCACAGGATGCCCAGCAACGAGCACAGCGCCTCTTCCACGTCGCGCTCGGGACAGAACAGGGTCTGCACCGCGTCGGCCTGCTCCCGCTTGCCGCTTTCCGGGCCGCAGCCCAGGCCGAAATCCAGCACCGCGCGCCGTTCGGGCGCCGCCAATTGGTAATGGGCGACCTCGTGGATCAGCACGCTGGGTTCCATGCGGATGGCGACATTGACGCCGTCCCAGGTGAAATGCGTCTTGGGGTCCACGTCCAGAATGCCGAAACCGAACTGGCGGCACAGTTCGACGCCGTCGGCGTGATGCTTGGCATCGGTGGACAGCGTCATCAGATCGCCGTCGGGAACGATGGCGGTGACGCGGTCGAACACCTTGACCGCCAAGGGATAATCGGACAGCGCCGCCCGGAATTCCGGCAGCAGCGGGCGCAGGGTGTCGTGGTTGACGGGCGTCAGCATCATGATGGCCGGGTTTTACCGCCAAACCCCAGCCCCGGCCAACGAGAAAAGCTCTATTTCCCGGCTATCAACGCCTGCGCGATGATGTCTGTCACCTGATCCGGCGCGTCCAGGATTTCCTGATTCCACAGCCGCAGCACCCGCCATCCGCGCTCGGCCAGGAACCCGTCGCGTTGCCGGTCATGGCCGTTCTCCGCATGCTGCCCGCCATCCGCCTCAAGCGCCAACCGGGCCTGAACGCACGCCACATCCAGGATATAAGGACCAAGCGGGTGCTGGCGGCGAAAACGCCATTGCGGAAAAGAAGACGTCACCAGACGCCACAAGGCCCGCTCGGCCGGTGTGGCCGTCAGGCGCAAAGTGCGGCAACGCGCTTTCATCTCGGGTGTCAGGCGGGCCATGCGGACACAATACCCCCACCCCAGCCCTCCCCCAAGCAAGTTGGGGGAGGAAATCCGTTATCCCCCTCCCCCGCCCATGGCGGGGGAGGGCCGGGGTGGGGGTATCACCCGCGATCCACCGTCAGTTTCAGGAAATGGGTCGCACAGGAAATGCACGGGTCGTAATTGCGGATGGCCTGTTCGGCCCGCCATTTGAGGATATCGTCGGACTGGTCCAGATTGGCCTGCACCACCTTCATCAGATCCAGTTCGATCACCTTCTGGTTCTGGCTGGTGGGCGGCACGATGCGGGCGTCCAGCACGCCGCCCGCCTTGTCGATGCGGTAGCGGTGATAGCACAGGCCGCGCGGCGCCTCGGTGCAGCCGTGGCCTTCCCCGGCGCGGATGGCGGCTTCGACGAAGGGGGAATCCGGTGCCTCATAGCCGCGCACCAGGGCCAGGGCGTCGGCACAGACCTGCACCAGTTCCACGGCGCGAACCACGATGCTTTGGAACGGGTTGCGCACCACCGGCCCCAGCCCGGCGGCGGCGGCGGCGGCGCGGGCGGTGTCGCACAGCTTGTCATGGTTGACGGCATAGCGGGCCAACGGCCCCACATGATGGGCGCCGCCGTCGCGGGCGAAGCCGTGCAGGGCGTTGGACCATTTCACATGCTCTTCCTCGACATGGTCCAGGAAGGCGGAAACCGGCGCGTCCAGCCCGGCCGATGTCGCCAGCCGCCCTTCGTGGATGGCGTATTCGTCGGGATGGCGCAGGGCCATGAAGGTGTAGTCCTGCTGGATGTCGGGGAAATCGAAACCGCCCACCAGCGCCACCGTGGCGACCGAGGTTTCCAGCGCCCATTCCAGATCGCTTTCCAGCGCCCGCACCGCCTTGCGCGACGGCGCCTTGTAGAAACCGCCGACCCGCAGATTGACCGGATGGATGGCACGGCCGCCGCCGACGATCTCCAGGATATCGTTGCCGATCTTCTTGAGCCGCAGCGCCTTTTCCACCAGCCCCCGGTCGATCCGCGCCAATTCCAGCGCATCATCCAGCCCCAGGAAATCGGGGGCGTGCAGCATGTAGACGTGCAGCGCATGGCTTTCGATCCATTCGCCGCAATAGACCAGCCGCCGCAAATCGCGGATGGGCCGCGTCACCGTCAGGCCCAGGATGTCCTCCATGGCCTGACTGGCCCCCATCATGTAGGCGATGGGGCAGATGCCGCAGATGCGGGCGGTGATGTCGGGCACCTCGCGGAAGTCGCGGCCCTTCAGGAACGCCTCGAAGAAACGCGGCGGTTCGAAGATGCCGAAGCGCAATTCCTTGACCTTGCCGTCGCGGATCTTCACCGACAACGAGCCCTCGCCCTCGACGCGGGCCAGGGCCTCGACCTTGATGGTGCGGGTGTCAGCCATGGCTGTCGCCCTCCTTGCGGAACGCCTCGGCGTTGGCGTTGAAACTGCGGAACAGGCGGCGGATCTCGCCGCCGTCGCGGCCCTGGGCGGCCAGGGCGGCGGCCAGCGACGCGGTATTGGGCATCTCGGCGGGACCGAAACAGCCGTAGCAGCCGCGATTGATGCCGGGGCACAGGGTGCCGCATCCGGCCTGCGTCACCGGCCCCAGGCACGCCTCGCCGGTCGCCACCATGCGGCAGACCACGCCATTTTCCTTGCATTCCATGCATTGCGAATGGCGCGGGATGTTGGGGCGGCGGCCGTTCAGGGCGGCGTTCAGCACCTCCAGCAACTGATATTTGTTGATGGGGCAGCCGCGCAGTTCGAAATCCACCGAGACATGATCGGAAATGGCGGTCGAGGTGGTCAGGGTGTCGATGTATTCGGGATGGGCGTAAACCTTGCGGATGAATTCCTTCACGTTGGCGAAGTTGCGCAACGCCTGGATACCGCCCGCCGTGGCGCAGGCGCCGATGGCGATCAGCACCCGCGACTGCCGCCGCACCTCGCGGATGGCCTGGATGTCGTGCGGCGTGGTGATGGAGCCCTCCACCAGCGTGACGTCGTAAGGCCCTTTCTCGACCCGGCGCGTCGCTTCCAGGAAATGGCTGATGCGCACTTCCCCGGCCAGGGCCAGCAACTCGTCCTCGCAATCCAGCAAGGTCAACTGGCACCCGTCGCAGGACGAGAACTTGAACACCGCAAGCTTGGGCTTCTTACGGTCGGCCATGGTCGGCCTCCTTTTCATCACGCCCTCAGGCGGCGGGCGTGTTTCTCCGAAACACTTGCCTTCCGCGGCATAAGCCGCGCGGCCCCTTGGGCCTAGGCCCGATCCCGCCGGGATCGGGCATCACAGTTCAGACACCGCGAACAAATCAACAATGCGGTCGTAGCGGAACACCGGCCCGTCCTTGCACACGAAATGCGGCCCCCATTGGCAATGGCCGCACAGGCCGCAGCCGCATTTCATGTTGCGTTCCATGGACAGCCAGATGTGGTCGCGGCCGACGCCGCGTTTTTCCATGGCCTGGGCGCCATAGCGCATCATCAGTTCCGGGCCGCAGATGAAGGCGGTGGTCTGTTGCGGGTCGAAACCGCCCTTCATCACCAGATTGGTGACGACGCCCACGTTGCCGCTCCATTTGCCGGTGGCGCGGTCGACCGTGACCAGAACGTCCATGTCGAAACGGCCGCGCCAGCGTTCCAGTTCCTTGCGGAACAGGATGTCCTCGGGCGTGCGGGCGCCGTACAGCACCATGACCCGGCCATAGCGGTCGCGGTTGGCCAAAGCGTGATAGATGGCCGGGCGCAGCGGCGCCAGACCGACGCCGCCCGCCACGAAGATCAGGTCGCGGCCATAGGCGGCCTCGACCGGCCAGGCGGTGCCGAACGGGCCGCGCACGCCGATGCTGTCGCCCGCCTTCAACTCGTCCAGGGCCTGGCTGACCATGCCGACCGCCCGGGTGGTGTGCACCAGCCGCGAGCGGTCGGCGGGATCGCCGGAGATGGAGATGGGAATCTCGCCCACCCCGAACACGTACAGCATGTTGAACTGGCCGGGATCATAGGCGAATTCCCAGCCGTCCTCGGCCACCAGTTCCATGGTGAAGGTGTCGGACAATTCGCGCCGGACCTTTTCCACGCGGAACAGGCGCGGCAGCATGGGATCGGCGGCATTCATGATTCCTTGCCCTTCTTCTTGTCCTTTTTCGCCTTGTCCTTCTTGTCCTTCTTCTCCTTGGGGGCCAGCGGCGGACCGTACAGATCCAGCAATTGCATGCGCGCCGCCGACAGACGATGGGCCATCACCGGCAAAAAGCGGTGCAGCACGGCATAGCCCAGGGCCGGATCGGCCTGCATGGATTTACGCAGGCAGGCGGCATCGAAGGACAACACCCGAACCCCGGTCTGGGCGCGGGCGTCGAAAGCAATGCGATAGGGCGGCACCAGCCACGACCAGCCCAGCACGTCGCCTGCGGACAGGGTTTCCAGGATGATGGGCGGACGCACCGGCGGTTCGACCTCGACCGCCACCCGGCCTTCGCGGATCAGATAGAATTTGCGGGCCTCGGCGCCGGTGCGGAACAGATGCTCCCCCGCCGCGAAACGTTCGTTGGCGGCGCAGCACACCAGGGCGGCACGCAAGGCGGGCTCCAGATCGGCGAAGAACGGGTGCTGGTCGATCAGGTGAGCGAGATCCTGGGTCTTGACCATGACGATCCTCCCGCTTTGATACCGGCGCCAGGCGCCGTATTGCCCCTTGCCGGGCGGGGGCCGCTGCCCTGACAAGGGATTGAACCACAGAGACACAGAGGCACAGAGATACCCGCCAGAATTGAGGTAATTCGTTCGCCACGGCTCCACTCTCTCTGTGCCTCTGTGTCTCTGTGGTGAATTTATTCTTCATCACACGCTGCTAAGGCCGCGGCCTCAATGGCGGCTGGCGGCGATGGCCGCGACCTCGGCGGTGATGTCGATACCCACCGGGCACCAGGCGATGCAACGGCCGCAGCCGACGCAGCCCGAGCTTCCGAACTGGTCGTGCCAGGTGGACAATTTGTGGGTGATCCACTGGCGATAGCGCGACTTGGCCTCGGTCCGCACCGAGCCGCCATGGATGTACGAGAACTCCACCGAGAAGCACGAATCCCAGCGCCGCCAGCGTTCCGCCCGCTGCCCGGTCAGGTCGGTGACATCCTCGACGGTCGAGCAGAAGCAGGTCGGGCAGACCATGGTACAATTGCCGCAACTCAGGCAGCGCGCCGCCACATCATCCCAGCGGGGATGGTCGGGCATGGTCTGCAACGCCTGGGCGGTGTCGCGGTCCAGGCCACGGCCCTGGGTCCGCGCCGCCTTGCGCAAGGCGGCGGCGGCCTTCAGATCGGCGGCGACGGCCGGAACCAGCGGCAGCGCCGCCAACACCTCGCGCCCGCGTTCGCTGCCCGCTTCGGCCAGGAAGCGGCAGCCCTTCAGTTCCAGCAGGCGGATATCGTGGCCGGACGTGACCTCGGGACCGGTGCCGGTGGCGGCGCAGAAACAGGTGCCACCCGCCCGGCCGCATTCCACCGCCACCACCAGGGCAGCGGCCAGCCGCGCCTGATAGCCGGGATCGGGATAATTCCTGTCGCCGAACACCCGCCCCTGCACCGCCAGCGCCGCCAGTTCGCAGGCGCGAACACCGATCAGCGCCAGCGGCGCCTCTTCCCGCGTCGGGGGCTCGACGCTGAAGCCGCCGCCCCGCCGTTCGGCCGCGAACAATTTCTGGCGCGGCGGGTACAGAAAACGTTTCCAGCCCTGCGCCCCGGCGGTATAGCCGAACAACGCGCCGTCGCCGCGCGGCACCAGCCGATAACGGCCGCCATCCTGTTCGTCGCCCCACCCGGCGGGCAGGTCGTCCACATGGGCGATATCATCGTAAGAGATGGCGCCATCGACGGCGCGGGGGCCAAGCACCCGGTAGCCCCGCCCCTGCAACAGCGCGATCAGTCGGCCCAGCCCGTCCCGGTCCAGGATGGCGGGCGCCCCGCCATCGGCATCGTTTCCCGGCATCGCATCCCCCTTGCTTCAGAAAGGGATGAAATACTGTACACCCGTTTTCATGTCGGGCCAATGCTTTGCCGGATCACAGTATTTTCCAGAAATATTGTTTCGCAGAAAGACTAAGTCGCAAAGTCGGAAATAGACGGAATTCTACTGCACGACCCCGCCGGGCGCGCTAGAACCGTCATGGAACTGTCAGGGAGCATCGCCCATGCGGCTGCACAAGGCGACGCGTTGCGCCATTCTTGCCATCGCCGAACTGGCGGCCGATCCCGGCCGGGCCATTTCGGCGGGCGAGATCGCGGAAAGGCATGGGCTGTCGCTCAACCATCTGGCCAAGGTGCTGACCGGATTGACCCATTCGGGACTGGTCGAGGCGGCGCGCGGCGCGGGCGGCGGCTATCGCTTCGTCGGCGATACCCACCGCACCACGCTGTTGGACATCGTCACCCTGTTCGAGCCCGCCGACCCGCCCGGCGTCGTCCCCGGCCGCGACGCCCAATCCGTCAACCGCCTGCTGGACAATCTGGAGGAACGCGCCCGCGCGCCGTTCCTGGCCATGACCATCGAGGAAATGCTGCGGCTGTCGGGGCGGTAGCAGATTGCGGAAAAACGGGGCGTTCAAAAATTTTGGTTCATCACGGATGTGCGGGGAAGTGCTCGTCATGGCCGGGCATGACGCAATGGGTTGGGCGGCAAGCCTCCCCGCACATCCGTGAAGAACCAAAATTTTTCCGCAGCCCGTCAAACCTCGCACGCCGCCAGATGGACCAGGAAATGGCCGATCAGGTGGTGGGGGTCGGTGCCGAACATCTCGCGGAAATGTTTCTCGTCCGCCTTGTCCATGTCGGTCAGCGGCGAGAACAGCGCCTGGAAGAAGGCGCAGAAATGGTGGTTGTTGAAGATGTGCGGCTCGTCGTGATGGCCGCCATGCTCGCGCACGACAAAGGCGCTCTGGCCCAGGCTGACGGTGCTGGGGGTGTACTGCATCAGCTTCATGAACCAGTCCTTGCGCACGTCCCAGCGCTTGAAGGACTCGGCGATGCGCACCAGGGTGCGCCACATCACCACCTTGGCCTCGGGGTCGTCGTAAAAGACGTCCCAACTGAAATCCTCGCCCAATTCCTCGCGCAGATCGCGCACCCGCTTCAGGCAGCGTTCGCCGTAGATCTCGGCGTCGTCGCCCAGCACCAGATGCAGGAACGAGAAGATGTTGGGCAGGATGTCGCGGCTGAGAATGTCCTTGTGGAACAGCTCGCTCAGCGGATGCACCATCAGGCGGCCAAAGGCGTTCTGGCGGCGCTGTTCCAGCTTTTCCTCGTCCACCACTTCCATCAGTTCACGATAGGCGCGGCGGTAGAATTCGTCGAACTGGCCGGAAATCTTCAGTCCGTCGACGATGTCGTGCAGGATGTCGCGGCTCAGCGGTTTGCCGGGATAGGCGGTATCGGCCGCCTGCAACAAGGCGTCCAGGACGACGTTGGTCGTCCGCCGCAACAGCTTTGGTCCACGCGAGCCCATGACACGCCTCCCCGGATGCCGGATTTGCTTCCGGCATTCCTGCCCATCGCCTAATCATAGACGCAATGCGCACCTCTTCCAATAGAGCGAGGCGGTTAAAATACTCACAATTTTATCCGTATTACTGCCGAAGCCACGCCGCCATGGCCGCCGAGACTGCGTCCGGCTGTTCCAATGGCGACAGATGCCCGCATTTCTCCACAACCTCCAGGCGGGACTGGGGAATCAGCTCGGCCATTTCCTCGGCGCGGTCCAGCGGCGTCACCGCGTCGTCGGCGCCCACCAGCACCAGGGTCGGACAGGGAATTCGCGGCAGGCCGGGGCGGGCATCGGGGCGGTGCATGACGGCGTTCTGCTGGCGGGCGAAGCCATCGGGGCCGACGGCGCGGGCCATGTCCTTGGCCAGACCGCCCACCCGTTCCAGCGCCAGATGGTCGGGATGCACCAGCAGCGGCAGCATGGTCGGCATGATGCGGTCGAAACCGCCCGCATGGGCCAGGGCCACCGCGTCGCGGCGGCGCTGGCTCTGTTCCGGGGTGTCGGGCCGCGCGGTGGTGTCCACCAGGGCCAGCCGCTCGACCCGCTCGGGCGCCCGGCGCAGGATGTCCAGGGCGACATAGCCGCCCATGGACAGCCCGGCCAGGGCGAAACGCGGCGGCGCGGCGGCCAGCACCCGTTCGGCCATGGCCGCCAAAGTATCGTCCAGGGTCAGGTCGGCGACCATGCAGCGGGCCAGGGGCGCCAGCGCCGCCACCTGGGCCGACCACAGGCGGGAATCGTTCAGCAGTCCGGGCAGCAGCACCAGATCGCGGCTCATGGCGATACTCCTACTTGATCAGGGCGATCAGATCCTTGAATTCGGGCGTGCCCGCGACGTGCAGCCATTCGAACACCACGCTTTCGGTGGTCGCCACCTGCACGCCGCAGGCGGCCATGCGCGCCAGGGCCGAGGCATGGTTGGCGGCAACCCGCGACGAACAGGCGTCGCCCGCCACGAACACCTGATAGCCCGCCTGCTTGAAGCCCAGGGCGGTTTGCAGCACGCAGACATGGGCCTCGGTCCCCGCCACCACGATCTGGTCGCGGCCCAGGCCGCGCACCCGGGCGGCGATGGCCGGGTCGGCGGCGCAGGAAAAATGCATCTTGGTCATTACCGCGTCGTCGGGCACCAACTGACGCAATTCACCCAGGGTCGGCCCCAGGCCCTTGGGGTATTGCTCGGACACCAGCACCGGCACGCCCAGCCGGTTGGCGGCACGCAGCAGCAGGCCGCAATTGCGGTAGACCGCGCGGGGATCGGCCACCACCGGGCCAAGGTTTTCCTGAACGTCCACCAGCAGGAACAGCGAACGGGCGGCATCGATCAGCATGGGGCGTCCTCCGTTATTTGGTTGGCGGAAAGCCTAGCCCACGGCACGCGTCGCGCCAACCCACGGCGTTCCGACGTTGACAGCGGCGCATGAACCCCTATTATCCCGCCGCATATGACTCAATCCAACGACTCCAGCCGCCTGGACGGCCTGCCGAACCCCATGGACTTCGCTGATCTGGGCCTGAGCCCCGAGCTTCTCAAGGCCGTCGAGGAATCGGGCTACACCAAGCCCACTCCCATCCAAGAACAGGCCATTCCCGTCGTGCTGATGGGCCGGGACGTGCTGGGCTGCGCCCAGACCGGTACCGGCAAGACCGCCAGCTTCACCCTGCCGATGATCGAGATCCTGGCCGGTGGCCGGGCCAAGGCGCGCATGCCGCGCTCGCTGATCCTGGCCCCCACCCGCGAACTGGCCGCCCAGGTGGCCGAGAATTTCGACAAGTACGGCAAATACCACAAACTGGCCAAGGCGCTGATCATCGGCGGCGAATCCATGAGCGACCAGGTCGCCATCCTGGATCGCGGCGTGGACGTGCTGATCGCCACCCCCGGCCGCCTGCTGGACATGTTCGAGCGCGGCCGCATCCTGCTGAACGACATCAAGGTTCTGGTGATCGACGAAGCCGACCGCATGCTGGACATGGGCTTCATCCCCGACGTCCAGCGCATCGTGTCGCTGCTGCCGAAGATCCGCCAGACCCTGTTCTTCTCGGCGACGCTCGGCCCGGAAATCCGCAAGCTGGCCGACGAATTCCTGATGAACCCCAAGGAAATCACCGTGGCGGCCGCGTCTTCGACCGCGACCACCATCGAACAATTCCTGGCGGTGGTCGAGGATCTGGACAAGCGCGAAACCCTGCGCCACCTGATCCGCGTCGAGAACGTCAAGAACGCCTTCATCTTCTGCAACCGCAAGCGCGACGTGGACATCCTGTTCCGTTCGCTGAAGAAGCACCATTTCGACGTGGTGCAGATGCACGGCGACATGAACCAGCCCGCCCGCCTGGAGGCGCTGGGCAAGTTCAAGTCCGGCGAGGCCAGGCTGCTGGTGTGCTCGGACGTCGCGGCGCGCGGCATCGACATCAAGGCGGTCAGCCACGTCTTCAATTTCGACGTGCCGATCCACGCCGAGGATTACGTCCACCGCATCGGCCGCACCGGCCGCGCCGGTGAGACGGGCCGCGCCTACACCATCGCCAGCCCCGACGACGGCAAGTTCGTGGCCGCCATCGAAAAGCTGATCGGCAACGCCATTCCCCGTCTGGAAGTCGAGGGCGTGCCCGCCCTGGAACTGGACATGGAACCGAAGCGCCGCGGCCGGGGCGGCAAGGACCGCACCCGCGACAGCGGCAAGACCACCGAGGAACGGCGCCCGCGCCGTGGCCGCCGCGACGCCGAGGCGCCCGCCGCCGAAGCCGAAACCGTGGTCGAGGCCGAAGCGCCGCAGCAACAGCCCGAGCGCGCCCCGCAGCCGGAACGCGCCCCGCGCAGCCGTCGCGGCCGTGACGAGGACCGCCCCCGTCGGGAAGAAAGCCGCCGGGACGACGACCGCCCCCGCCGCGAGGAAAGCCGCCGTGACGACCGCCGCGACCGCCGTCGCGGCCGCGTGGACGAACTGGGCATCGGCGAGATGACCCACCGCGATGGCGTCATCGGCTTTGGCGAGCACGTCCCCGACTTCATCCTGCGCGAAGTGCCCAAGATCGCCCCGCGCTCCGCCAAGGAAGAGGCCGAGGCCGAGCGCGAGGACGGCGAGGAGTAAGCACGCCATGCAGACCATCTTCGTTCAGGTGAAGTGCGAATTGGGCCGCGCCTATCAGGTCGCGGACGAGGCGGTGGATTTGGAACAGGTTTCCGAGGTCCATTCCATCTCGGGCCAGTACGACCTGATGCTGAAATGCTATCTGGACGACGATCAGGATCTGGGGCAGTTCGTGGTGGAAACCATCCAGACCCTGCCCGGGGTCAAGGACACCTTCACCATCATCGCCTTCAAGGCTTTCGGCTGAGACTGCGTGACGGAAAAACAGAAACGGCGGCCCCAAAAGGGCCGCCGTTTTTTTGGTTCATCGCGGAATTCCGGGGAAGTGCTCGTCATGGCCGGGCTTGACCCGGCCATCCACGTTTGTCCGCAGGCAGCTCAGCGGAAAGACGGGAGCAGGTGGTGCCGCGTGGATGCCCGGATCTAGTCCGGGCATGACGCAAACGGTTGCTGGGCCAACAGACCCGCAAATCCGCGATGAACCTTTTTTCGTTCCGGGGAACCTTCCCCTAATTCGCCACCCCGGCCAGAATCTTCGCCGCCAGGGCCGAGCCCAGGCCGTCGCGGCGGGCGGCGTGGGCGGCAAGGGCGGTGCGGATTTCGGTGAAGTCGCGGGCGTGGGCCGACAGGCTCCATTGCGCCGTCTCGGCCAGCACGCCCGCCATGGCCCGCTTGGCCGCCGCCTCGTCGCGCGCCGCCACCGCCAGCAGCGGCTGCATCTGGCTTTCCGGCATCCAGCCGTCCAGCAACCCGGCGATACGCCCCACATAGGCGCCATCGCCGGTGGCGAAGAACGCCGCCCACAGCATGTCCACATGCACCGGATGGGTGACGGCGAAGGTCTTGAAATCGGCCCCGGCGGCATCCATGGCCCCCGCCGCCGCCTCGCCCACCAGCGATTCCATCAGCCGGCGGCGTTCGGGGTGGTGGGAATAGTTCAGGGCCTGGGCCACCACCTCGACCTTGACCGCGTCGCCACCACGCACCGCATCCACCAGGGCGGCGGCCATCCGGGGGGCGCCGTCCATCACTTGCGCCAGGAACACCGGCAGGGTCAGCACCGTCTGTGCCCGCCAGCTTTCATCCACCGGCTCGGCGGCGAAGGCCGCCACCACGCCGTCCGGGTCCGGCGCCCGGAAATAGCCCACCACCACATTGTCCAGCGTCTTGCCCGCCTTGTCGTCCATTCAGACCCCCAGCCAACGCATCGACAGGCCCAGCGCACCCGCCACGACCATGCCGCCCATGGACAGGCCGATGCGGCGGGCCATCAGGCCGCCGCACAGCCCCGACACCAGCGCCACCTTGACGCCGGTATTGACGAAGGCGGCGATGGTGATGGCGGTCGCCGCCACGTTCAACGCCACCGACTTGCCGCCCATCTGGGCCATGGACAGCGCCACCGCGTCCACGTCGGCCAGACCGGCACCCGCCGCCAGCAGATACAGGCCGGTGGACCCGGCCCAGCTTTGCAGCAGCTTGGACGCCAGCATGACCAGCGCCAGCAGGGCGGCGAACTTGATGGCCATGCCCAGTTCGAACGGGTTGGACAGCCCGGCGGCGCCGGGCTTGCCGTCCTCGATGCGCGACCGCCACAGCATCCAGGTGGCGGCCAGCCCGGCCACCGCCATGCAGCCCAACGGCAGCGCCAGCCGTTCGCCGATGCCGCGATTGAGCAGGAAGACGATCAGCCACAACCTGACGAACATGGTGGTGTTGGCCAGGGCGACGCCCGCCGCCAGCAGCGACTGCATGCCCGGGCTTTCCCGCCCCATGCGGGCGAAGGACACGGTCAGCGCGGTGCTGGAGGCCAGGCCGCCGAACACCCCGGTCAGCAGACTGCCGATGCGCGGCCCGGCGATCTTGATGGCGAAATAGCCGGTGAAGGAAATGCCCGCCACCATCACCACCAGCAGCCACAGGTGATAGGGGTTCAGCACCTGCTCGGGGCCGTAGCCCCGGTTGGGCAGAACCGGCAGCAACACCACGGAAATCAGCAGCAGCTTGATGGCGGCGCGCAGTTCCAACTGTTCCAGCTTGCGCAGCCAGCCATGCAGGGTGTCCTTGGCGCCCAACAGCGCGGTGGCGACCACGCCGCCCGCCGCCGCCGCCGAGCCCTCGCCCAGCGCCACCATGGCGCCCAGGGCAAAGGCGACGACTTCCGCGACCTGGGTGGTGACGCCGACATTCTGGTCGCCACTGCCCGCCCGCACCACATGGGCGCTGACCACAATCGCCACCAGGGCCAGGAAGCCGGCGGCCAGCACGAACGGCCCCACCACCTGCCCCAGCCAACCGCACACCCCGCCCAGCAGGCCGATCAGCGCGAAGGTGCGGATACCGGCCAGCGGTCCGCCATGGGCGGCGTCGCGGGCCTGCCAGCCGCGTTCCACGCCCATCAGCAGGCCGATGGCCAGCGCCAGCCCCAACCGCTCGAACAGCTCGATATGCTCCATTCGGCATCCCCACAATGTCCTATGGGGGATTCTGGCACGGATGCGCGGCTTTTGCACCTGTGCGCTGGCGCCGGGAAAAAGACCACATTTTTTAAATGGGTATGGCCGGACCCCGCGCATTGCGGCATACTCGGCGCAACCTGCCATGGAGGACACAGCCGATGACGACCAAGGTTGCCCTGTTCCTGGCCCATTCCATCGCCCTGGAGATCGAGGCCGGCGACCGCTACGAGGAACTGGCGGACGTGATGGAAGTGCACAACAACCCGGAAGTGGCGGTGCTGTTCCGCCAGATGAGCGACTTTTCGCGCAAGCATGCCCAATCGGTGCAGGAACGCGCCGAACGCTTCCAGCCGCTGCCGCGGCTGAAAAGCTGGGAATACCGCTGGAACGCCCCCAACCCGCCCGAGGTCGGCGATTTCACCGGCACCCATTACCTGATGACGCCGTTCCACGCTTTGCAATTCGCCCTGGCCAACGAACGGCGCGGCTGGGAATTCTACAACAACAGCGCCGCCGATTCCGCCGATCCCGACGTCTGTGCCCTGGCCCGCGAATTCGCCGAGGAAGAGGCCGAGCACGTCAAGGAGCTGGAGGAATGGCTGGCCAAGGTGCCGCGCCCGACCATGGACTGGTCGCACGACCCCGACCCGGCGGCGGTGATCGATTAACCGGAAGGTGAACTATCCTGACGGAGACGGGGCGGTTAGAATTGGTCTGACCGCCCCTTTCGCCGTCAGGAGGTTTTCCGGGTGTTGCCGTCGCTGACCATCCTGTTGCTGTGCCAGTTGGCGGGCGAAGTGATCGCCCGTCTGTTCAAGCTGCCGATCCCCGGGCCGGTGATCGGCATGATGCTGCTGTTCGCCGGTCTGGTGATCCGGCGCGGCATCCCCGAAAACCTGGAAAAGACCGGCACCACGCTGTTGTCGCACCTGTCGCTGCTGTTCATTCCGGCGGGGGTCGGCGTCACCGTGCATCTGAAGCTGCTGGCTGACGAATGGCTACCCATCGCGGTGGCGCTGGTGGTCAGCACCGTCATCACCCTGGCCGTGACCGGTCTGGTCATGCAGGCCCTGGCGCGGGGCAAAAAACCATGAGCGCCGACGATCTGCACGCCATCCGCGTCTATCTGGAAACCTCGCCGCTGCTGGGGCTGACCGCCACGTTGCTGGCCTATCAGGCCGCCCATTGGCTGTGGCGCAAGGGGCACATGACGCCGCTGCTCAACCCGGTCCTGCTGTCGATCCTGATGATCGGCGGCGTGCTGCTGGCCACCGACATCGACTATCGCACCTATTTCAACGGCGCCCAATTCGTCCATTTCCTGCTGGGACCGGCCACCGTCGCCCTGGCGATTCCGCTGTATCGCCAAATCAGGCTGCTGCTGCGGTCGCTGACCGCCGTATTGGTCGGCCTGCTGGTCGGCGCCGCCACCGCCGCCGCCTCGGCCATGGGGCTGGCCTGGGTGCTGGGCGCGTCGGAACGCACCATCCTGTCGCTGGGGCCGAAATCGGCCACCGCCCCCATCGCCATGGCGGTGTCGGAAAGCATCGGCGGCCTGCCGTCGCTGTCGGCGGTGATGGCCATCCTGACCGGCATCACCGGGTCGGTGGTGGCGGTGTGGGTACTGGACGCGGTGCGGGTGCGCAACGAGGCGGCGCGCGGTCTGGCCATCGGCACCGCCTCGCATGGGATCGGCACGGCGCGGGCCATTCAGTTGGGCGAAGTCACCGGCGCCTTTTCCGGTCTGGCCATGGGCCTGACCGCCATCACCACCACCTTGCTGGTGCCGCTGCTGGTCGGGCTGATGTTCCGCTGAGCTAAAGCCCGGCCACCGCCTTGATCCTGGCGACGTTCCAGCCCTTGGCCGCTTCGGCCAGGATGTCGCCGTTGCTCAGATTGTCGCCTTCGATGGCCAGCAGGGCGCGGTTGCCCAGGATGATGGTGATCTCGCCCGCCTGATTGGCGGCGTCAAAGCGCAGCAGCGCGTCCTCGGCGCCGACCTTGACCCGCTTCAGGTTGGGCTGGGCGGCGGCGGTGGCGAATTGGGCGGCGGCACTGTCCACCGCCGGGCTGTCGAGGAACAGGGTGGCGTTCAGCGACGATTCACCCTTGGCATAAGCGCGCGAGACGGCAAGGCCGCCGCCCACCTGCCCCAATCCCTGGACCTCGGCCGGGTCGGCCTGCCAGCCGGCGGGCGGAACCGGCATGGTTTCGGCCAGCGCCTTGCCCAGACGGTCGTGCACGTCGGACAGCGCGGCCTCCAGCGCCTTGGCGGTGCGGGCCAGATCATTCTTCTGATAGGCGGCGCGGGCGGCGTCGATCTGGCCGGGCACCATGTCGGCCGCCCAGGCGGCGCCCGCCACCAGCATCATCGTCACCGCACCCACGCCCAGCTTGGCCGACCAGTTCATCACGCGCCCTCTTGCGTCGAAACCCTGGGGCGACCTTAACAACCGCATGGGCATGCGGCAAGGGTGCGCGGCGGCCGGGGCTTTGCTAGGCTGTTCCGGCTGCGAGGGGGGCTGCCGGTGAACTGGGTGTTCTTTCTGTTGGTGGCGTCGGCGGTGACGCTGGCCGCATGGCGTGAATTGGGCCAGGGCGGCGGCGCCATGGCGGCACTGGCCGAGGCCACGCTGAAGGCGGCCGAAGGCGCGGTGCCGCTGGCGCTGGGGCTGGTGGGGGTGATGGCGCTGTTCCTGGGCCTGATGCGGGTGGCCGAGGCCGCCGGGCTGGTGCGCGGACTGGCCCGCCTGCTGGCGCCGTTGCTGACCCGCCTGTTCCCCGAAGTGCCGCCCGCTCACCCGGCCATGGGCGCCATGGTGATGAACGTCGCCGCCAACATCCTGGGCCTGGGCAACGCCGCCACGCCGTTCGGCATCCGCGCCATGGAACACCTGCAAGAGCTGAACGCCGACAAGGGCCGCGCCAGCAATCCCCAGGTGCTGTTCCTGGCCATCAACACGGCGGGCGTCACCATCCTGCCCACCTCGGTCATCGCCCTGCGCGCCGGGCTGGGCGCCGCCGACCCGGCGGCGGTGGTGGCGCCGACCCTGGCGGCGACCCTGTTCGCCACCGTGGTCGCCGTGGTCGCGGCACGGCTGCTGCAACGCTTTTCCCCCGCCCCGTCCCCGCTGACCGGCGGGACACAGGACGCCGACGCCATCCCCACCGCACCCGCCTGGGCCTGCTGGCTGGCCGGGTTGTCGGTGCTGGCCTTCATCCCGGTGATGGCGCTGTGGGGGGCGGCGCTGGGACCGTGGATCGTGCCGGGGCTGATGGTCGGCCTGCTGGGGGCCGGACTGGCGCGGCGGGTGGCGGTGTACGAGGTGTTCGTCGAAGGCGCGCGAGAGGGCTTCGCCGTGGCGGTGCGCATCATTCCCTATCTGGTGGCCATCCTGGCGGCGGTGGCCATGTTCCGCGCCTCGGGCGCCATGGAGGCGGCGCTGGCGCCGCTGGGCCGTCTATTGGCGCCGCTGGGCGTGCCGCCCGAGGCGCTGGCCCTGGCGGGCATGCGGTCGCTGTCGGGCTCGGGGTCGTTCGCCCTGCTGGCGTCCTATCTGCGCGACCCGGCCATCGGCGTGGATTCGGCGGCGGGCATCCTGCTGGGCACCCTTTACGGGTCCAGCGAAACCACCTTCTACGTCATCGCCGTCTATTTCGGCGCGGTGGGCATCCGCCGCATCCGCCACGCTTTGGCCGCCGGGCTGATCGCCGACCTGGCCGGACTGGTCGCCGCCATCGCCGTCTGCGCATGGCTTTACCCGGCGGGCTAGAGGGGGTATACCGGCGCCATGTCCTGGGAATCCCTTACAGCACTGCTCCAGGTCATCGCCATCGACGTGGCGCTGGCCGGGGACAACGCCATCGTGGTGGGCATGGCCGCCGCCGGTCTGCCCGCCCTGCACCGCAAGCGCGCCATCCTGATCGGCATCGGCGCCGCCGCCGTCCTGCGCATCGTCTTCGCCAGCTTCACCATGCAATTGTTGCAGATCGTCGGCCTGTTGCTGGCGGGCGGCCTGCTGCTGCTGTGGGTGGCGTGGAAGCTGTGGCGCGAATTGTCGTGCGGCGGCGAGGACGAGGAAAAAGCCGCCGAGGAAGCCGCCGGACGCAGCGGCGACAAGACCTTCGGCCAGGCGGTATGGCAGATCGTGGTGGCCGACGTGTCCATGTCCATGGACAACGTGCTGGCGGTGGCCGGGGCGTCGCGCGACCACGAATGGGTGCTGATCCTGGGTCTGGCGCTGTCGGTGGCGCTGATGGGGCTGGCGGCCAACGTGGTCGCCCGGCTGCTGCACAAGCACCGCTGGGTCGCCTATGTCGGCCTGCTGATCATCCTGTACGTGGCGTTGCGCATGATCTGGGATGGCGGCCACGAGGTCATGGCCTACGCCGCCATCACCCCCTGATCATCCGGCACCCCCTGATCATCCGGCCCGGGCCGTCGGCGCGGTGAAGGCCGACGCCTCGGCGCGGACGTATTCGCGCATGCTGGCCTCGGCCTCGCCGCGATTGCCGTCCACGATGGCGGCCACCACCCGCTTGCCCAGCACCCGGCGCAATTCCGGATTGACCGGGCCGCGCCGGACCTGGGCGCCGCCGCGAATGGGCTGCCACAGCGTTTCCACCAACCCGACCAGCACGGCGTTGCCGCACCCCCGGTGCAGGGCGTCCAGCCAGTCGCCGTCCTCGGCGGCCAGCCGCGACAGCGCGGCCCGCTGTTCGGCATTCATGCGTTCGGTGGCCAGGCAGGCGCACACCGCCTCCATCTCGGCCAGGGTTTCGAACAGCGCCTGACCGACACCCTCGCCGACCACGGCGCCGCGATGGGGACGGTTCTCCACCAATCCCAGGGTCGCCAATTGCCGCACCGCCTCGCGCAGCGGGGTGCGCGACACCCCCATGCGGTTGGACTGCACCACTTCGTCAAGCCGGGTTCCCGGGCGGAACTCGCCGGAAACGATCTCGGCGGCGAGTTGAAGGCGAACCCGCTCGGCCCGGGTCATCGGCGTTCTGGCGGAGAAGGAACCACTGTTCGGCATTCTGATTCCGTTTCAGAGTTCAATGCGAAACTTGAGGGCATTATTAACATACATGTTCTCCAAAGAGTAGCGCGTTTCAAGGAAATTCCGGTCATAGCCCATACAACTTTCGATTAGACACACCTCTTGATTGCGCATTACGCACAAAATTGCCACCAACTCAACGGCCTGCTGGGGCTAGGCATCACAACGGCGATCAGTGTATAAGGAAGACCGAGTGGGGCTCTTGGGGGTGTCCAGCTCATCGGCAGGTATTGGGGGATGTGATCTTGACGTTTCGCGCGATGCGTCTTTCCGCGTTGGCGGGCTGTGCCGTGGTTCTGGGGACGACCTGGGCGGGAACCGCCCTGGGACAGACCCTGGCCGACGAACTGCAAGGGTTGATCGAAACCCACCCCTTGATCCAGGCCGGGCAAAAGGACACCCTGGGCGCCGACGAGGCCATCCGGGTCGCCCGTTCCGGCTTTCTGCCCACGGTCAAGCTGACCGGCGACACCGGCCCCGAATATGTGGACAGCCCGACCCGCCGCCAGACCGAAGGCCACCGTTTCTTCAAGGGCCGCGAAACCACCGGCCTGATCGTGACCCAGCGCCTGTTCGACGGCCAGGCCACCGATTCCCAGGTGGAAGCCGCCAAGATCGGCCGCCAGATTTCCGATTCCGACCTGCGTGCCACCCGCCAGAACGCCGTTCTGGAGGGTGCCCTGGCCTATATCGACGTGCTGCGCCAGACCCGGCTGATCCAGTTGGGCCGCGACAACGAGCGCAAGATCCAGGAACAGTTGAACCTGGAGGACGAGCGCGTCCTCAAGGGCTCGGGCATGGCGTCCGACGTGCTGGCCGCCAAGCAGCGGTTGCAGGTGTCCAAGGAACGCCGCGTCAAGTTCGAAGGCGATTTCGAAACGGCGGTCGCCAAGTACACCCAGGTGTTCGGCCACGCCCCCGACGTGGCCCGTCTCAGCGATCCGCCGGTGCCCCAGGCGCTGATCCCGCCGCAACTGGAAGAGGCGGTGCGCACCGCCCAGAGCGACAACCCCACCCTGCAAAGCGCCGCCAAGACCATCGACCTGACGGCCGAACGGCAGCGCACCGCCGAATCGGGCTATTACCCCAATATCGATCTGGTCGGCCGCGCCAATTACGAAAACGACAAGAACGCCACCATCGGCGTGCGCCGCGACTGGTCGCTGCTGCTGACCGCGTCGTGGGAATTGTTCTCGGGCTTCAAGACCGACGCCCAGGTGGCGCAGGCGTCCTACAGCCACGCCGCGTCCAAGGACAAGCATTTCAACAGCAGCCGCAAGATCACCGAATCGGTCAAGATCGCCTGGCACCGCCTGAAGACCGCGCGCGAGCGCATGGGCCTGCTGGAAAACGCCGCCGTGCTGGCGGAAGAGGTGTGGGCGGCGCAGAAGAAGCGCCACGAGGCGGGCAAGGCCACCGTTCAGGACGTGCTGGACGAGGAAACCCGCATCAACGACGCCCGCATCAACTTCACCAACGCCTATTACGACATGATTCAGTACTCTTACGAGTTGCTGAACGCCATGGGCCGCCTGGAGGTGGAGGAGATCCGCACCGTGCCGGCCGCCCCGGCCAAGACCGGCATGACGCCCGTCACCCCGGTCGTCCCGGCCCTGTCGGCCACCACCACCCTGACGGTGGAACAGCCGCCGCCCGCTCCGGCCCCGGTCGATCCCTATATCCCGGTCAGCGCCGCCGCCTTCGGCGACGAATTGCCCGACGGATCACCGGCCGCCATGCAGGCCCGGCGCAACTGATACCAAAAAAGGGCGGTCCCCAGCGGGACCGCCCTTTTTACGTCCGGTCAGCGGAACAGCAGCACCGCCAGCATCACCGTGCCGAACACGATGCGGTAATAGGCGAACGGTGCGAAGCCATGACGGCTGATGAAGGCGATGGCGGCGCGCACCACCAGCAGCGCGGCGACGAAGGCGGCGGCGAACCCCACCGCGATCAGCGCCAGATTGTCGAAGGACAGCGCCGCCCAATCCTTGTACATCTTGAACGCCGTGGCGCCGACCATGGTCGGGATGGCCAGGAAGAACGAGAATTCCGCCGCCGCCTTGCGATCGACGCCCAGCAGCAGCGACCCCATGATGGTGGCGCCCGACCGCGACACGCCGGGAATCATGGCCACACATTGGAACAGGCCGATCTTGACGGCGGTGGCGACCGGCATGTCCTCGACGCTGTGCACCCGGGGCTGCTTGACCAGCCGCTCGATGGCCAGGATGGCGAAACCGCCGACGATCAGCGCCACCGCCACCACCAGCGGCGAATCCAGCAGGGTGCGGATGGCCTTGTAGGCCACGGCGCCGATGACCATGGCGGGCATGAAGCCGATCAGGATGTTGCGCACGAAGGCCCGCGCCCGCGGGTCGCTGCCCAGACCGGCGGCGGCATCGAACAGGCGGCGCCAATAGACCACGCACACCGCCAGGATGGCGCCCAACTGAATGACGATCTCGAAGGTCTTGCCGGGCGGCCCCTGGAATCCCAGCATGTCGCCCAACAGGATCAGGTGGCCGGTGGACGACACCGGCAGAAACTCGGTCAGGCCCTCGACCACGCCCAACAACAGGGCTTGCAGATACACTTCCATGAAAACCACCCGGGGGGATTGGAACGCGGCGCGGATCATGCGCCGGGGCGCCACGCCGCGCAACCGACGAAAGCGGGGCAACAGGCCCTTGCCCCACCCCCCGCCCATCCGCTACACCAACGGCAGGGAGGGCGCGCCGTGACCGAAAGTTGCTCTGGGTTCTACAGTTCCTACGCCGATTACAAGGGCTACGAGACGCCGCGGGTCGGCCGCAAGGAAATCGCCCGCTTCGACGCCGACATCTGGTATCCGGCCTCGTGCTCGCCCTATCACGCCTTTCTTGAGATCGGCTGCGGCACCGGCGCTTTCCTGGCCTATCTGGCGGGCAAGAAAGTCACCCGCTTCCTGGGCATCGATCACGACCCCGCCCTGGCCGACGTGGTGCCGGAACCGGTGCGCGGCCATTTCAGTTGCCGCGACGTGTGGGAATTGCTGGCCGACACCGATGCCGAGCCGTTCGACCGGGTGGTGCTGCTGGACGTGCTGGAGCATTTCCCGCCGGAAGAGGCGGCGCGGCTGCTGGCCGCCCTGCGCCATCGCCTGAACGAAGGCGCCCGCGTGGTGATCAAGGTGCCCAACGCCTCGTCGCCGTGGGCGCTGCAATGGCAGAACGGCGACCTGACCCACCGCACCGCCTTTACCCCGTTGTCGCTGCGCCAGTTGGCCGGTTTCGCCGGGTACGACCTGGCCGCCGTGTGGCCGCAACGCCAGGGCTCGCGCCGCCGCATGATCACCGACGCCCTGGTCCACCGCTTCCTGTCCTGGGCGCTGCTGAACCCGCCGCCGCTGTGGAGCGCCAATTTCTACGGCATGCTGGTTCCGCGATGATCCGCCACCCCGGCTTGCGCCCCCTGTCCTTGCGCCCCTTGGCCCTGTGGCTGCTGCCGCTGGCCTTCGTCGCCGTGCTGTTCGCGCTGCGGGCGTCCAGCCTGCCGTTCTGGCAAAGCTTCAACCTGGACCCCGATTATTACTATCTGCTGAACGGCTTGCGCATCGTCGAGGGGTTGGCGCCCACCGACATCTCGCATCCCGGCACGCCGGTCCAGGTGCTGATCGCCGCGGTGATCAAGGCGCTGCACCCCACCCTGTCGACCGAGGCCACGGTGGACGCCGTGCTGCGCGACGCCGAGGGCACGCTGGTCGCCGCCACCACAATCATCTACCTTCTGGTCGGCCTGTCGCTGTGGTGGATGGGCCGTGCCATTTTCGGCGCCACCGGCGCGCTGATTCCCGCCTTGCTGGCGCAGACGGCGCCCATGCTGTCGCGCGTCATTCCCAAATTCGCCATTCACCCCAAGCCCGAGCCGTTCCTGATCATCGCCGTGGCCTTGCTGGTCGCCGCGCTGATGCCGCTGATCAAGAACCGCGACGACGGCCGCTGGGACCGCGCCGCCGCCCTGGCCGGAATCGCCATGGCCCTGGGCGTGGCGTGCAAGGTGCATTTCGCCGTGCTGGGCGTGGTGCCGCTGCTGTTGCTGGACCGCCGCCGCTTCCTGATCTATGTGGGGGTCGGCGCCGCCGCCCTGGTGGTGTTCGTCGCCCCGGCCATCCCGTCCTGGGACATCTGGACCGGCTGGATCAGCCGCATGGTGTTGCATTCCGGCGCCTATGGCGAAGGCAGCGCGACCATCGTCGACACCGCCCGCTATCCCCGTGCGGTGCTGAAGCTGTTTTCGTCCAAGCTGATCTTCTCGGCCGCCATCGTCGCCGGTCTGGTGCTGCTGGTGCTGTATTTCCGCCTGCGCCGCCGTGACCTGATGGCGCGCGACCGCTTCGCCCGGCTGCTGACGGGCATCATGCTGGCGCAGGTTCTGGTGGTGCTGTCGGTGGCCAAGCAGCCCGCCGCCCATTACATGGTGCCCGCTTTGCTGCTGACCGGCCCCGCCTTGGCGGCGCTGTGGAGCCTGAGCCGACCGCTGGCGCCGCGCCGCCACCTGGCGGTCTGGGGCGGCGTGCTGGCGCTGCTGCTGGTGGTGCAGGTGCCGCAGATGGTCAAGCAGAACAACGAATTGCGCGGCTGGACCCGCGAGCAGATGGCGGTGGACCTGGATGCCCGCTTCCCCGGCTGCGCCAAGGTCTATTTCGACGCCGCCTCGGCCCAGTCCTATGCCTTCCAACGCGGCGACATGAACGCCCAGGCGCGCTATTCGCCCAAATTGGCCGCCCTGTTCCCGGCCGACGAATACACCTGGTTCACCAACGACCATACCTATTGGCCCAATGGCCTGATGCAGTGGCTGCGCCCCGAGACGCTGGAGGCTATCCTGGCCCGCCACGGCTGCGCGGTGTTCCGCGGCAACCAGCCGTGGTCGCTGTCGGCGCGGGCCGAACGCATCAGCCCCGGTTTCCGCATGGACGACCGGTGCGAGTTGGGCGAGGAAATGCTGTTCACCAAGGGCGTGCGTTGCGACGGATCACGGATCGGACCGGCGGCGCCCTGACCATTCGCACTTGCAAAATGGCGGGAAGCGGATAGCCTTTTCGCAACCGTTCAAAGCCGCATCCAGGGGGAACCATGCCGGCCAGGATCGTCACCATCGCCCAGCAGAAGGGCGGCGCGGGCAAGACCACAATGGCCGCCCAACTGGCCGTCACCTATGCCCGCGCGGGCAAGCGGGTGGGCCTGATCGACATCGACCCCCAGGGATCGCTGGCGACATGGTACGAGGTGCGCAAGGCGCTGGTCGACGGCGATGGCGCCGGTATCGTCTTCATGCAGGCGTCGGGCTGGCGCCTGTCCACCGAACTGGACCGCATGAAGCGCGACGTCGATCTGATCCTGGTGGACAGCCCGCCCCATGCCGAAACCGACGTGCGCATCGCCGTGCGCGCCGCCGACCTGATCATGGTGCCCATGCAGCCGTCGCCCATGGATCTGTGGGCGACGCAGCCCACGCTGGACATGGCGAAGAAAGAGAAATCGACGGCGCTGGTGGTGTTCAACCGCACGCCGCCCAAGGGCAAGCTGGTCGATGCGGTGCGCCGCAAGATCATCGAGGCCGACATGCCGGTGGCCGCCACCGTGCTGGGCAACCGCGTCGCCTTCGCCGCCAGCATGATGGAGGGCAAGGGCGTGGCCGAAAGCAATCCGCGCCACACCGCCACCAAGGAAATCAAGGCGCTTGCCGACGAAATCGCCGGCAAGCTGGGACTTTAAGGGAACGACATGGATTACACCTTCGCCGCCACCATCGGTCTGCACACCCTGGCCGCCGTCATCTGGGTGGGCGGCATGTTCTTCGCCCACATGGTGCTGCGCCCCTCTGTCACCGAAATGACGCCGTCGCTGCGTCTGGCGCTGTGGCGCCGCGTGCTGCCGCGTTTCTTCGCCTGGGTGACGGCCGCCATCGTCGTGCTGCTGATCACCGGCTATGGCGTGCTGCTGACCGGCTATCGCGGCGGCATCACCGGCGGCAACCTGCATATCGACATCATGCAGATCGTCGGCGCGGTGATGATCCTGCTGTTCCTGTACATGCTGGCCATTCCCTTCACCCTGTTCCGCCGGGCGCTGGACATCAACGATCTGGGCGCCGCCGCCACCCAGCAGGGCCGCATCCGCGCCATCGTGCTGGTCAACCTGATCCTGGGCCTGGCCACCACCTTCATCGGCGCCGCCGGAACCTTCGTGGGGTATTGACGCCATGACCGCCCCCCGCTTCACCGACGACGACGTGCAGATCGTCGCCAAGACGCGCGAGTTCCAGGGCTATTTCGCCATCGACCGCTGGCACGTCCGCCATCGCACCTTCGCGGGCGGCTGGACCGGCGACATCGTGCGCGAGATTTTCGAGCGCGGCCACGCCGTGGTGGTGATCCTGTACGACCCGGTCCGGGACAGCATCGCCCTGATCGAGCAATTCCGCGTCGGCGCCCTGGCCGCCGGGCAATATCCGTGGCTGATCGAATGCGTGGCGGGCATCATCGACGACGGCGAGACGCCGGAACAGGTCGCCATCCGCGAAGCGCACGAGGAAGCGGGCGCCAAGCCCGACCACATCGAACATATCGGCAAGTTCATCATCACCCCCGGCGGTTCCAGCGAGACGGTGGAATTGTTCGTCGCCCAGGTGGATTGCAGCCGCATCGACGGCCTGCACGGCCTGCCGAACGAGGGCGAAGACATCCGCGTCTTCACCCTGCCGGTGGTCGAAGCCTATGGCATGGTCAAGGACGGCCGCATCGCCAATTCCATGGCGGTGGTGGCCATCCAGTGGCTGATGCTGGAACGCGAGGCATTACGGGCGCGCTGGCGGGGCTGAGTCGCCATCGCAGAGCCGTTGGGACTAAGTGTATCTCGTCATGGCCGGGCTTGACCCACTGGTGTCCGGTTAAAAGCTGATGACCTCCCTGCCGCCGTCTACATTGGCGGAACGATCCAGCGGTAACACGGATGAACACGGATGGGTGGGATGGGCACGGATGATCGAAGATCCCTGCCGTCATGCCCGTGCTTGACACGGGCATCCACGCGGCGCCGCCCAGAGCGTTGTTTGAAAAGCCTTTCCTATCGGAACCACGTGGATCGCCGGGCCAAGCCCGGCGATGACGGAAAATGCAACCATAAATGTCCCTCCCCCCACCACGGGGCCTTTTCCACATCCGGATTGTACATTTTAATCGGCTTGATTAAGTCGAATAACATCATATATGGTTTGTGAAACTGTAATTTATCCGGAAAGAACACATCCATGACCGACGTCCGCGACGGCTTTCTCGACACCATCGGCCGCACCCCGTTGATCAAGCTGCACGGACCGTCCGAGGCCACCGGCTGCACCATTCTGGGCAAGGCGGAATTCCTCAATCCCGGCGGCTCGGTCAAGGATCGCGCGGCGCTGGCCATCATCCGCGACGCCGAGCAGAAGGGCCTGCTGAAGCCGGGCGGCGTCATTGTCGAAGGCACGGCGGGCAATACCGGCATCGGCCTGACCCTGGTGGGCAACGCCCTGGGCTATCGCACGGTCATCGTCATGCCCGAAACCCAGAGCCAAGAGAAAAAGGACATGCTGCGGCTGATCGGCGCCGATCTGCGTCTGGTCCCGGCGGTGCCCTATTCCAATCCCGGCAATTACGTGCGCTATTCCGAAACCCTGGCGGGCGAGTTGGCGAAGACCGAGCCCAACGGCGTGCTGTGGGCCAACCAGTTCGACAACGTCGCCAACCGCCTGGGCCATTACCACACCACCGGCCAGGAAATCTGGAGCCAGACCGGCGGCAAGGTGGACGCCTTCACCTGCGCGGTCGGCACCGGCGGCACCCTGGCGGGCACCGGCATGGCGCTGAAAGAGCACAACAAGAACGTCCGCATCGTGCTGGCCGACCCGCTGGGATCGGCGCTGTACAATTACTATGCCCATGGCGAACTGAAGGCCGAGGGCAATTCCATCACCGAAGGCATCGGCCAGGGCCGTATCACCAAGAATCTGGTGGGCGCCCCCATCGACGATCAGGTGCAGGTCGCCGATCCCGAGGCATTGCAGGTGATCTTCGATCTGGTGCAACAGGAAGGTCTGGTGCTGGGCGGATCGTCGGGCGTCAACATCGTCGCCGCCATGAAGGTGGCGCGCGACCTGGGGCCGGGCCATACCGTGGTGACAGTGCTGTGCGATTATGGTACCCGCTACCAGAGCAAGCTGTTCAACCCGGCCTTCCTGAAGGAACGCGACCTGCCCGTTCCGCAATGGCTGGTCTGAGGAGGCTTGCGCCCCACCTCTAGCCCGAGGGACGCATGACCTACACCAACCCCGAGGCCCTGGTTTCCACCGAGTGGCTGGCGGCGCATCTGTCGGCGCCCGATGTCCGCGTGGTGGATGCCAGTTGGCACATGCCCGCCACCGGCCGCAACGGCCGTGACGAATACGATGCCCGGCACATTCCGGGCGCCGTGTTCTTCGACGTGGACGACATCGCCGACACCGGCATCGACCTGCCGCACATGCTGCCGCCGCCCGCCAAGTTCGCCTCGAAAGTGCGCAAGCTGGGCCTGGGCAACGGCCACAAGATCGTGGTCTACGACACCGACGGCATGGGCGCGGCACGGGCGTGGTGGATGTTCCGGGTGTTCGGCCACCGCGACGTGGCGGTGTTGGACGGCGGCCTGACCAAGTGGGTGGCCGAAGGAAGGGCGCTGGAAGACCTGCCGCCCATGCCGCGCGACCGCCATTTCCTGCCGCACGTCAATGCCACCCTGGTGCGCGATTTCGCCCAGATGCGCGCCAACGTGGACAGCGGGACGGAACAGGTGGTCGATGCCCGCTCGGCCGGGCGCTTCGCCGCCACCGCCCCGGAACCGCGGCCCAGCCTGCATGTGGGCCACATGCCGGGCGCGCTGAACGTGCCGTTCAACGATCTGGTGGATTCCGAAAGCAAGACCATGAAACCGGCGGCCGAATTGCGCGCCCGTTTCGCCGCCGCCGGTCTGGATTTCGACCGCCCGGCAGTGGCGTCGTGCGGGTCGGGCATGACCGCCTGCACCGTGGCGCTGGCGCTGTATCTGCTGGGCAAGACCGACGTGGCCGTCTATGACGGTTCGTGGGGCGAATGGGGCAACCACCCCGACGCGGTGGCGGTTTCCGGCTGAATCTCCTTGGCAGCGGGCGGCGGGCGGTGCCACCATCGGCACCGCCTTACCGCCCGCATGTCCAGGGAACCCATGAACAAAGACAGCCTTCTGGTCCATACCGGCCGCCACCCCGAACGCCAGCACGGCGCCGTCAACCCGCCGGTCTATCGCGCCTCGACCATCCTGCACCCCTCGGTCGCCGCCATGGAGGCCAGCGGCAAGAAGCCGTTCGAGGGCGTGCGCTACGGCCGTTTCGGCACCCCCACCACCTTCGCCTTCGAGGAGGCCATCGCGGCAATCGAGGGCGGCGCGCGGGCCATCGCCATGCCGTCCGGCCTGTCGGCCATCACCGCCACGCTGATGGCGCTGCTGAAATCGGGCGACCATCTGCTGATGGTGGACACCGCCTATTTCCCGACCCGCAAGTTCTGCGACAGCGTGCTGGCCGGACTGGGCATCGAAACCACCTATTACGATCCCTGCATCGGCGCGGGCATCAAGGACTTGCTGCGGCCCAACACCCGGCTGGTGTTCACCGAATCGCCGGGCTCGCTGACCTTCGAAATTCAGGACATCCCGGCCATCGCCGCCCAGGCCCATGCGGCGGGCGCGCTGGTCGCCATGGACAACACCTGGGGCATCCTGACCTTCCAGCCGTTCAAACACGGCGTGGACGTGTCCATCCAGGCTTGCACCAAATACGTGGTCGGTCATGCCGACGCCATGCTGGGCTCGATCACCGTCGCCGACGAGGATCTGTGGCTGCGGATCAAGACCTCGGTCGCCGCCTTCGGCCATTCCCCCGGCACCGAGGAAATGTATCTGGGCCTGCGCGGCCTGCGCACCCTGGGCGTGCGCCTGCGCCAGCACGCGGAAACCGCCCTGCGCCTGACATCGTGGCTGCGCAAACGGCCCGAGGTGGCCGAGATTCTGTACCCGCCGCTGCCCGGCGACGCCCACCATTCCCTGTGGCTGCGCGATTTCGACGGCGGATGCGGCCTGTTCGGCGTGATCCTGAAGCCCGCCGCCAAGACGGCGGTGGATGCCATGCTGGACGGCTACAAGCATTTCAACCTGGGCTTCTCGTGGGGCGGCTTCGAAAGTCTGGTGATCCCCACCAGCGGCCATTCCATCATCCGCACCGCCACCAAATGGAATCCGCCGGGGCCGAGCCTGCGTTTCCATGCCGGGCTGGAGGATGCCGACGACCTGATCGCCGATCTGGAAGCCGGGTTCGAGCGGCTGCGGGCGGCGGGCTGATGCGGCGCCGGTCGCGGGCGGCGGCGGTCGCTGTCGCCCTCTGCCTCCCCCTGCCCGCCTTGGCCCATCCCCATGTGCTGATCGATTCGCACATCGTATTGCGGTTCGAGGCGGGCAAGATCGTCGATCTGCAAATGGGCTGGAAGTTCGACGCGGTCTATTCCGGATCGCTGTTGCAGGATTTCGACAAGAACAAGGACGGCAAGCTGTCGGCCCAGGAACTGGCGGCCATGGAACAGGACGCATTCCAGGACACCGCCCAATACAGCTATTTCACCCATGCCCGGGTGGACGGCAAGCCGTTGACCTGGCCCAAGGCCGAGGGCTTCCAGGTGATCGCGCAAAAGGACGGGCTGATCTACGCCTTCCGCCTGCGCCTGCCCGCGCCGGTGGACCCGCGCCAACAGGATTTCCGCCTGTCCACCTACGAGGAAACCTATTACATCGACATCGATTTCCCCAACGACGGCGCCGTCAGGCTGATCGGCGACGGCGCCGAGGGCTGCCGTGCCACGATGTCGCCCGATTTGGAAAACACATTGCTGGGCGGAGTGGTGACACCGAAGAAGGTGGAAATCGCATGCGCGCCCTGATGATCCTGGCCGCCGCCGTGGCGGTGCTGATGCCGGAACTGGCCCAGGCCGGTCTGGCGCCGCCGCCGCAAGCCCTGCCCGGCGCCGATCTGCCCGAGCCATTGCGCTCGCTGGCCGCCTGGGGCTTCGCCCTGCAACGGGAATTGAACGGCGACATCCGCGCCCAATTGGCGATACTGAAGGACCAGGGCGGCCTGCGCCCGGCGCTGGGGGTGATCGCCGCCGCCTTCCTGTACGGCGTCTTTCACGCCATCGGCCCCGGCCATGGCAAGGTGGTGATCGGATCGTGGCTGGTCAGCCGCCGCGCCCGCGTCGCCTGGGGCCTGAGCGCCTGTTTCCTGTCGGCGGGCGTGCAGGCGGTGACGGCCATCGTCGTCATCCTGGTGCTGTCGGGAGTGGCGGCGCTGGCGCCCAGCGCCATCATGGCCCAGGCGGCGTGGCTGGAAGTGGCGTCCTATGGCCTGATCGCATTCATGGGGCTGGTCATGGCCTGGAACACCCTGCGCGGCCGGGCATCATGCGGCCACGACCATTCCCACGACCATCATGACCATTCCTGTTGCGGCCACCACCATCATCACCCCGAGGAAGACCGCCGCACCCTGTGGGCCATGGCCGCCGCCATCGGTTTTCGCCCGTGCAGCGGCGCCCTGCTGGTGCTGCTGTTCACCCTGGCCAACGGCCTGATGGCGGTGGGCATCGCCGCCACCTTCGCCATGGCGGCGGGGGTCGGCCTGACGGTGTCGGGCATCGGCCTGGGCGCGCTCGGCCTCAACCGCCTGCTGGATCGCGGCGCCGCCCGCTCGCGCCACGGCGAAACCCTGCGCAAAGCGCTGTCTTTGGGCGGCGCCGCCCTGATCTTCCTGCTCGGCCTGACCCTGCTTCTGGGCTCGTTGCAAGGCGGCGCGCCGGTGCTGACCGGCTGAGGGGGACCTCCCCTCAGCGCGCGTCCAGCCTGATCTCGATGCGGCGGTTCCTGGCGTAAGCCTCTTCGCTGTCGCCCTTGTCCAGCGGCTGGTACTCGCCGAACCCGGCGGCGGCCAGACGATCGGCGGGGACGCCGCTGCCGATCAGGGTGCGGATGACCGTGATGGCGCGGGCGGTGGACAATTCCCAATTGGACGGGAAACGGCCCGAGGCGATGGGGCGTTTGTCGGTATGGCCGTCCACCCGCAGCACCCAATTGACCTCCTTGGGGAATTGCCGCGACACGTCGTTGAGGGTGCGGGCCAGGGCGCGGATCTGTTCCAGCCCCGCCGGTCCCAGATCGGCCGAGCCGGTGTCGAACAGCACTTCCGACTGGAAGATGAAGCGGTCGCCCTCGACCCGGATGCCGGGACGGTTGCCCAGCACCTGCCGCAGCTTGCCGAAGAATTCCGAGCGGTAGCGCTGCAATTCCTCGACCTTGTTGGCCAGGGCGACGTTCAGGCGTTTGCCCAGATCGACGATCTGCACCTTCTGGTCCGCCGCCACCTTTTCCGAGGCATCCAGCGCCGCCGACAGGCGGGCCATTTCCTGACGGATGGTGTCCAATTGCTGTTGCAGCAGCGCCGCCTCGGCGCGGGCCGACAGGCTGGCGGTCTTCTCGCCCTCCAGCGCGTCGCCCATGGTCGCCAGCTTGGCCTCCAACTCGTCCTTCAATGCCTGAAGGGCGGCGACGTCGTATTGCAGCTTCTCGCGCTCGGCCTCGGACCCGGTCAGTTGGGTGGTCAGTTTGGACAGATCGCCGCGCAGGGAATCGTTGGCCTTCTTCTCCAGCGACAATTGCTCGACCAGCGCCGCCATTTCGCGGCTCAGGCGGTCGCGCGCCGCCTCGGACCCCGACAGGGCGTTGCTGAGGAAGTATTGCGCCAGCACGAACACCAGCAGCACGAACACCATGACCATGACCAGCCCGGACAGGGCATCGACGAAGCCCGGCCAGATGTCGGGACCGCGACGCAGACGGCGGCCGATCATGGCGTGGGCTCCCCGCCTTCGGCCAGGGCGGCGATGGTGCGGGCCAGCAGCTTGAACTCGGACCGCAGCGCCGCCAGCAATTCGTCATGGCCGCGCGCCCCATCCTCGACCAGCCGGGCCAGCGAGACGTCCACGTTGCGCAGATGGGTGCGGCTGGAATCGTCCAGCCCGCCCGCCGCGCCATCGGCCAGCCGGGTCAGCAGCGGCCGCATTTCCATCTGCGCCTCGCCCAGCTTGATCAGCAGCGCCTGTTCGGCGCGCATGTGGTCGGACAGGGTGGACAGCTTTTCCGCCAGGGCGTGCAGGGTGTTGTTGCCGGAAATGCGGCTTTCCTCGCCGCGCGCGATGGTGCGTTGCAGGCTGTCCAGGGAATCGGCGGTCTGTTCCAGCAGCGCCTGGATATAGGCGGGCACCGGCTGGTCGCCTTCGCCCACCGCGGCGGCGCCGCCGCCCAGGCGGGTCTGACCGGCCAGCCATTCCTCCAGCTCGTTGTAAAAGGCGTTCTGCGCCTGCCCGGCCTGAAGGTCGAGGAAGCCCAGCACCAGCGACCCGGCCAGACCGAACAGCGAGGTGGAGAACGCCGTGCCCATGCCGCTCAACGGTGCCTCGAGGCCGGTCTTCAGCCGTTCAAAGGCCGCACCCGCGTCGGCACCCGTCACCGACAGCGACGAAATCACCTCGCTGACCGAACCGATGGTGCGCGACAGGCCCCAGAAGGTGCCCAGCAGGCCCAGGAAGATCAGCAGGCCGACGAAATAACGCGCCAGTTCGCGGCTTTCATCCAGGCGGGCGGCGATGGAATCCAGCAGCGACCGCAGCGCCATGGCCGACAGCGACATGCGTCCCTGGCGTTCACCCACCATGGACGCCATGGGCGCCAGCAGCCGCAATTGCTTGCCCCCCGACACCTGGGGCTGACCGCGCCGCCATGCCTCCAGCCATTCCACCTCGGGCTTCAGCAGCAGCACCTGGCGGAAGTTCATGACGATCCCCACCAGGAACACGCCGACGATCAGGCCGTTCAGCCCCGGATTGGTCATGAAGGCATGGATCACGCCGGGCGCCAGGATGCCGGCCACGACGGCGACCACGGCCAGAAAGGCGACCATGCGCATCAGATAGCGGTGGGGACGGGTCATCGGGTGAATCTCCTAGTAAATCCGGCCGCGACAGTTTCAGACCGAAATATGTCCATAGAAGGGCAGGCCAACATACCATTTTTCATTTGCCAGCCGCCCCGGGCCAGCGCAAATGTCTTGCCATGGATACTGAACCCGACAAGCGCGCCTGGCTACGGACCATCGTCGATCCGTTACGCCCGGTCGCCCGAGAATTGCTGGCCGCCTCGCTGTTCGTCAACCTGCTGGCCCTGGCCGCCCCCATTTTCGTCATGCAGGTCTATGACCGGGTCATCGGCCATTCCGCCACCGAGACGCTGAAGGGCCTGGTCATCGGCATGGCGCTGGTGCTGCTGTTCGACTATGTGCTGCGCCAGTCGCGCGGCCGCGTCATGCAGATGGTGGCGCTGCGCATCGACGTCGAGGTGGGAACCCGCCTGTTCGACAAGCTGATGCGCCTGCCGCTGCGCACCCTGGAAAGCCGCCCGACGGCGTTCTGGCAACAATTGTTCCGCGACGTCGACACCCTGCGCAACACCCTGTCGGGGGCGTCGGCCATCCTGTTGGCCGATCTGCCGTTCGTGTTCATGTTCCTGGGCGTCATCTTCGTCATCGGCCGCCCGCTGGCCCTGGTGTTCGTGGTGATGTTCGCGCTGTTCCTGATCCTGGCGTGGCGGTCGGCCCGCGCGCTGTCGGAAAGCTCGGGCCGGGAAAAGAACGTCACCGCCGCCCGCGACGCCCTGGTGGCGGAAATCGTCGCCGGGCGCGGCGTGGTCAAGTCGGTGGGCCTGGACCGCGCCGTCCGCCCGCTGTGGGAAGAGCGTCAGGCCGGCGCCATCGAGCAGGCCATCCAGCGCGGCGCCGTCGCCGACGGCTATGTCACCATCGGCACCGAACTGACCCAGATGGCGTCCATCCTGCTGACCACGGTGGGCGCCATCTACATCATCGACCATGAACTGAGCATGGGCGCGCTGGTGGCGTGCAACATGCTGTCGTCGCGGCTGTACGGCCCCATCAACCAGTTGGTGGGGGCGTGGAAGACCTATGGCGGCTTCCGCCAGTCGGTGGACCGGCTGTCCGACCTGTTCGCCGAGGGCGAGGACCGTTCGGATTCGGCCATCGCCATGCCCCGGCCCCAGGGCCGCCTGACCCTGGAGAACCTGTCCTTTTCCTACGATCCCGAGGCGGCGCCGTCGCTGGCGGTCGAGCGGCTGGACATCCTGCCCGGCGGCGTCACCGCCATCCTGGGCAAGAACGGCAGCGGCAAGACCACTCTGCTCAAGGTGCTGATGGGGCTGTACCCGCCCGCCAAGGGCCGGGTGCTGCTGGACGGCGCCGACATCGCCCAGTTCAGCCGCGGCGAACTGGCCGCCTGGATCGGCTATGTCCCCCAGGACACCCTGCTGTTCAATGCCAGCGTGCGCGACAACATCGCCTATGGCGCGCCGGGCTGTTCCGACGAACAGATCCTGGCGGCGGCCCAGGCGGCGGGGGTGCACGACGTCATCGCCGACATGCCCAAGGGCTACGCCACCCTGATCGGCGAGGCCGGGTCGCGGCTGTCGGGCGGCCAGCGCCAGCGCATCGCCATCGCCCGCGCCCTGGTCGGCAACCCGCCGGTGCTGCTGCTGGACGAGCCCTCGGCCAGCCTGGACCGCCAGGCCGAGGAGGATCTGCGCGCCACCCTGACCGAACTGGCCAAGACCCGCACCGTGGTGGTCGTCACCCATTCGCCGGTGCTGCTGCCCACCTGCCGCGACGTGGTGGTGCTGGATCGCGGCCATGTGGCCGCCGCCGGTGTGGCGGCGGAAATCCTGCCGCGCCTGTTCGGCCGCCAGCCCGCCCAACCGCCCAAGCCGGGCGCCCCGGTGACGGCCCCGCCCCATCAGATGCAGGCCAGGGTGACGCCATGACCGAAACGGCCAACACCCCCACCCCGCCGCAAATGCCGCAGATGCCGCAGATGCCGCAAATTCCCGGCATGGCGCCGCCGCCCGACAAAGGCGGGGCCGCCCGCCAGCTTGGCGGCGCCCTGCTGGCGGTGCTGCGCTGGCTGGGGCCGCAACCCGGCGCCGCGCCGCTCAGCCCGCGCGGCCTGCTCAACACGATCTGGCGCTGGCTGTTGCCGGGCGGGCCGGTGCTGCTGCCCGCCGCCAGTGGCCGCCACCATGAAACCGAGGGCGGCAGCCGATTGCTGGCCCTGTCCAATTCCTATCCGCTGCCCAGTTGGCGGCCCATGGCCCGGCTGGTCATGGTCATGCTGGCGCTATTCGTCGGCTGGACCATGATCGCCGAACTGGACGAAGTGACCATCGCCACCGGCGAGGTGGTGCCCGAGGGCAAGGTCAAGGTCATCCAGCATCTGGAAGGCGGCGTGGTCCGCGAAATCTCGGTGGCCGACGGCGACGTGGTCAAGGAAGGCACGCCGCTGATGCAACTGGACCTGTCGGCCAGTTCCATGAACCGCGACGAATTGCAGGTCCGGCTGGACGGCCTGACCCTGCAACGGGCGCGGCTGCGCTCGGAAGTGGTCGGCGCCGCCGCCGTGGATTTCCCGGCCGAGGAAGCCAAGCGCCAGCCGGTGCTGGTGGCCGCCGAAACCCGCAATTTCGACAGCCGCCGCCAGGCCCTGCGCGCCACCCTGAACGTGCTGAACGATCAGGCGCGGCAAAAGACCCTGGAGGTGCAGGAACTGGAAACCCGCCAGCGCGCCCTGGCCTCCAGCCTGCGGCTGACGCGCGAGCGTTTCGCCATGTCCACCGACCTGATGAAATCCGGCCTGACCGCCCGCATGGAGCATGTGGCCCTGCAAGGTCAGTTGGAGGATCTGGAGGGGCAGTTGGAAACCGTCCGTGCCTCGATCCCGCGCGCCCAGGCCGCCGCCGCCGAAGCCCGAAGCCGCATCGAGGAGGAGCAGGCCCGCTTCATCCGCACCGCCCAGGGCGAATTGTCCGAGGCCGAGTTGAACGTCGCCCGCACCCGCGAATTGCTGTCCCAGGCGTCGGACCAGCAGCGCCGCACCCAGATCACCAGCCCCATCGACGGCATCGTCAAGAACCTGCGCGCCAACACCATCGGCGGCGTGGTCCGCCCCGGCGACCCGATCATGGAAATCGTGCCGCTGCACGAACGGCTGCAAATCGACGCCAAGCTGAATCCCATGGATCGCGGCTATGTCCAGGTGGGTCAGCACGCCACGGTCAAGCTGTCGGCCTATGATTACACCACCTATGGCGGGCTGGAGGGCACGGTCATCCTGGTGGCCCCCGACACCACCATCGGCCAGGACAACCAGCCCTTTTACCGCGTGGTGGTGCAGACCGACCGCGCCTATCTGGGCGACGACAGCACCAAGCGTCCCATCACCGCGGGCATGCAGGCCACGGTGGACATCCACACCGGCACCCGCACGGTGATGGAATATCTGGTCAAACCAGTGCTGAAGCTGCGGCACGAGGCATTCCGCGAACGGTAACGCCCCGTGTCGTACCGTTTGACCGTTATCAGCGGTCGTTGAAGCGCATGAACGGCGTGGTGCCCTGGGGGCCGAAGGCATAGACGGTGAACGGCTCGGGCCGTCCCGACATGCCCGGCGACCCCTGGGGCATGCCCGGCGCCGACAGGCCGGTGATCTTGGGGCGTTCCTTCAGCAGCTTGTCGATGGCCTCGACCGGCACATGGCCTTCGACCACATAGCCGTCGATCACCGCCGTATGACAGGATTCCAGGTCTTCCGGCACCTTCAGCTTGCGCTTGGCCGGGGTGACGTCGTCCAGCATGACGATCTTGGAATCGTGGCCCTTGGCCTTCATGTAATCCACCCAGCCGCCGCAGCAGCCGCAACTGGGCGAACGGTAGACAATCATGGCCTCACCGGCCAGGACGGGGGCGGCCCACAGCGCGGCGGCCAGCAGCGCCGCCGCCGAAACAATGCGATGGTTCATCGGTCGTATCCTTGAAACGCGTCATGACAAATTCGGGAAAAACGGACACGTTTCAGGCGCGCGGCGGGCGCTCGGGCGGCGATGGAACCAACGGGGACAAGGGGGAATGGGCTGACGGCGCCAGCGGCAGCAGCCGCAGCACCGGACGCGGCAGGGCCGTCTGCGTCAGCAGCAGCGGCGCCGCCTGGGCCTGAAGACAGCCCAGGGCGCAGGCGGTGGCGGCATCATGGGCGCTGGCCGGGCAATCGTGGCCACCGCATTCTTCCGCCGCCATCACCGCCACCGGCGGCGCCATGGCGGCCGACACCGTCCCCAACGGGGGCAGCGCCAGGGCCAGCACGGCCAGGAACAATCGCAGGCGGGCGAAGATCGTCATGCCCGAAGCATACGACACTGCCCGGCCCCGCGACAGAACCTTGGTCAAGTGATGTTGAAGCGCGACAGGCTTTCGGCCAGATCGTCGCCGAATTGCGGACCCTTGCGGATCAGCGCGGCGCGCGGCGGCAGGCCCGCCAGCTTGGGATGGCCCCAACTGTACGAGGTCAGCACGGCGAAGGGGATGCCCTGGGTGACGGGCATGGCGGCCAGGGCGCTGCCCAGGTCGACGCCGGTCAGCAGCCCCAGTTCCATGGAGGCGACCACCATGTCCGGCTTGGTGTGCACCACCATTTCCAGCGCCTCGAACGGGTTGCGCACCACCGAGGTGCGATAGCCGCAGGCGGCCAGTTCGCGTTCGACGATGCGGCTCATGGCCTTTTCCGGCACCACCAGCAGAACTTCGATGTTCTTCTGTTCCAGGTTGCCGAAATCCACGTCGGCCGCCCGCTTGGCCGGCAGGGCGCGAACCACGGTGGGGATGTCGATGTCGCCCACCTGCTCGCCGTCGGCCAGCTTTTCGATGCGGTCGATGAAGACCTGAATCTCGTCAAGGCCCGAAGCCGTCACCGCCTTGAGCTCGGCCACGTATTCTTCCAGGCGGTGCGTCACCAGCTTGATCAGCGGCAGGCCCAGGGCCTGGGCCTGGCTGCGCATGTTGCTGGCCTCGCGCTTCAGCGTCGCCAGACCTTCGTCGGCGCCGACGCTGTTCGAGCGCATGTTGCCCAGCAGCACCTGAAGGGCGCTGGCGGTATCGCGCAATTCCTCGAAAAACTCGCTGACGACGCGGCGTTCGTTCTCGTTGTCGCTATCCAGAACGGACATCGTTCCCCCCAAAATCAGCACGGACCCACAGGGATACACCAGTTCCGCCCCAAGCGGAACCGGTACGTATCCCTAGGGGGCTTCAGCCGTTGACGGCCTCGCGCCAGGTGGAACGCCGCCCCTCGGCGGCGATCATGTCCGCCAGGGTATAGCGGTCCAGCGCCTCGAAGAACGCCGCCAGCCCCTGGCCAAAGGCCAGCCGGGCGATGCAGGTGCCCGCCAGCAGGCAGGCGTCCTCGCCGTCGCACTCGGCGGCGTCTTCGCGCATGCAGCGGGCAAGCGCGAAATCCTCCTCGGTGCGGCGGACGAACTCGCCCAGGCGCACGTCCTCGGGCTGCACCAGCAGGCGCACCCCGCCGTATTTGCCGCGCACCGTTTCCAGATAACCGGCGCGGCCCAGTTGATGAACCACCTTGGTCAGATGGTTTTTCGATATCCCGTAGCAATCGGCGATTTCGCTGATGGTGACAAGGTCGCCATCGCGCAGTCCGACATGCACCAGAACCCGCAACGCATAATCCGTGTGAAGCGTCAGTCGCATTCTTCCGACTTCGTGTTATCCCCCGATGGATCACATCTTCTATTGGTTGCGGATATCAGGTCAACGCCCTAAGACTCATGCCTCCCATGCGAAGCTAAGGGGAACCTAATTTGCGCCTTTCCTTGGGACGCCGTCGGGGCTACAAGTGACTGATAGGCAAGGAATGCTCGAAAAGGGCGTGCCACAGGGGGGGAGGCGCTGCCGGTGATCGTACGCGCCGTTCTGTTGGGGATGCTGTGCGCCTGGGGGGCGCTGGGCACCGTGTCCGGCTGGACGACCCAGGCGGCGGCGCGCGAATTGCGCGTGGCCGACACCCATCCCGCCGACTACCCCACCGTGCAGGCGCTGGAACATCTGGGCCGCGTCCTGGCGGAACGGTCGCAGGGATCGCTGACGCTGAAGGTGCTGCATTCCCGCCTGATGGGCGAGGAAAGCGAAACCATCCAGCACGTGCGCGTCGGCGCCCTGGACATGGCCCGCGTCAATCTGGCGCCGCTGAACGGCCTGGTGCCCGAAACGGTGGTGCCGTCCCTGCCCTTCGTGTTCCGCTCGGCCGAGCACATGCACCGGGTGTTCGACAGCCCGATCGGCGCCGAGATCGCCCGTGCCTTCGAGCGCCACGGCTTCGTCGCCCTGGCCTTCTACGATTCCGGGGCGCGGTCGTTCTACAACGCCCGCCATCCGTTGCGGCGGCCGTCCGACATGAAGGGCCTGCGCATCCGCGTGCAGCAATCGCCGCTGGCCGAGGCCATGATCCACGCCCTGGGGGCGGTGCCCGCCCCGCTGCCCTATGGCCAGGTCGGGGTGGCGCTGCGCACCGGGGTGATCGACGGCGCCGAGAACAACTGGCCGTCCTTTGAAAGCGCCCGCCATTTCGAGGCGGCGCCGTTCTATTCCCTGAGCGAGCACAGCATGGCGCCCGAGGTGCTGCTGATGTCCAACCGCGCCTGGGCCGAATTGTCCCCCGCCCAGCAGGTCCATCTGCGCGAGGCGGCGCGGGAATCGGTGGCCGTCATGCGCACCCTGTGGCGCCAGCGCGAGGACCGGGCGCGCGACGCCATGGTGGCGGCGGGCATCGCCGTCAACGACGTGGACAAGGCGGCGTTCGCCGCCGCCATGCACCCGGTGTGGAACCGCTTTACCGCCGATCCCCGGCTGCGCGACCTGCTGCACCGCTTGCAGGCCGTGGAATAGGGCGCCGCCATGATCCTGTTCCGCCGCCACAAATGCCGCGTCAACCGCTGGATTCGCCTGATCCCCATCAACTGGCGCATCCCGCTGGTGGTGGCGCTGAACGCCGGGGTGGCGCTGTCGGTGGGCCTGCTGGCGTGGCACGGCGCCGCCATGGTCCGCCACGATCTCGAGGAATTGCAGACGGTGCAGTTGCGGTCGCGCCAGCTCACCGACATCGACGGCCAGGCCAGCCGCCTGCAAAGCCTGATCCGGCAATACCTCAACAGCCCCACCGACGAGGTGCTGAAGGAAATCATCCGCCGGTCCGAGGATCTGTTCGCCGGCCTGGCCGTCACCACGCCCGACAGCCGCGCCACGTCCGAGATGGAGCAGTTGAACGACGCCGCCCGCCGCTTCGTGGCCGGTTTCCAGCAGCTCAAGGGCATGAACCAGGAAATCGCCCGCATCTATGAAAGCCAGGTGGTGCACACCGCCAGCGAGATGAGCGGCCTGTACGCCATCCTGAATTCCACCACCCGCTCGCTGCCGGGCACGGTGCTGGCCCCCGCCTTGGTGAAATCCCACGAGGATTTCGTCGAGGCGGTGATCGCCATCAACAATTTCTATTTCAGCCCGACCCCGGCCAAGGCGGCGGCGGCGCACGACACCCTGTCGCGGGTGATCGAAACCACGCCGGTCCTGGTGGAACTGGCCAGCAGCGACCTGCAACGGGATGCGTTGCAGGTGATCGCGTCGCGCGCGGCGACCCTGGACGAAGGCATCGAGGCCATCAGCCACGCCATGGACGAACGCGCCCGCATCCTGGCCAACGAGGTGGACGCCAATCAGGCCATCATGGCCATGGCCATCGACCGCCTGATCGCCCAGGGCCACGAGCGGGAAGAGGCGTTGCAGGCCCAATCCCACGCCTTGCTGCGGCAGGTGGCGGGCATCGGCGCCCTGGTCGGGCTGGGGCTGCTGCTGGTGGGCGCCCTGGCCAGTTGGGCCATCGGCCAGTCCATCCGCCAGCCGCTGCTGCGGCTGCGGCAGGTGATGGAAGACGGCGCCCGCGGCGACTGGCACCACGACATCGAGGACCGCGACCTGCCCGACGAACTGGCGGCCATGGCCCGCACCGTGGACGTGTTCAAGCGCGACGCCATCGAGAAGCAGCGGCTGGAGGCCGAGCGCGCCGAGACGGTGGCGCGCGAGGAAGAGGCCAAGCGCCGCACCCTGCAAGATCTGCTGGCCCAGATGGAGGCCCACGAATACGGCCTGTCGGCGCGGCCGCTGGTGCCCGTCGCCGCCGCCGCCGAGGCCGCCGAGATCGCCGCCGTGTTCAACCGCGTGCTGGCCAAGTTCCAGGAAGCGGCCCGCGACCGCGACGCCGCCATCCGCGAACTGACCCAGGCCATGGAGCAGGCGGAATCGGCCAATCAGGCCAAATCCGCCTTCCTGGCGGCCATGAGCCACGAAATCCGCACGCCCATGAACGGCGTCATCGGCATGCTGGAATTGCTGACCCACACCGCCCTGGACGACGAACAGGGGGCGCTGATCGCCACCATCCGCGATTCCGGCATGGCGCTGCTGGGCATCATCGACGACGTCCTGGATTTTTCCAAGATCGAGGCCGGACGGCTGGAACTGGAGCGGGTGCCGGTGGATTTCCACCGGCTGGTGGAAGGCGTCGCCCAGACCCTGGCCCCCACCGCGTCGAAAAAGGGCCTGACCCTGGCCTGTTTCGTCGATCCGGCCATTCCCCAGCAGGTGCTGGGCGACCCGGTGCGACTGCGGCAGGTGCTGTACAACCTGACCGGCAACGCCATCAAGTTCACCGAAACCGGCCGCGTCGCCCTGTTCGCCGAAAGGGTCGGCCGCCAGCACCAGCACCAGGGGGACGACGACGGCGCCGCCCTGGTGCGGGTGCGGGTGGCCGACACCGGCATCGGCATCCCGCCCGACGTCCAGGACCGCCTGTTCCGGCCGTTCACCCAAGCGGAAAGCTCGACCACCCGACGCTTCGGCGGCACCGGGCTGGGCCTGTCCATCACCCGCCGCCTGGTGGAATTGATGGGCGGCGCGGTCGGCGTCGCCAGCCAGCCGGGCCTGGGCGCCACCTTCTGGGCGGAATTGCCGCTGGCCGGGGCCGGGGCCGAAAACATCGACGACACGCCCCCGGCGGTGGATTTCATGGGGTTGCGGGTGCTGGTGGTCAGCCCCGACACCACCGAACGGGCCTTCGTCGCCCGCCATGTGGAACAGGCAGGCGCCGCCGTGGTGCGGGTGCCGGGCGCCGCCGGGGCGCTGGCGGCATCGGAACGGGCCACCAACACCCAGGCGCCGTTCGATCTGGCGGTGCTGGCCGGGGACGGCGCCAGCGCCGACGAACTGGTGCCGCTGGGCGACACGCCGTTGCTGTTCATCGACGGCGCCGAGGACGAAGGCCGCTATCGCCTTGAACGGCTGCCCAATTGCGTCGGGTTCCTGGGGCGGCCGTTGCACCCGGCGGCGCTGCTGGCGGCGGTGTCGCGGGTTTCCGCCCTGCGGCCCGGCGCGCCCTGCCCGCCCGCCCCGCCGCCCCGCCCCGGCGCCCTCTGCGCC
>JAEXAH010000153.1 GCA_023458315.1 Pseudomonadota bacterium
CGGCACCGCCCCGGCCAATGCCAGCGTGCTGGTGTACAAGGACGGCGTGCAGATCGGCACCGCCACCGCCGACGGCACCGGCGCCTGGAGCTTCGACCACACCGGCACCAATCTGGCGGCGGGCGCCCATGCCTTCACCGCCGTGTCGCGGGTGTCGGGCCAGGACAGCGCCGCCTCGGCGGCGTACAACGTCACCATCGACACCACGGCGCCCAGCGTCGTCTCGATCGTGCGCCAGACCCCCGGCAGCGCCACCACCAACGCCGATACGATGACGTGGCGCGTCACCTTCGACGGCGCGGTCAGCAATCTGGACGCGGGCGATTTCAGTGTTTCCGGCACCACCGGCACCGTGACCGGCGTGGTGTCGGCGGGCGGCAATGCCTATGACGTCACCGTGTCGGGCGGCGATTTGGCCAGCCTGAACGGCACGGTGACGCTGGCCTTCGCCGGGGGGCAGAACGTCACCGACGTGGCGGGCAACGCCCTGACCGCCACCACCCCGACCGGCACCAGCGAAACCACCTATACCCTGGACAACACCGCGCCGACGGTGACGTCCATCACCCGCCAGACCCCGACCGGCGCCGCCACCAACGCCGATTCGGTGACGTGGCGCGTCACCTTCAACGGCGCGGTCAGCAATCTGGACGCGGGCGATTTCAGTGTTTCCGGCACCACCGGCACCGTGACCGGCGTGGTGTCGGCGGGCGGCAACGCCTATGACGTCACCGTGTCGGGCGGCGACATGGCCAATCTGAACGGCACGGTGACGCTGGCCTTTGCCGGTGGTCAGAACATCAGCGACGCGGCGGGCAACGCCCTGACCGCCACCGCGCCGACCGGCACCAACGACGCCACCTACACCATCGACAACACCGCACCCGGCGTGCCGACCCTGGCGGCCACCGGCGGCGGCGATTCGACCTCGGTGACGGCCACCGGCACCGCCGACGCCAACGCCACCGTCAACATCTATGCGGGCGCCACCCTGCTGGGCACCGTCACCGCCGACGGCACCGGCGCCTGGACCTATACCGGCACCCTGACGGCGGGCACCCATGTGCTGACCGCCAAGTCCACCGATCCGGCGGGCAATCTGTCGACGGCGTCGGGAAGCGTCAGCATCACCGTCAACCAGCCGCAGACCAGCGCGCCGCCGCCGCCGGTGGTGGCGCCGCCGATCGCCAATGATCCGAAGCCCGTCCCTGGTCCCGGCCCCGGCGATAGCAATCCCCAGGCGCCGTTGGTGACGACGGTGCGCGAGCCCACCGTGACCGACAAGCCCGCCGACCTGCAAACCGTGGTGCGCACCATGCCGTTGCCGACCACCCCCGGTCTGGGTGGTGATCTGGGTGGCGGTCTGGGCTCTGGCGGTCTGGGCGGCGGCGGTTTGGGCGGTGGCGGCCTGGGCGGCGGCGGTCTGGGCTCTGGTCTGGGCTCTGGTCTGGGCGGCGGCATCGCCAACACCGGTCTGGGCGGTGGCCTGGGCGGCGGCAATTCGTTCCAGGTGGCGCTGGCCGGGCGGCCGCCGGGCGGCGGCGATGCGCTGGTGGTCAACACCCGCGTGCCCGACGCCAGCTTCGACAGCGGTTCGCGCATTTCGGTGACGGTGCCGTCCGACGCCTTCGCCCACACCCGGGCCGACGCCACCGTGACGCTGTCGGCGGCGCGGGCCAACGGCGCCGCCCTGCCGGGCTGGATGAGCTTCAACCCGCGTACCGGCACCTTCGAGGGCACCCCGCCGCCCAATTTCCGCGGCGAGGTGGCGGTCAAGGTGGTGGCCCGCGACAGCGACGGCCGCGAGGTGGTGCAGACCTTCAAGATCCAGGTCGGCACCGGCAATGGCTCGGTGGCGCCGGGTGAACGCAATGGCGCCGCCGCGCCGGGTGGCCGCGTCGGCCTGGGCGAGCAATTGCGCGACATGAGCAAGGATGGGCGTCTGGCCAAGCAGGCGGCGCTGTTCGGTATCAAGAACGCCAAGGTGGCGTGAGCATGGAGGGGATGTTGCACATGAAGAGCGTTTCCGGCGCCGTGCGCCTGTTGGCGTCCGTCTCGGTGGTTGTCCTGTTGTCCGCCTGCGCGGTGACGCCCGAACCGTTCACCTCGGAACAGATGTCGCAATCGGCCAAGGACGACCGCGCAACCATGTTCCAGGGCGGGGCGGCGGTGACGGCGCCGCTGACGGTGTCCGACGCCATCGCCCGCGCCCTGAAATACAATCTGGACCGCCGCGCCAAGGTGATGGAGGAGGCGCTGGCCCTGGGCCAGACCAAGGTCGATCGCTGGGACATGCTGCCCAAGCTGACCGCCAACGCCGGCTACACCTATCGTTCGGAACCCAACGCCACCGTGTCGCGCGACGTGCGCACCGGCCAGGACGGCACCAGCTACAGCTATTCCGCCGAACAGCGCGCCATCACCGCCGACCTGGGGATGTCGTGGAACATCCTGGATTTCGGCCTCAGCTATTACACCGCCAAGCAGAACGCCGACCGCGCCCTGATCGCCGGTGAACGCAAGCGCAAGGCCGTGCACGCCCTGGTCCAGGAAGTGCGCTTCGCCTTCTGGCGGGCCGCCGCCCACCAGGAACTGAAGGCCGAGGTCGACCGCGCCGTCGACGAGGCCAAGGTGGCCCTGGACCGCGCCCGCACCGTCGAGCGCGAGAACCTGAAGGCCCCGGCCGAAAGCCTGCGCTATCAGAAAAGCCTGCTGGAAACCCTGCGCCAGCTGACCGCCATCCAGCAGGAACTGAGCACCGCCGAGATCGAGCTGGCCGCCCTGATCAACGCCCCGCCCGGCAGCAAGCTGACCCTGGAGGTGCCCAAGACCCTGGCGGTGCCCGCCTGGGAACTGGGCCTGGACCGCATGGAGGAAATGGCCTTCCTGCACAATCCGGAACTGCGCGAACAGGGCTATCTGGCCCGCATCGCCGCCGACGACACCCGCAAGGCCATCGTCCGCCTGTTCCCCGGCATCACCTTTTCCGCCAGCCGCCAGTACGACCACAATTCCTTCCTGATGGACAACCGCTGGTACGAAACCGGCGCCAAGCTGTCGTGGAACCTGATGAACCTGATCAGCGCCCCCGACACCATCGGTTACGCCGAAACCAGCGAGGACGTGGTCAAGGCCAAGCGCCTGGCCCTGCGCATGGCCGTGCTGGCCCAGGTCCATGTGTCCGAACGCCAGTTCCGCAGCTCGGTCAGCCAGTTCCAGCAATCGGACGAATTGTGGAAGGTCGACCAGCGCCTGTTCGAACTGTCCGAAGCCCGTTCCAGCAACGACGCCCAGGGCATGCTGGAACGCGTCGCCGGCCGCGCCTCGGCCATCGCCTCGGCCCTGCGCCGCTTCCAGACCTATGCCCAGGTCGAACAGGCCTATGCCAAGATGCAGGCCAGCCTGGGCCAAGACCTCATGCCCGACACCGTCGCCAGCCACGACCTCGACCACCTGTCCCAAACCATCGCCAAGCGCCTGGAACAATGGGGCCACGACATGGAAAAGGCCGCCGACCAACCCGCCCAGATCGCCCTGGCCGACCAGCCCGAACCCGATACCGGATGGAAACTGGGCCGATGGTTCAGCGCCGGGCTGAAGCAAAACGAGGCCGAGGCGTCGCAAAATACGGTTGCACCGACCGCCGGATTGCCCGACGATCAGGTGCGATGAAACCTGTTCTTCTAGCACTTCTGTTCCTGAGCCTGGGATTTTCCGCCCAGGCCCAGGAATTACGCGCCCAGCTTTCGCCCCGCGACTACACCACCCTGGCCGCCGAGATCGGCGCCAAGGTGGAACGGGTCAATGCGCGCGAGGGCGAACGCTTCAAGAAAGGCGAAACCCTGATCGCCTTTGACTGTTCGATCCAGCGGGCGCAGATGGCCGAGGCCAGGGCGGCGCTGACGGCGGCGGAAAAGACCGTCAGCGTCAACAACCGCCTGCTGGAACTGCAAACCATCGGCAAGCTGGAAAGCGACGTCGCCCAGGCCGAGCGCGACAAGGCCCGCGCCAAGGTCGACGCCAGCGGCGCCGTGCTGGGCAAATGCACGGTACCCGCCCCCTTTGACGGCCGCGTGGTCGAACAGAAGGTGCGATCGCAACAATATGTCCAGCCCGGGCAGGCGTTGCTGGACGTGCTGGACGATTCGGTGTTGGAACTGGATTTCGTGGTGCCCAGCAAATGGCTGGTCTGGCTGAAGCCCGGCCACACCTTTCAGGTCGCCATCGACGAAACCGCCCGCACCTATCCGGTCAAGCTGTTGCGGGTCGGCGCCCGCATCGACCCGGTCAGCCAGTCGGTCAAGGTCACGGGCGCCATCGGCGGCCATTTCGCCGAACTGGCGGCGGGCATGAGCGGCAAGGTCCTGCTGTCGCCGCCGCCATGAACGACACCGTCCTCGCCTGGCTGGAACTGGAGCACCGTCTGTTGAAGGCCGGGCGCGCGGTCGAGGTGGAGTTCGCCGCCGTCAATCTGGCCAGCGCCCTGGCCCCCTATCGTCAGGCGGCGCTGTGGGATGGCGGCATCCGCGCCCTGTCGGGCGTCGCCCTGGTCGAAGCCAACGCCCCCTATACCCTGTGGCTGGACCGCCTGTTCCGTCAGGTTCCGGCCGATTCCCCCCGCCTGCTGCATGCGGGCGAGGTCGAACCCGCCCTGGCCGAGCAATGGGCGGAATGGCTGCCGCGCCATGCGCTGATCGTTCCCGCCGGTGCCGCCCGGCTGCTGTTCGCCCGCGACGAGCCCTTTTCCCCGACGGAAACCGGGCTGCTGGAGCGGCTGGGCGAATTGGTGGCCATGGCCCGCGCCGCGCTGACGCCCAAGCGTCTGCGCCTGCCCATCCCCAAGGGGCGGCGGGCGTGGCTGCTGTTGGGGGCCGGGTTGGCGGCGCTGCTGTTCCCGGTGACGGGGTCGGTGCTGGCCCCGGCCGAAAGCGTGGCCGCCCATCCGGTGGTGGTGCGTTCGCCGCTGGACGGCGTGGTGGACCGCATCGAGGTGCAGCCCAACCAGCCGGTGGCCGAAGGACAGGTGCTGTTCCAACTGGACGCCACCACGCTGGTCGGCCGCCTGGAAATCGCCCGCCAGCAGCACGCCACCGCCGAGGCCGAATACCGTCAGGCCGCCCAGGCCATGGTGTTCGACCCCAAGGCCAAGGCCCAGGTCGCCATCCTGGCGGGCAAGGCCGAGGAAAAGGCCGCCGAGACCCGCCTGCTGGAAAGCCAGCTTGCCCGCATCCAGGCCCGGGCGCCGCGCGCCGGAATCGCCGTGTTCGACGACGCCACCGAATGGATCGGCCGCCCGGTCGCGGTGGGCGAGAAGGTGATGCTGGTGGCCGACGAAACCGACACCGAAATCGAAGCCTGGGTGGCGGTGGCCGATGTGGGCGAAGTTCGCGGAGGCGGCGAACTGACCCTGTTCCTGAACACCCGGCCGCTGTCGCCGCTGAAGGCCCGGGTCCGTTCGGTGGCTTACGAGGCCAGCGCCCGCCCCGACGGCAGCGTCGCCCACCGCGTCCGCGCCACCCTGGTCGCGGGCAGCGACAAGCCGCGCCTGGGCCTGAAGGGCACCGCCCGCATCGACGGCGACACCGTGCCGCTGGTGTGGTGGCTGTTCCGCCGTCCCCTGGCCACCATCCGCCAGTTCGTGGGCTTCTGACCATGCTGGCGGCGGCGCTTCCCGCCCTGCGCGACGAACTGGCGCTGCTGCCGGGACCGGCCGCCCATGACGGTGCCCCCACCTGGACCTTGCACGATCCGCTGTCCAACCGTTTTTTCCGTCTGGCCTGGCCCGCCTTCGAGGTGCTGAGCCGCTGGCATCTGGGCAGCCCCCAGGCGGTGGCGGACAGCGTCCGCCGCGAAACCGTGCTGGAGATCGAGCCCGACGACGTGCTGGGGCTGGCGGATTTCCTGAGCCGCAGCCAGTTGCTGAAGCCCGCCGGGCCACGCGACGTCGCCGCGCTGCTGGCGGTCCACGACGCCGCCCGCACGTCGTGGCTGACCTGGCTGTTGCACCATTATCTGTTCTTCCGCGTGCCGCTGGTGCGGCCCGATGCCCTGTTGGACACGGCGCTGCCGTGGGTGACGTGGGCCGGGTCGCGCGCCTTTCGGCTGGCGACCCTGGCGGCGCTGCTGGTCGGGCTGTTCTTCGTCACCCGGCAATGGGATGTCTTCGCCGCCACCTTCGTCGATCATTTCTCGCTGACCGGGCTGGCCGCCTTTGGCGTGGCGCTGGGGTTCGCCAAGGTGGTGCACGAATTGGCGCACGCCTTCACCGCCAAATCCTACGGCTGCCGCGTCCCGGCCATGGGCGTCGCCTTTCTGGTGCTGTGGCCCATGCTGTACACCGACGTCAACGAGACGTGGAAGCTGACCGACCGCCGCCAGCGCCTGATGGTGGGCGGCGCGGGCATCCTGTCGGAACTGGTGATCGCCGCCTGGGCCACCCTGGCCTGGGGCATGCTGCCGGACGGCACCCTGCGCGGCATGGCCTTCACCCTGGCGGCCACCACCTGGATTTCGTCGCTGGTCATCAATCTGTCGCCGTTCATGCGCTTCGACGGCTATTTCCTGGCCATGGACGCCCTGGACCAGCCCAATCTGCATCCGCGCAGCTTTGCCCTGGCGCGCTGGCACCTGCGCGAGGCGCTGTTCGCCCTGGGCGAACCCCCGCCCGAGCCCCTGCCCGCCGCCACCCGCCGTTGGATGATCGTCTTCGCCTGGGCGGTATGGCTATATCGCCTGGTGCTGTTTCTTGGCATCGCGGTTCTGGTCTACCATTTCTTCATCAAGGTGGTGGGCATCGTGTTGTTCGCCGTGGAAATCGGGTGGTTCGTGGTCAAGCCGGTGTGGTCGGAAATCCGTGAATGGAGCAAGCGCGCCCCGGCGATCCGCGCCGGGCGGCGCGGCCGCATGACGCTGGGGCTGGTGCTGCTGGCGCTGGTGCTGGCGGCCTTGCCGTGGAGCGGCCGGGTCAGCGCCCCGGCCTTGCTGAAGGCCGAACGCCATGTGGGCGTGTTCGCCCCCATCCCCGGCGTGCTGCTGGCGGTCGAGGTGGCCGAGGGCCAGCGGGTCGAGGCCGGAACCGTGCTGGCGCGGCTGGACAATCCCGACGCCCGGCTGCGGCTGGCACAGACGCAGCAACGCATCGGCGTGCTGAAATACGAATTGTCGTCCATCGGCTTCGACGACGGCTTCCTGGCGCGCAGCAAGGCCACCGCCGAGCAATTGGAGGCCGCCCTGGCCGAATTGGCGGCGCTGCAATCCGAAATCGACCGCCTGACCCTGGTGGCGCCCATGGCCGGCATCGTCACCGACCTGTCGCCCGAGGCCCAAATCGGCCAGTGGATCAACCACCGGCTGCCGCTGCTGGGGCTGGCGTCGGGCGCCCTGGTGGACGCCTATGTGGCCGAAGAGGATCTGCCGCGCCTGCGCCCCGGCGCCACCGCCAGCTTCATTCCCGAAGGCAGCGGCGCCACCCTGGATGCCACAATCGCCAGCATCGACCGGCTGGCGGTCAAGTCGTTGACCGATCCGGTGATGGCCGCCCAATATGGTGGCGGCATCCCGGCCCGGTTCGACCACAAGGCCCTGGTGCCCGACGCCGCCGTCTATCGGGCACGGCTGGTGGTGCCCGATATGCAGAACGTCGCCGTGCCGGTGCGCGGCCAGGCCCATCTGGACGGCGAACGCCGTTCGCCCCTGGGCCACGCCCTGCGCGCCAGCCTTGCCATCCTGATTCGGGAATGGGGCATGTGAGCCCCACCCAACCAAGGGGAACCGCCATGAAACGCTTCGCCGCCGCAATCGTCGCCTCGCTGCTGCTTTCGGCCCCGGCGTTGGCCGCCGAAACCACGCAATCCTTCCAGGCCGATCTGGCCAACAAGTCGGCCCAGTTGGAAACCCTGCGCGCCCGCTCGGCCATGAATCCTGCCGCCACCACCTCGGCCACGCTGATCGAGGCCGACAACCTGCTGCGCCAATTGCGCGAGGCCAGCCCCGACCGCCGCCCCGCCCTGCGCTCGCAACTGGAGGCGGCGCTGGTCCGCCTGGAACTGGAAATCGACGCCGCGGCCCGCGCTAAGTAAGGAGCCCCCCCAGATGCGGCGAATGATCGTGGCTGTGCTGTGCCTGACCGTCGGCGGCTGCGCGACGGAGCAATGGATGCAGGCCCACAGCGCCTGTTCGGAAAAGTACCTGAGCGAGATTCCCTCGGACTTCCAGCCGGTCACGGTGCAGAAGACGCGGGCGGTGCGGGTGCCCAACGGCACGACGGTGTGCAACAGCACCGATCGCGGCAAGACCACCACCACCACCTGCACCGAGGGCACCCGCACGGAATACGTGCCGTATTCCGTGGTCGAAACCGTCGACCGCAACAAGCCGCGCCGGGATCAGGCCATCCAGAACTGCACGACATCAACCTGTTATCAACGCTATGGCAACGCCGATTGCGAGGTGGGCAAGTAGGCGTCGCCACGCCGCACGGAATCCCGCTCCACCAGGGCGAAATCCAGCACCCGATCCGCCACCGCCGCGCCCCCCGCCAGGGCCTCGGTCAACAGGGCGACGGCGGTGGCGACCATCGGACGGATGGGCTGGCGGATGGTGGTCAGGGTCGGCCAGACCCGGGTGGCGAGCAAGGTGTCGTCGAAACCGGTGACGGACAGGTCGCGCGGCACATTCAGGCCGCGACTGTGCGCCGCCCACAGCACGGCGGCGGCCATGTCGTCATTGGCGGCGACGATGGCGTCGGGACGCGGGTCGCGGTCCAGCAGGATGTTGGCCGCCGCCAGCCCCGAGGCGAAGGTGAAGTCCCCCGCCACCACCACTTCCGGCAAGCCCCGCGCCGCCAGCGCCGCCCGGTGGCCGTCCAGCCGGGCGCGGCTGTCGGAATGGTGGGCCGGGCCGGTGATGGTGGCGACACGGCGACAGCCGCGCGCCAACAGCAATTCGGTCAACGCCCGCGCCGCCGAGAAATTGTCGATGCGCACCGTCGCCATGTCGGCCAGGGGCTGGGCGGTGGCGATGGCGGCGGCGGGAACGGCCAGGGCCTGAAACGCCCCGGTGCCGCTGAGCAGTTCGGCGAAGGGCGGCAACAGCAACAGCGCGTCGGCGCCGGACCGCACCAGCGCCCGCGCCGCCTGTTCCGGCGGCTCGGCGCCGTCGGCGCGGCGCACCAGCATTTGCAGCCCCTGCCCGGCCACCGCCACCGAGCATTCGGCCAAGGCGGCGCTGAGGAACAGGCTTTCCACGTCGGCATACAGCACGCCGATACGGGCCGGGGCGGCCCCGGCCAGATTGCGGGCGGCCTGACTGGGCACATAGCCCAACGCCTCGACCGCCGCCAGCACCCGCGCCCGGGTGTCCGCCCCCACCTTGCCCGCGCAATTGACCACGTTGGACACGGTCATGGCCGACACCCCGGCCCGCGCCGCCACGTCCTGGATGGTCACACGCGGCTGTTTCTGGCGCGAACGTCCCATATCACCTGCCCCTTTCGCGGGCTTTGACAAGGCGCGGAGAAATCCGAGGCCGAGGGTCCGTCGGGGGCTATGGCCCCACCCTCCCCGTCACCCCCGCGAAGGCGGGGGTCCATGCTGGGGAAAGATGCAGACTTCACCACGAAAGATGAGCCGACTGACGCATGGATTCCCGCTTTCGCGGGAATGACGCTACTTTTTCCGCACGCTTTCTAGCCGCGCACCTCGAACGCGGTGTTCAGCGACGCCTTGCTGTCGCCGCCCACATGGACGTCGATCACCGTTTCGTCCTGCACCCAGTCGCGGGTGACGGCGGACCAATAGCGCAGATCGTCGGGCCGCAGCACGAAATCCACCGTGACGGTCTGGCCCGCCGCCAGGGTCAGGCGGCGGAAGCCCTTGAGCTCGCGCACCGGGCGGGAAGAGGTGCCGTGGCGTTGGTGGATGTAAAGCTGCGCCACCTCGTCGGCGGTGCGGCTGCCGATGTTGGTGACATCGACGCTGACCGTCACCGCCTCGCCCACCGCCACAAGCTGGCGGTCGAGCCGCAGATTGTCATAGCGGAACGGCGCATAGGACAGGCCGAAGCCGAAGGGATAAAGCGGCGGGTTGGATTCGTTCCAGTACCGCGCCTCGGCCCAATCGGGCTGATGCGACAGCAGCCGGGCATAGGGCAGTGGCACCTGACCGATGTTCAAGGGCCAGTTGTAGGGCAGCTTGCCGCCCGGCGCCACGTCGCCGAACAGCACGTTGGCCACCGCCGCGCCGCCCTGGCTGCCGGGATACCAGATGGTCATCAGCGCCTGGGGCTGGGCGCCCTTGAGGTCCAGCGGCCGGGCGCTCATCAACAGCACCACCACCGGCTTGCCGGTGGCGATCACCGCGTCCAGCAAATCCTGCTGGCGGCCGGGCAGATCGAGGGACGAGCGCGAGGCGTGCTCGCCGATCATGATCTGCGCCTCGCCCAGCACCAGCACCGCCACGTCGGCATGGCGGGCCATGGCGACGGCGCGCTGGATTTCCGCGTCGTCGTCCACCACCACGCGCGGCGCCTGGGTGTGTTCCGGGCTTTCGAAGATGGAGGAATGGACACGGGCGGGCATGGTGACGCCCGGCGAGAAATCCACCCGCACGCCGTCGCCCAGCTTGGCCTTGATGCCCGCCAGGATGGTGACGGTTTCATCGTCGTCCTGGGCGAACACCCAGGGGCCGACGGTATTGCGGGCGGCATCGGCCAGCGGGCCGATCACCGCCACCGATTTCAGGGTGTGGCGGTCCAGCGGCAGCAGGTCGCCGTCGTTGCGCAGCAGCACCAGCGAGCGTTCGGCGGCCACGCGCGCCACCTCGCGGTGGGCGGGATTGCTCAGGATGCGCGCGGCCTCGGCCTCGTCCACATAGGGTTGCTCGAACAGGCCCATGCGGATCTTGGCCTCCAGCACCCGGCGCACCGCCTGATCCAGTTCGGCCTCGGTGATCTTGCCCGCTTCCAGGGCGGCGGGCAGGGTCTGGTAGGCGGATTGGCCGAAGGGCGGCGCCATTTCCATGTCGGCCCCGGCCTTGAGCGCGCGGATTGCGGCGTCGTCCAGATCGGCGGCCAGCCCGTGCGTCACCAGCGAGGCGGCGGCGCCCGCGTCGGTGACGACGAAGCCCTTGAAGCCGAACGTCTCGCGCAGCACCGTGGTCAGCAGCCAGCGATTGCCGGTGGCGGGCACGCCGTTCAGGCCCATATAGGCGCTCATGATATTGCCCGCGCCCGCGTCGATGGCCGCCTTGAACGGCGGCAGATAGACGTTCCACAACTGGCTGTCGGACAGGTCGACCTCGTCGTAATCGCGGCCGCCCACCGCCGCGCCGTATCCGGCGAAATGCTTGGGACCGGCGATGACGCGGCCCGGCGCGCCGATGTAGTCGCCCTGGAAGCCGCGCACCTGGGCCGCCGCCATGGCGCAGCCCAGATAGGGGTCTTCGCCCGCGCCTTCGACCATGCGGCCCCAGCGCGGATCACGGGCGATGTCCACCATGGGGGCGAAGGCCCAGTGCAGACCGATGGCGCGGGCCTCGGCCGCCGCCACCGCCTGGCCCTTCTCCGCCACCTCGGGGTCCCAACTGGCGGCCATGGCCAGCGGCACCGGCAGGATGGTGCGCAGGCCGTGGATCACGTCATAGCCGAACAGCAGCGGAATCCCCAGCCGGGTCTGTTCCACCGCCACTTTTTGCAGGCGGTTGATCTCGGCCGGATCGACCACGAACAGGAACGACCCGGCGCGGCCCGCCGCCGCCTCCATGGTCACGCGCGCCGATTCGTCGCCGGAATTGAGGAAGTTGAAATACTGGGTGATCTGCCCCGCCTTCTCCTCGACACTCATGCGGGCGATCAGGGCGTCGGCGCGGGCGCGCACCTCGTCATCGCCGAGGGGAGCCGTCGCGGAACCGTTCGCCACCTTGTCCTTGGTCATTTCATCCTCCCCGGCACGGGCTGTCTCGATCCACAAATCATATATGGTTTAGCGTTAAACCAAAAGGCAAAGCTGGTCGCCGCCGCCGCCATTTCGGGTAAACTGGCGCCGTCGCCGACCGCTTCCACCCCGCCGAGTTCCGACCATGCGAAAGCCGTTCCTGGGATTGTTGGCCCTGGCATCGTTGCCCCTGGCGCCGTTGGCGGGATGCGCCGCCGTGGACCGCGACGCCAACGCCGATTCCCTGGCCCGCCCGGCGGGGATGAGCCGCATGCTGATGAAGACCGATCCGTTCACCCTGACCGCCTTTGTCCGCATCACCGACCGCTCGCGGCCCGTCACCATCTATGTGGAGGGCGACGGGCTGGCGTGGTTGTCGCGGACCGAGGTATCGCGCGACCCCACCCCCCGCGACGCGCTGGGACTGGCGCTGGCGGCGGCCGACCCGTCGGCCAACGTGGTCTATCTGGCCCGGCCGTGCCAATTCACCAACCGCGACAGGAATCCCACCTGCGCCCCGGCCTATTGGACGGCCAAACGTTTCGCCCCCGAGGTGATCGCCGCCATGAACCAGGCGGTGGATCAGGTGGCGGCCCAGGTGCCGGGGCAGCAGGTCAATCTGGTCGGCTATTCCGGCGGCGGCGCCGTCGCCGTGCTGGTGGCCGCCCGCCGCCAGGACGTGGCCAGCATCCGCACCGTGGCGGGCAACCTGGACCATGTCCAGGTCAACCGGGTCAATGGCGTCTCGCCGCTGGCCGGGTCGCTGAACGCCATCGACGTCGCCGCCCAGGTGGCGAAAATCCCGCAGATTCATTTCAGCGGCAGCCTGGACCGCACGGTGCCGCCCGCCATCGCCAACCGCTTCGTCCAGGCCACCGGCGGCACCTGCGCCCAGGCCCTGACCTTGCAAGGCGCCGACCACGAAAACGGCTGGCCCGCGCGCTGGCGGGAATTGCTGGCGATGGCGCCGGGTTGCGGCTGATCAGCGCCCCAGCGCCGCCGCCACCCGTTGCACCAGGGCGGAATCGCCCTCCAGGGCCACGCCCCGGGCCGAACGGTCCAGTTGCACCGTCGCCGCCCCCGCCTGGAAGCGGATGAACGTCACCCCCGCGTCGCCCTCGCCGGTGCCGGTGCCGGTGATGCGGCCGCCCTGGCCGACCACGGCGGCCACCGCCCGCCGCCACAGATCCAAATCATCGGCCGGGCCGATGACGCGCGTGGCCTGGGCCGCCGTCATTTGCCCGCCTGCGCCTTCAGCCGCTTCCACACTTCCTCGTGACGGATTTCGGCGTTATTGCTGCAAAAGGTGAAGAAATCCAGGGTCGAGGTCAGCGGCGCCACGATCTCGGGCGCTTCCAGCAAATCCTTGCTCATGTACTGTTCCGACCCGCGCACCATGTTGGCGTAGCCATTGTAGTTGCTTTCCATGGCCGCCACGTCGGGGCGCATCATGAAGGACATGAACTTCAGCGCGTCGGCGCGGTTGGGCGCCCCCTTGGGCATCACCAGCACGTCGGTCCACACCAGCGAGCCCTCGCGCGGGTAGGCGTAATGCAGGCTGGGCCGCTTGGCCCGCGCGCGATAGGCGTCGCCGTTCCACATCACCCCCAGGGCGTAATGGCCCGAGGCCATGGTTTCCACCACGGTATTGACGTCGGCCAGCGCGTAATGACGCAGCATGGGCAGCAGCACCCGCTCGGCCAGGGCCAGATGCTCGGGCCGGGTGGAGCAGCGCGGCAGCTTCAGCCACACCAGCGCCAGTTGCACCATGTCGTAGCCGCTGTCCAGCAGCACCACCCGACCGGCGATGGCGGGCGGCGGGTCGAACAGCAGGGCCAGGGAATCCAGGTCGCCGCCGTAATGGGCGCTGTCCACCATGAAGGCGGTGGTGCCCCAGACATGGGGCACGGTGTATTCGTTGCGCGGGTCCAGCGGCCGGGCGCGCCACGCTTCCTCGATGTTCCAGAAATTGGGCAGACGGTCGACGAAGACCTTTTCCAGCAGCCCCCTGGCGATCAGGTCGGGCACCAGGAAATCGGCGGGAAAGGCGATGTCGTAGCCCGACGCCCCCGATTGCAGCGGCCGCACCAGATCAAGATAGCCGGTGACGGTGTCCACCCGCACCTTGACGCCGGTTTCCTTCTCGAACCGTTCGACCACCTGCGGCGACAGATACGACGACCAGGTCAGGATGCGCAGCTCGGCCGCCGGAACGGCCGAAGGCACAAGCCAGAGCATGACGGCAAAGACGGCCACCCAGCGCGCGAACGCCATGACGTTCCCCCAAAGAACCCCCGCCGCCACTCTAGCGCCGTCGTCACATTCTCGCCACCACTTGCGGCTAAACCCAAGCCCCGAACCGTGCTAAGTCTTGCCCCATCATGGACGTCCACCATCCCGAACTGACCGCCGCCGCCCTGGTGGCCCTTGCCGCGTTGCTGTGCGGCGTGGTCATGACCCGATTCCGCCAGCCCGCCATCGTCGGCTACATCCTGGCGGGCATCGTGCTTGGCCCCAGCGGCCTGGGGCTGGTCAGCAACCGCGACGCCGTCGCCACCCTGGCCGAATTCGGCGTGCTGATGCTGCTGTTCGTGGTCGGCATCGAACTGGACATCCGTCGCTTCGTCCAGGGCTGGCGGGTGGCGCTGTTCACCACGGTGATCCAGATCGCCGGATCGGTGGGCACCGCCCTGCTGTTGCGCCACACCCTGGGCTGGAGCTTCGGCCTGGCCATGGTGCTGGGCTTCGCCGTGGCGGTGTCGTCCACCGCCGTGGTCATCAAGATGCTGGAAAGCTCGGGTGATCTGGACAAGCCGGTGGGCCGCACCATCATCGGCATCCTGATCGCCCAGGACATGGCGGTGGTGCCCATGATGCTGTTCCTGGGCGGCCTGGAACGCAAGGGCATCATGCCGCTGGACCTGATCAAGGTGGTGTTCAGCGTGGTGTTCCTGGTGGTGCTGTTCTGGCTGCTGCTGCGCCAGAAACTGCGCCTGCCCATCACCGACAAGCTGGCCAAATCGCCGGAATTGGGGCCGCTGGCGGCGTTGGCATGGTGCTTCGGCGCCGCCACCCTGTCGGGACTGATGGATCTGTCGCCCGCCTATGGCGCCTTCCTGGCCGGGGTGGTCATCGGCAACTCGCCCCAGCGCGAGACGGTGCTGAAGCACGCCGCCCCCGTGCAGGCGGTGCTGCTGATGGTGTTCTTCCTGTCCATCGGATTGCTGCTGGACTTCAAGTTCATCTGGAAGAATCTGGGGCAGGTGCTGACCCTGCTGCTGATGGTCACGTTGTTCAAGACCATGCTGAACGTCGCCGCCCTGCGCCTGCTGCGCCAGAACTGGCAACAGGCGGCCTATGCCGGCGTCGCCCTGGCGCAGATCGGCGAATTCAGCTTCCTGCTGGCCGAGGTCGGCAAGGCCGGGCGCCTGATCACCGCGTCGGAAACCAAGCTGGTGGTGGCGGTGACGGTCCTGTCGCTGGTGCTGTCGCCGTTCTGGCTGTTCACCATGCGCCGTCTGCGGCAGGTGGCGCACACCAACCTGCGCGGCCTGCTGGGCGCGCTGTATGGGCGCGAGGCGGTGGCGGTGGCGGGCGCCCTGTCGAAAAGCCGCAACCTTCTGCCGGGAAAGAAGTGATGCCCGATCTGTCCGCGGAACGCCGCCTGGGCGGTCTGGTCGCCGGAATCGATGAAGTGGGGCGCGGCCCGCTGGCCGGGCCGGTGGTCACGGCGGCGGTGGTGATCGACCCCGCCACCCTGCCCGTCCGGCTGGCCGAGGAACTGAACGATTCCAAGAAGCTGTCGGCGAAAAAGCGCGACGTGCTGGCCGATCTGGTCCTGGCCCATTGCGTCCACGGCTTCGGCGTCGCCAGCGTCGAGGAGATCGACCGCCTCAACATCCTGAAGGCCAATTTCCTGGCCATGGCCCGGGCGCTGGCGGAACTGGAGGGCAAGCTGGGCCGCGCCGTCGATCATGTGCTGGTGGACGGCAACCAGCCGCCGCCGCTGGATCGCCCCGTCACCTGTCTGGTGGGCGGCGACGGCCTTTCCTTATCCATCGCCGCCGCCTCGGTCATCGCCAAGGTGCGCCGCGACCGCCTGATGGCGGAACTGGCCCGGCAGTTTCCCGGCTATGGCTGGGAGAAGAACGCGGGCTACGGCACCGCCGCCCATCTGGCGGCATTGCGCGAAAAAGGCCCGACACCGCACCATCGCCGCAGCTTCGCGCCGGTCGCCCAACTCAATCTGTTGTAGGTCACGGCGGCGAAACACCGTGCAATTTGTGCCTAGCTGCGAAAGCCGCAAAAAAAGAATCAGTGATTCCAACGGGTTCTTGACGGACTCTCGCGTTTGACTCAAAGTGCGGGGCATGACCCTGCCGCTCGACACCATCCTTGAGGGCGATTGCATCGCCCATCTCGAAGCTCTGCCCGCCAAGTCGGTGGACCTGATCTTCGCCGACCCGCCCTATAACCTTCAGTTGGGCGGCGAGTTGCTGCGCCCCAACAACAGCAAGGTGGACGGCGTCGACGACGAATGGGATCGCTTCGACAGCTTCAAGGATTACGACGACTTCACCCGCCGCTGGCTGGCCGCCGCCCGCCGCGTGCTCAAGGACGACGGCGCGCTGTGGGTGATCGGCAGCTACCACAACATCTTCCGGGTCGGCGCCACCTTGCAGGACCTGGGGTTCTGGATGCTGAACGACATCGTGTGGCGCAAATCCAACCCCATGCCCAATTTCCGCGGCACCCGCTTCACCAATGCGCACGAGACGCTGATCTGGTGCGCCAAATCGGCGGAATCGCGCTACACCTTCAATTACGACGCCATGAAGGCGTTGAATGACGATTTGCAGATGCGCAGCGACTGGACCATTCCGCTGTGCACCGGCTCGGAACGGCTGAAGGGCGCCGAGGGCGCCAAGGTCCATCCGACGCAAAAGCCCGAGATGCTGCTGTTCCGCGTGCTGATGGCCACCACCCGGCCCGGCGACGTGGTGGTCGATCCGTTCTTCGGCACCGGCACCACCGGCGCGGTCGCCAAGAAGCTGGGCCGCCACTTCATCGGCATGGAGCGCGACCCCGGCTATATCGCCGCCGCCCGCGACCGCATCGCCAAGGTCCGCCCGGTCAGCGACCTGTCGCTGCTGGCGACGCCGTCCAAGCGCACCGAACCGCGGGTGCCGTTCGGCACGGTGGTCGAACGCGGCCTGCTGGAGCCCGGCACCGTGCTGTATGGCGGCGACAAGGCCAAGTGGACGGCCAAGGTCAACACCGACGGCACCCTGGTGACGACCAGCCCGGCGGGCAACCATCGCGGCTCCATCCACAAGGTGGGCGCCCTGGTGCAGAACGCCCCGGCCTGCAACGGCTGGACCTTCTGGCGCATGAAGGACGGCGAGGAATTCGTGCCCATCGACGTGCTGCGCCAGAAAATCCGCGCCGAATTGCATTAGGACCTGCTGAGATTCAGCGCAGGCGAATCAGTGAGGCGGCAAGATGGATCATGGCTGAGAAGCTCTGATCCGTCTTGTCATCGCCTGGGTCTGAATGAGTCCCCTACCTAAAGCAGATTGCGGATCAGTTCCGGCACCTGGGCGATGCCGTCCACCGCGTGGAAGCGAGGGTGGTCGACGGGCGGGTCGGCCAGTTCGTGGCTCCAGGTGTTGGGATAGGGGGTGCGGATGGCGAAGCCGCCCGCCGCCAGCACCGGCAGGATGTCGGAGCGCACCGAGTTGCCCACCATCACCGCCCGCGCCGCGCCACCGCCATGGCGGGCGAACAGCCGGGCATAGGTGTCGCGGTCCTTGGCGCTGACGATCTCGACCGCGTCGAACAGATCGCCCAGGCCGGACCGCGCCAGCTTGCTTTCCTGGTCGAACAGGTCGCCCTTGGTGATCAGCACCAGTCGCGGCCCCATGTCCTTGACCGCCGCCACCGCCTGGGCGGCGCCGTCCAGCAGGTGGACGGGATGGGCCAGCATGTGCTTGCCGCGCTCGACCAGTTCATGGATCACCGATGCCGGAACCGCGCCGTCGGAAACGGCGATGGCGGTTTCGATCATGGACAGCACGAACCCCTTGATGCCATAGCCGAACAGCGACAGGTTGGCGATCTCGGCCGCCTCCAGCCGCTGCGCCAGCGCCTGGGGATCGGCATAGGGCGCCAGCAATTCCTGGAACCGCCGGGTCGAGGCCCAGAACAGCGGTTCGTTGTGCCACAGGGTGTCGTCGCCGTCGAAGGCGACCAGAAGCGGCGCGGTCATGCCAGCGCCGCCGCCAGCCGCGCCAGCCCGGCGCCATCGGGCGGCAGGCCGAAACGCAGGCGGCGCGGATCGAAATCGAAGGCGCGGACCAGGATGCCCGCCCGCCCCAGCCGGTCGTACAGGGCCGCCGCCGCGTCATGCTCGGCCAGACGGAACAGGGTGGTGCCGCCGACCAGCCGCAGCCCGGCGGCGGTCAGCACCCCGTCCAGCGCCGCCGCCGCGTCGGCCAGCCGGGCCGAACTGGCCCGCGCCCAGCCATGATCGGCCAGCGCCGCCGTTCCCACCGCCAGCGCCATGCCCGACACCGGCCACGGCCCCAGTTGCGCCGCCACCGGCCCCAGGATGTCCGGCGCCGCCAACAGGAAACCCAGGCGCAGCCCGGCCAGCCCGTAGAACTTGCCGAACGAGCGCAGCACCGCCAACCCCGGCGCCACCGCCGAGGCCACCGACAGGGCCGGGGCGGCCTCGCCGAACGCCTCGTCCACCAGCAGCAGGCCGCCGCCCGCCGCCCGTTCCCCGGCCAGACGGCACAGGGTTTCCGGCGCCACAATCCGGCCGTCGGGATTGTTGGGGTTGACCACCACCACCACCGGCGCGTCGGCATCCTCCAGCCGCGCCACCGCGCGCACCGCGTGACCGGCGGCGGCCCAGGCGCGGGCATGCTCGCCATAGGTCGGCACCACCACGTCCACCCGTCCCGGCGGCACCACGCGCGGCAGGGCCTGGATCAGCGCGCTGGTGCCGGGACCGGCCAGCACATGCCCGGCATCGGGCGCGGCAAAGGCCGCCGCCGCCGCCGCGCGCAGGGCGGCGTCCTCGGCGGCGCCGGGCAGACGGGTCCATGCCTCGGCCGCCAGGGCGGGCAACGGATAGGGCCAGGGATTGATGCCGGTGGACAAATCCAGCCACCCGGCGGCCGGGCGCCCCCAGCGCGCCTCGGCTTCCTGCAAATTTCCGCCGTGAATAGGCAAGACGGCTCCGCCGTCGTGAACAGGCAACCCGTTCAGCGCCATGCCGCCAGCACTCCCTCGGCGGTGTCGGTCTTGAACGGGCGGCGGTGCAGCGGCCGCGCGCCGTCCAGGAACACCGGCAACAACACCTCGGCCAGCCGGTCCTGATCCTCGTCCACCCGCACCACGTCGCGGTCCTTCCACTGGGGATGGGCGGCGACCTCGTGCGGTTCCAGCACCGGCTCGACGCAGCAATCGGCGGGGGCCAGCAGCGCCGCCCATTCGTCGCGGTCGCGGGTGCGCAGCAGCGCCTCGACCTCGGCGATCAGGTCGTTCTGCGGCAGGTCCTCGTTTTGACGGTGAATCCATTCCTCGTGGCCCAGGGTACGGCAGAACCCGGCCCAGAACTTGGCCTCCAGCGCCGCCACCGCCAGGAAGCGGCCATCGCGGCAACGATAGACCCGGTAACAGGCGGCGCCGCCGTTGATCAGTCCCGATTCGCGGCGATCGTCGCCCCAGCGGTGGGCGGCGGTCAGGATGCCCGGCATCCAGGCCAGCGCCGCCTCGGCCAGACTGACGTCCAGGTGGCAGCCCTTGCCGGTGGCGCCGCGCCGCACCAGCGCCGCCAGGATGGCGGTCATGGCCAGCCCGGCCCCGGCATGGTCGGCCAGCGGCGGATAGGTCATCACCGGCCGGTCGGCGATGCCCGAGGCCGCCAACCCGCCCGACAACGCCACATAGGTCAGGTCGTGCCCGGCGGTGGCCCGCAACGGCCCGGTCTGGCCGTAGCCCGACAGCGAGCAATGGATCAGCCGGGGATTGAGCTTTTGCAGGGCGTCGCGGGAAAAGCCCAGGCGGTCCAGCACGCCGGGACGATAGGCGTCCACCAGCACGTCGGCCTTTTCCAGCAACCGGGCCAGAGATTTCTGTCCGGCCTCGGTCTTGAGGTCCAGCATCACCACGATCTTGTTGCGGTTGGCCAGCTTGTACCACGCCGTGGTGCCGTCGGCGTCCAGCGGCCCCATGGTGCGCATGGGGTCGCCGGCCGGCGGCTCCACCTTCACCACCTCGGCGCCCAGGTCGGACAGCCACTGGGTGGCGTAGGGACCGGGGATGTACTGGCTGAGGTCGAGGACACGGATACCGGCAAGGCATTCGGCGAGCATGGGGCGTCTCTCCCGGGGGCGGTTCTGGAAACCGTAAGGAAGCAGGCGCCCCGCCCCCGGTCAATGGCAATGGCGGTCACATCCCGCGCTTTATCCGGTCAAGGCCGCCGTTCGACCAGATCGTCATAGGCATGCCAGGTGGCGTGTCCCAGCAGCGGCAGCATGACCACCAGCCCGATGAACAGCAACCCGACCCCGACCAGGGTGAAAAAGCCGATCAGCCCCGCCCACAGCAGCATGGGACGCGGGTTCAGCCGCACCGCGTCCAGACTGGTCAGCAGCGCGGTCATGGCGTCGCATTCCGGCCGGTCCAGCAACAGCGGAATGGCGATGGCGGTCATGGCGAACACCGCCAGCCCCAGCGCGCCGCCGCTGACGGCGCCCAACAGCAGCAGCGGCACGCCCTGGTCCGACAGAACGGTGCCGAGCAGCCCATCCAGCGAGGGCGGCGCCGAACCGAAGAACAGCATGAATTCCAGCATGGCCAGCCGCACCCAGGCCAGCAGAGCCACCAGCAGGAACAGCCCGACCAGGGCGATCTGCCCGGCATTGCGGCGATGGGCGCTCAGGGCGTCGGACAACCGCACCGGCTCGCCCCGTTGCAGGCGGCGGCTGACCTCGTACAATCCCACCGCCGCCGCCGGGCCGACCAGGGTGAAGCCCAGGGCCAGCGGCAGCACCAGCCAGGCCAGGCCCAGCGCGTCCAGGCCCAGCCACAACCCCAGACCGATGGCGGTGAACATCGCGCCATACAGATAGCTGACCGCCGGTTCGAAGCACATGTCCAGCCATCCCGCCGCCAGCCAGCGCCAGGGATGGTCCAGGGTCACGCGGCGCAGGCGGATGGGAGCGGTTCCCGTCGCGGTGCCGTCAGGGGTGTCGATGACGCTGTGCATGGCTCGCCTCCTCCTTGGCCCCGATTCACGAGGTGGGAAGGCGAGGACAGAATGTGAAGGGGGATCAGTGACCGCAGGTGCAGCCGCCGCCGCAACCGTCGTCCTGGTCCTCGGGCTCGGGCTCGGGGCTGTCGCCCTCGCGGAAGATGGCGCCCTGGTAGATGCGGGCCGAACGGTCGTCGAACGACACCTGAAGATAGTTGCGGCCGTCCTCGTCGGTCAGCATCTCCATGCCCAGGCGGCCCTGCTCGATGGCGGTGACGACTTCCATCTCGCTGGTGTTCAGCGCCTTGGCGACGGTGCCGACCAGGGCGTTGATCTCGTCGTACATCTCGCGGTTTTCCATGGCGGCATTCTCCGGCAGCGTGGCGAAAGGGGGTGCGTCCATATAGCGAAGCCCGCGTCCAGTGTCACCTGTCAGCGATTGGCCGCCGCCGCCAGCGCCGCCTTTTCCTGCTCGCTGCCGACCGAACGCAGGAAAGCCCGCCAATCGTCCCCGGTCAGCACGTCCAGGAACCCCACCTTGACCTCGCCGCCGCGCAGCAGCCGCACGGCCGAGGCCAGCGCCGCCTGATCCAGCATCCAGTTGAACGGCGCACGCACCCCGCGCTTGGACAGGATGAAATCGCTGACGCGGGCCAGCGCGGTCTGGCCGCCCGCCCCGGCGCCGAACCACGTCGCCACCGCCGGATAGCGCGAGCACGGCCCATAGCCGGAATGGCGGAACACGCCGAAATCCACCTTGGTTTCGGTGGCGGCGGCGGCCAGCGGCGCCAGCGGCGCCACCAGTTCCACATCCACATCCACCGTCAGCACCGGCGCCTGCCACAGCGGCGCCAGCCGCCGCGCCGCTAGGAAGCGGGCGCAGGAATAATAGGCGGCATCCAGATCGGGCTGGGCGGTTTCGAAACTGGTGCCGACGCGGTCGCCCGCCAGGGCGGCCAACTGGCCCAGGGCGGCGCCGTCCGGCGCCACCACGTGCAGATGCAGGACGAAGCCGCCGCCGTGGCGGGCGAAACTGTCCACCAGCCCCTTGCCGAAACGGGCCAGATAGGCGCCGTCGCACGCCGCCAGCACCACGCCCCGCTCGGGCTGTTGGGTCGGGCGGGTGACGATCTGCGGCTCGGGCACCGCCGCCAGCGCCCGCGCCAGGGCTGACGGCGCCAGGGCGGCGAAATAGTCGCGGTCCTCGACCAGCATGCCCTGGCGATAGGCGATGTTGAAATGGGAATGGGCGCCCACGTCCAGGTGGTGGGCATGGGTCTGCGTCAGCATCTTGAAGCGCGAGAACAGGTGGAAGGCCGCGTCCTCCTCGCCGTTCAGCAACAGGACGCAGCCCGCGAAATAGCTGGTGAAGGTGGCCAGCAGGTCGTCGCCCCCCACCGCCGTGTGCAGCGCCAGCACCGCATCGTGGCGCCGTTCGTTCATCAGCACCACCAGCACGTCGTGGAAAAAGGCCAGACCGTCATGCAGCAGGGTGTCGCGGCTGCGCACGGTGTCCAGCACCGCCGTCGTGTCGCCGCCATTGGCCAGCGCCGCCGCCAGGCCCAGCCACGGGCGCGGCTGGCGGGGATCGGCCTTGACCGCCTCCAGGAAAAGCTGTGCCGCCTCGGCCCAGCGACCGGCGCCATAGGCGTCAAGCGCGCGGGGATCGGCGGCGGCGGAAGCAACAGATTCGGACATGGCGGCCTCGGGCGGCTGGAGCGGCGGGAAAGCACATCAAAGCAAGGATAAATTAAGCATTTGGAAACAGCATGAACGCCACCGCCGGAGGATAGACGTGGCTTCGCTGAAAGACCTGATGACGCTTCGCGGCCGGGTGGCCGCCATCACCGGCGGCGCCGGGCATATCGGCCGCGCCATGGCCGAATCCCTGGCCGAACTGGGCGCCGCCATCGCCGTCGTCGATGTCTCGGACCGCGCCGCCGCGGTCGCCGCCGAATTGTCCGACCGTTTCGGCGTGCCCGCCGCCGGTTTCGTGCTGGATCTGGCCGACGACGCCGCCGTCGCCGCCCTGCCCGCCCTGGTGGCGGAACGGCTGGGCGGCCTGGACATCCTGATCCACTGCGCCGCCTTCGTCGGCACCTCGGGCCTGACCGGCTGGGTGGTGCCGTTCGAACAACAAAGCGTCGACACTTGGCGCAAGGCCATGGACGTCAACCTGACCGCGCCGTTCGCCTTGACCCAGGCGGCGTTGCCGTGGTTGCGCGCCAGCGGCCGGGGCAGCGTCATCATGGTGTCGTCCATCTACGGTCTGGTCGGCCCCGACATGCGGCTGTATGACGGCACCGGCATGGGCAATCCCGCCGCCTATGCCGCCAGCAAGGGCGGCATGCTGCAATTCACCCGCTGGCTGTCCACGGTTCTGGCCCCCCAGGTGCGGGTCAACGCCATCGTTCCCGGCGGCGTGGCGCGCGGCCAGTCCGAAGCCTTCGTCGAACGCTACACGGCGCGGACGCCGCTGGGCCGCATGGCGGTCGAGGACGATTTCAAGGGCGCCACCGCCTATCTGGCCAGCGACCTGTCGGCCTATGTCACCGGTCAGGTCCTGAGCGTGGACGGGGGATGGACGGCATGGTGAGCTATGACGCCATCTTCGCCCCGCCGCCGGGCTGCTTCGTCATCGCCGAGGCCGGGGTCAACCATAACGGCGACATGGATCTGGCCCACCGCCTGATCGACGCCGCCGCCGCCGCCGGGGCCGACGCGGTCAAGTTCCAGACCTTCAAGGCCGACCGGCTGGCCGCCCCCGACGCGCCCAAGGCGGAATACCAGAAGCGCACCACCGGCGGCGAGGAAAGCCAGCTCGACATGCTGCGCCGCCTGGAACTGGACGCCGGGCAGCACGCCGACCTGATGCGCCATTGCGAGCGGGCGGGCATCCTGTTCCTGTCGACGCCGTTCGACGAGGAATGCGCCGATTTGCTGGCCGGGCTGGGCGTGGCCGCCATGAAGACCCCGTCGGGCGAGCTGACCAACCTGCCCTATCTGGCGCATGTGGCGCGGCTGGGCCTGCCGATGATCGTGTCCACCGGCATGGCCGACCTGACCGAAGTGGCACAGGCGGTGACGGCGGTCGAGGCCGCCGGGGCGCCGCCCCTGGCCCTGCTGCATTGCGTCAGCGCCTATCCCACCCCGCCCGAGGACGTCAACCTGCGGGCCATGGACACCCTGGCCCGCTGTTTCGCCGTGCCGGTGGGCTTTTCCGACCACACCCAGGGCACCGCCATCGCCATCGCCGCCGCCGCCCTGGGGGCGCGGATCATCGAAAAGCACCTGACCCTGGACCGCACCCTGCCCGGCCCGGATCACAAGGCATCGCTGGAACCGGCCGAGATGGCGGCCATGGTGGCGGGCATCCGCGCCACGCTGGCCGCCCTGGGCGACGGCCGCAAGCGCCCCGCCGCGCGCGAGGCCGAGGTCGCCGCCGTGGCGCGCAAAAGCCTGGTGCTGGCC
>JAEXAH010000154.1 GCA_023458315.1 Pseudomonadota bacterium
CCGTTTCCGTCATGCCCGGACTTGATCCGGGCATCCACGCGGCGCCGCCTGTTCCCGTCTTTCCGCTGGGATGCCCGCGGACAAACGTGGATGGCCGGGTCAAGCCCGGCCATGACGAGCACTTCCCTGCAATTCCGCGAAGACCCAAAAACAAACGCCCCACGGAATCTCTTCCGTGGGGCGTGGGCGCGAAAGCGGATCAGCGCGGCAGATGCGGCCAGCGGGCGCGGGCCTCGGCCGCCAGTTCGGCGGCGGCCGGTTCGATGGCATCCTGCAAGCGGGCCATGAAGGTCTTGCGGTCCAGCCCGGCCTCGATGGGCGGCAGGAAGCGGATCACCACCTCGCCCGGGCGCTTGGCCAGCGAACCGCGCCCCCAGAACAGGCCGGAATTCAGCGCCACCGGCACGCAGGGCAGGTTCAGCCCGGCATAGATCATGGCGATGCCGGTGTGGTATTCGGGCGGCGCCCCCACGTCCTGGCGATGGCCCTCGGGGAAGATCAGCACCTGGCGGCCCGCCGCCGCCGCCGCCTCGGCGCCCTTGACCATGTCCTTCAACGCCTTCATGCCCGCCGCGCGGTCGATGGCGATCACCCCGGTCTTGCCCAGATACCAGCCGAAGATGGGAATGCGCAGCAATTCCTGCTTCAGCACCACCGCCGGGTCGTCCAGGATCAGCCGGAAGGCAAAGGTTTCCAGCGTCGATTGATGCTTCGACGCCACCAGGGCGGCACCCTTGGGCACATTGCCCTCGACCCGATAGCGCAGGCCGCACAGCAGCCGCAGCAGCACGAAGGCGCCGCGCACCCAGAACCGCGCGCCCACCGCCACCACGCCCGGCGGGCACAGCAGCAGCGGCAGGTACAGGATGCCCAGAACCAGGGTCCAGGCGTTGAACAGGGCGACGAACAGCGCGGATCGGAATGCGGTCACGGGACGGCCTTTCGCGGCAGGAACCAATGGCGGATTTCCGCCGCCAGATACTTGGAATATTCGGTGGCAAGCAAGGCGGCGGTGCCGGGCCAGCGCCACCATTCGCGGCTTTTCACCCCTTCGGGGAACACCGGATGGGGGATGATCTCCACATCGGGCAGGGCGCGGCGGAATTCCACCAGACTGCGCGGCATGTGATAGGCCCCCGTCACCAGCCGCATCGAGCCGATGCGGTTGCGCACCACCCAGCGGGCGGTTTCGGCGGCGTTGCCCACGGTGTCGTCGGCGGCATAGCCCAGTTCGATGGCGCCGATCAGATCGGAATGCTGGGCGCGCCCGACCTTCAGGATGTCGTCCACGTCGACGCCGCGATGCACGCCGGAAATGAACAGCCGCTGCCCCTTGCCCTCGCGCAGCAGCGCCAGGCCGGTGGCCAGCCGCTCGCTGCCGCCGGTCAGCACCACGATGGCATCCACGGGGCGGGCGCCGTCCTCGACCCGCGACGGCAGGGTGGCGACGAACCACAGGAAGCCCAGCCCCCACAGCGCCGCCGTCACCACCACGGCGGCCACCAGCGCGCCACCGACCCGCAACAGGGGCCGCAGCAACGGCCGAAGGCGCGACGGCGGGGAAGGGGCGGGGGCGGTCATGGCATGCGGGCCAGCGTTCCGTGTACGGTCAGCCGGGCGGTATACATGGACAACAGCGCCGCCGCCAACGGCAAAAGCGCGATGACCACCCAGCCCGAGAGCGGCAGCGACAGGCTGGGCAGGAAGCCGCCTTCCACCCGGCGCGCCGCCCAGCCGATGGCCCCTAGGGTCGGCACCGCCAGCGCCAGCCCGATCAGCCCGCCGGAAAACCCCAGGGAAAAGGCGCGGTCGGCGAATTGCCGGGCGATGTAATCGTCATGGGCGCCGATCAGGTGCAGCACCTCGATCACCCCCTTGTGCACCGCCATGCCGGTGCGGGTGGCGTAGACCACGGTGGCCGAGGTGACGCCGCCGATCACCACCACGATGCCGATGGCCACCCATTGCGTGGTCAGCGACAGGTTGATCAGCCGCGACAGCCAGACCCGATGGTCGTCCAGGCTGGCGCCCGGCACGGCGGCGGCCAGCCGTTCGCCCAGATCGACCAGATCGACCCGCGCCTCGGGATCGACCGACACGTCGATCAGGCGCGGCAGCGGCAGGTCGCGCACCACCTCGGCGTTGCCCAGCCACGGTTCCAGCAGGGCGATCAGTTGCTGCTTGTCCAGGGCGCGGGCCGATTTGACCCCTGGCGTGCGCCGCATCAGGTCCACCGCCTGGCGCACCCGTTCGTCGGTCAGCATCTCGCCCGTTTCGCCGGGCACCGGCGCCACCTGCACCGTCAGGGTGCCCGCGACGTCGTGGTCCCAACGGCTGACCAGCCCGGCCAGCACGAAGGTTCCGGCCACCGCCACCGCCGACAGATAGACCATCAGCGCCACCAGCCACGGCAGGAAGCGCGAGGTGGCGTCGCCCTTGAGCGGCAGATCGGAGCGGCGGCGCAGCATCAGCGCGCCTCCTCGACCGTATGCACGGTGCCGTGTTCCAGATGCAGGCGGTTATGGTGGGAAAAACGCTGAACCAGCCCTTCGTTGTGGGTGGCGATGACGATGGTGGTGCCCAGCTTGTTCAGTTCCTCGAACAGATGCAGCAGGCGCATGGCGATATGGTCGTCCACGTTGCCGGTGGGTTCGTCGGCCAACAGCAAATCGGGGCGGCCGATCACCGCGCGGGCGATGGCGACGCGCTGCTTTTGTCCGCCCGACAGGGTGGACGGCTTGGCGTGCAACTGGTCGGCCAGTCCGACCCAGCCCAGCAATTCCGGGACGTGCTTCTGCACCTCGGATTCCTTGACGCCGCGCACGCGCAGCGGCAGCGCCACGTTGTCCAGCGCCGAAAGATGGTCGAGCAGGCGGAAATCCTGGAACACCACGCCGACGCGGCGGCGCAGGGCGGGCAGTTCGTAGCGCTTGGTCAGGGCGATGTCCTTGTCGAACAGCACCACGCGGCCGCGCGTCGGCCGCAGCCCCAAGTACATCAGCCGCAACAACGAGGACTTGCCCGCGCCCGAGGGGCCGGTCAGGAAGTGAAACGATCCCGACGGCAAGGCGAAGGTGATGTCCTGGAGCACTTCTGGTCCCAGGCCATAGCGCAATCCGACTCCGTCGAATCGGATGATATGTTCCCCCCGAGGGCGACGACGCACAATAGCTTCTCCCGATGGCGCGAAGGATGACACGCGGTGCTGGCTTTCGTCCAGCGCGCGCTTGTGTTGGTTTTGGGATAGTCCTATAAGGAAGTTCGTCTTGGGCTTGGCTGTCCCGTCCCATGCTGATCAGTTGTCCCAACTGCACCACCAATTTCTCCGTTCCCGACAAGGCCCTCCAGCCTGCGGGGCGCACGCTGAAATGCGCCAAGTGCGGTCATAAGTGGTTCCAGTCGGTGAACGCGCCGCGGGACGATTTCGGCCTGGACGAAGGATCGTTCCCGCCGCCGCCCCGCCCCATGGCCGAGCAGCGTCCCATGGCCGAGCCCCGGCCCATCCCCGAATCGCGCCCGCTGTTCACCGCGCCCGAGCCGGAGCCCGAGCCCGCGTCCTTCCGCATGTCGCCGCGTGAAAGCGATCTGGATCTGGACGAGCCGCCGATCCCCGATTTCGGCCCCAAGGCGGCGCTGAACGCCGCGCCGCCGCCCAACGACGACCTGGACCCCGATTCCGCCCCCCGCCCGGTGCCCGAGATGTTCGCCCATTCGTCGGGCGGCCGCAAAGGCACCGGCTTCCTGTGGGTGGTGCTGGTGGTGCTGCTGCTGGGGGCTGCCGCCGGGGCCGTCTATTATTTCCAGGACAAGGTGGTGGGCCTGTGGCCGCCCGCCCACGATCTGCTGACCCAGGTCGGGCTGCGCCACGAACGCCCGGGCGCCGGGCTGGAACTGCGCAATGCCGGTACCCCGGAACGCTTCGTCCAGAACGACGTGGAAGTGCTGATCGTGCGCGGCATCATCGCCAACGTCTCGGACCGCGAACGCCCGGTGCCGACCATGAAGCTGGTTCTGCTGGACCGCGACAAGGCGGTGGTCCAGGAAAAGCAGCAGGTGCCGCCCGTCACCGCCCTGGACCCCGGCGGCACCGCCGGGTTCCGCATCATCCTGGAACGCCCCGACCCCAATGCGGTCGAGGTCAACGTGCTGTTCGTCGACCCGCGCGAGGCGGTGAAGTAGCGTCCGATCCCGCCCAGCACGCAATGGTGGCACGGCGTTTGAATGGTGCGCCCCATCCTTGTCAGGTTCGGGGGATCGACCATGATCAATGCCATTACCGCCCAATCGGCCCTATCCACGTCCAAGCCACAGGGCCAGCCTGTCGGCCAGGGATTTTCCGCGTTGCTGGACCTTCCGCCGGTGCAGACCTTGCCGCCGGATTTGCTGAGTCTGGCCCAGACGCCGCTGTTGGGGGATCTGGTGCTGCCGTTCCACGACAGCTCGCCCGCCGCCGAGGCCGAGCGGACCAGGGCCATGGGGCATTTCCAGGACCTGTCCCTGGCCTATTCCGACGTCATCCGGTCCATTTTCACTCTGGTGGAGGACAGCACCGGCATTCCCATCAGCGAATCGGTGGCGTTCCGGCGCAGCGGCGACCATTTCCGCGTTTTCTCCACCCGGCAGCGGGCTGACGGCGCCGAGGACAGCCCGACCTTCCGCCATCCGCAGGGCGATCTGCTGGAGGCGGTGCTGAACGGCAGCGACCCGGAACTGGCTGAGTTGAGCAAGAAGGTCAAGGCGTTGCTGGAACAGGCGGATTCCATGCTGCCCAAGCTCAACGAGGCCCTGGACGACCTCAATCTGGCCTATGGGATGGAACCGGGCGACCCCCTGATCGCCGATGGCGATTTCGTCTTCGCCATGCCCACCCGCTTCGTCGCCGCCGGGCGCCGCATGGCCGAGGGCGCGCCCAAGGATTTCGAGAATTTCCGCGCCAGCCTGACCCCCGACGACCTGGGACGCATGTCCGAGGACCAGATCTACAGCCGCTATTTCGTCAGCCGGGCCAGCAAGGAACAGATGATGGCAGCCCTGGCCGAAGAAAAGCGGGCAAAATCAGCCGGTGCGTGAATTTCCCATGGGCAGAAACGACCTATGGCTGTTGTCTACGGCCACCAGCCATAGGCGTCCATGGCCATGGTACGGTCCAGGCTGCGGTGGATCACCCGGGGGGTGCCATCCTCGCCCGCGCCCAGGGCGACGAACAGCGGCAGCAGGTGGTCGTCCTTGGGGTGGGCGAAGGCGGCGTCGGGGGCGCGCGGGCGATAGGCCAGCAAATCCTCGCTGCTGCCTTTCGCCACCTTGTCGGCCATCCAGTCGGCAAAGCGCAGGCTGCGCGCGGCGGCCTCGGGGTCGTCGCTGAAATAGGCGCGCAGATTGTGGGTCAGCGCCCCCGAAGCCAGGATCAGCACGCCATCCTGGCGCAGCACCGCCAGCTTGCGCCCCAGCAGGTAATGATGGGTGGGGTCGGCCTGGGGCTGGATGGACAATTGCGCCACCGGGATGTCGGCGTCGGGCCAGCCCAGCAGCAGCGGCGCCCAGGCGCCGTGATCCAGACCGTATTCCACCGCCTCGGCGCCGGTCAGCCGCGCCACCAGCCCGGCCAGTTCGGGGGCGCCGGGCGCGGGATAGGCCATCTCGTACAGATCGGGCGGGAAGCCGTGGAAATCATGGATGGTGTGCGGCCGTTCGGCCGCCGACACCATGGGGCTGGCGGTGGTCCAATGGGCCGAAACCGCCAGGATGGCGCGCGGCCGCGGCACCAGTGTCGCCAGCCCGCGCAGGAAGTCGCGGGCGGGCGACGGTTCCACCAGAACCATGGGCGAGCCATGGGACACGAACAGGGTCGGCATCGGGGACACGGCAACCTCCTTGGCTTGGAGACAGCATGCCATCCTTCATGGTGCGCCACAGCCCGGCGATTGGGAAACACTCTGTTGCTTCAGGGGGCGGAAACGCCAAAAGGCCCCAGGGTTTCCCCCGGGGCCTTGGCGAAACATCCGCGAAGCGGCGCGGCCGATCAGACGGCGGCGGCGGCCTGCTTCTTGGCCAGAGCGGCCTGCACGCGCTTCTTCAGGCGGCGGGACTCGGTCGGCAGGACGGAATCGTTGGTCGACAGCAGGAAGGCATCCAGGCCGCCATTGTGCTCGATGGTCTTCAGGCCGCGGGTGGTGACACGCAGGCGGACCATCTGGCCCAGGGCGTCGGACAGCACCGAGGTTTCCTGCAAGTTGGGCAGGAAGCGGCGGCGGGTCTTGTTGTTGGCGTGGCTGACGTTGTTACCGGTCAGAACGCCCTTGCCGGTGATGGAGCAACGACGGGCCATGGTCGACATCCTCTTGTTTTTCGGCGCGGCACTGTCCGCGCAAGGTAATCCGCTCCCGGTTCCAGACCGGGGAAGCCGCGTTTTTACGGGGCGGAGCGCCCTGCGTCAAGCGGATTCCGATTCTTTTCCAAGTGTTTGGAGTCCCACCTTGGGACATCGCCTGAGGGTGGACGGAATCAACCGAACAGCTTGTCGATGTCGGACTGGTCCAGCAGCATCTTGTCCACGTCGGCCTGGGACACGCCCTGTCCGGGAAGCTGCGGTCCGTGCAGCAGCTTCTTGTCCGGGTCTTTATCTTCCTTGATCTCGACCACCACCTTGGTCAGCTCGTCGCGGCCCCAGGTGAAGATGATGGCGTTGATGCGTTCCTCGACGAATTTCAGCGAATTGACCACCTTGGTGATGCGCTGGCCGGTGATGTCCTGGAACGAGCACGCCTCGAACACCACGTTCACCTTGTCCGTGACCTGATCGAAGATGTCGCCCAGCTTGCCGCCCTGGCAATAGGACCGGGCCTCGTTCATCAGGTTGTCCACCCCCTCCATGCTTTCCATGATGGTGTTGGTGGCGCCCTCGGTGGCGTCGACGATGGCGTCCAACTGTTCGGACATGGAACCGAAATGATCGGGAGCCCCCGGGGGGTTCAGCGCCGCCAGCTCCTTGCGGATCTTTTGCAGATGGCCGAACAGACCGACCAGTTCCTTTTTGAGAACGAGGAGGTCTTGAGCGGTAGGCTGGGTGTTCATGGACGCAACTTCCCGGGACACTTCTAGGGGGGCGAACCTACCATACTCCGACAAAGACGGCGCCGCAAAGACGGCACCGCATGCAAATGGAACTTTTCACTCCTCCAGCGCGTGGCGGAAGGTGGCGACAAGCTGGCGGGCGGCGCGGCCGGGGGCGACGCTGCCGCCCGCCACGTCCCGTTCCATGGCGGGCAGCAATTGGGCGACGCGCGGGTCGTCCTTCAGCGCCTGCATCAAGGTTTCCGCCACCTCGTTCCACATCCAGGCGCGGGCCTGGGCCGAACGGCGGCCGGTGAAGGCGCCGCAGCCTTCCATGGCCTGACGATACTTGCCGACGCTGTCCCACACCGTGTCGATGCCCAGATGCTCCAGCGCCGAGCAGGTCAGCACCGGCACCGTCCAGGCGGCGTTGGTGGGCGCCAGCAGGTGCAGGGCGTTCTTGTAGTCGCGGGCGGCGCGGGCCGCCGCATGGGCCAGGTCGCCATCGGCCTTGTTGACGATCACCGCGTCGGCCAGTTCGACGATGCCTTTCTTGATGCCCTGCAATTCGTCGCCGCCGCCCGGCACCAGCAACAGCAGGAACATGTCGACCATGTCGGCCACCGCCGTCTCGCTTTGGCCGACGCCGACGGTTTCCACCACGATGACGTCGTATCCGGCGGCCTCGCACACCAGCATGGCCTCACGCGTGCGCCGCGCCACGCCGCCCAGGGTGCAGCCCGACGGGCTGGGGCGGATGAAGGCGCGTTCGTCGCGGGACAATTCCTCCATGCGGGTCTTGTCGCCCAGGATCGAGCCGCCGGTGCGCGGGCTGGACGGGTCCACCGCCAGCACCGCCAGCCGGTGGCCCTTGTCCACCACATGCAGGCCGAACGCCTCGATGAAGGTGGACTTGCCCGCGCCGGGCACGCCGGTGATGCCGATACGCACGCTGCGCCCGGCATGGGGCAGCAATTGGTGCAGCAGCGCCTCGGCCGCCTCGCGGTGGTCGGCACGGGTGGATTCGATCAGGGTGATGGCGCGGGCCAGGGCGCGGCGGCTGCCGGCCAGCACGCCCTGGGCGAGTTCGGCGGGATTGACGGACAAGGGATCGCTTCCTGTTACTTCTTGGTCTTGTCGGGGGGGGAATCCTGGTGCAGCAGGGTCGTGATGGCCATGGCCACCAGCTTGGCCCGGCTTTCGTCGTCCAGGTCGGCGAGAATCTTCTGCTTGGCGCGGTGCACCGCCATGGCGTTGGCGACCAGCGCCTGCCGTTCGGGGGTGACGAAGTCGCGGACCTGGGCCTGCATGTGGGCGATGGCGGCGGTGCGGTCCTGGTCGGCGACGGGCGCCGGATCACGGGAAGGCGCGGGCGCGGGCGCGGCCGCGCGCTTCGGCGCCTTGTCGGGCGCCAGTTGGCGGGCGCGGCGCTCGATGGCGGCCTGCGCGTCCTTCTCGAACTTGTCCTTCAGGAACCCGAACATGTCTGCGGCCCGGCAATGATCCTGCGCCGATGGTAGACCCATCTAGGCGGCGGCGTCCAGACGCTCCACCGGTACCGCGGGCAGGGTGAAGAAGAAGGCGGCACCGCCTTCCGGCCCTTCCTCGGCCCAGATGCGGCCGCCGTGGCGGTCGACGATGCGCTTGCAGATGGCCAGGCCGATGCCGGTGCCGGGATAGGTTTCGCCGGGATGCAGCCGCTTGAAGATGGTGAAGATGTGCTCGCGGTACTCGGCCTCGATGCCGATCCCGTCGTCCACCACCGAAAAGCGGACGCCGCCAGCCACCGGCTCGGCGGCGATGCGGATATGCGGGCTTTGGCCGGGGCGGCGGAACTTGACCGCGTTGCCCACCAGATTCTGGAACAATTGCGCCAGTTGCATCTCGTCGCCCTGAACCGGCGGCAGGGCGCCCACGTCGACGCGGGCACCGGCGGCGGCGATGCTGTCGTGCAGGTTCTGCAACACCCGCCCCAACAGGGCGCCGGTGTCCACGGGGCCGAACGGCGCGCCGCGATTGGTGACGCGGGAATAGGCCAGAAGATCGTTGACCAGGGCATGCATGCGCTTGGCCCCGGCGACGATGAAGTGCAGGTAATCCAGATCCTCGGGCTGCAAACGCTGGCGCGACCGCCGTTCCAGCAATTGGGCGAAGCTGGTGATGGTGCGCAGCGGTTCCTGAAGATCGTGCGACGCCACATAGGCGAAGCGCTCCAATTCGGTGTTGGAACTGGCCAGGGCGTCCACGGCGCGGCGCAACTGGGCTTCCGAGGCGCGGCTGTCGGCGATGGCGCGACGCAGGCGCGACGCCTGCGACAGCAGGCCGTGCACCGCCAGCCCGGCCAGCAGCGCCAGCCCGCCGCCGGTGGCCAGCAGGGCCGGACGGCGCGGCGACGCCGCCCGCCAGCCGCCGGACGGCACCGCCGCCATCTGCCACGAACCGTTGGGCAGGGTGATGTCCAGCATCACCGGCGACACCCCGAACATGGCGGCGTCGCCGAAGAACACCTCGCCCTTGGCGCCCAGGCCATCGCGGCCGCGAATGGCGTAATCCTGCACCGGGTCGTCCAGCAGCCCGGCCTCGGCCAGCAGCGAGGGCACGTCGAGCACGATGATCGCCAGCCCCCACAGGCTGCGCTTACCCTCCGCCTGCTGGAAGATGGGCAGACGGCCGATCAGGCCGGTGCCGCCCTGCACCAGTTCGGCCGGACCGGCCACGGTCAGCCGGTTGCTTTCGATGGTCTGGCGGATGATGGGCACGAAGCGCGGCACCGCCATCAGGTCGACGCCGACGGCGGTGACGTTGCTTTCCAGCGGATAGACGTAGCGGATGATGTTGTCGGGCGCCAGGACCAGGGCGCGGATGTCGGCGCGGGCGGCCAGCAGGTTGCGGGCATAGCTGGAGAAGCGGGCTTCGGTGACGGTATCGCCGGTCTGGACGAAGGCGGCCAGACCGCGCACCAGATGCAGCCGCGCGTTCAGGCTGGCCTCGAGCGCCGCGCGCTTGGTGCTGAGCCGGTCGAGAACCAGGGCGCGCTGTTCCGACTGGAACCGCGCGGCCTCGAGCCGATCAAACACCACGGTCAGTCCCAGCACCAGCAGGACCGTCACCACGGCTCCGGCCCAGGCGGGTATCTTGCCCACGCCTTCCCCCCCGGATTGATTTCCCCTGCAAAAAATTACTGAAACCACGCCCGGTTTCATAGCGTCGAATCGTGACGCGCGCAGAAAGACAAAACCCCCTTCCCGCAAGGGAAGGGGGTTTGCCTGACTTTCCAGGTTCTTCACCCGGTTGGGCGCTGGAACGGCATACCCTGTCGGGGACGCCGTTCCGGAACCTGCTGGGCCGGACTTTAGAAGTCCATGCCGCCCATACCGCCCATGCCGCCCATGTCCGGCATGGCCGGGGCGTCCTTCTTGGGCTTCTCGGCGATCATGGCCTCGGTGGTGATCAGCAGGCCGGCCACCGAAGCGGCGTCCTGAAGGGCGGTGCGCACGACCTTGGTCGGGTCGATGATGCCGGCCTTGATCATGTCGGTGTATTCACCGCTCTGGGCGTCGAAGCCGAAGGTGACGTCCTTGGATTCCAGCAGCTTGCCGGCAACCACGGCACCGTCGAAACCGGCGTTCTCGGCGATCTGACGCACCGGCGACTGAAGGGCGCGGCGGATGATCTCGATGCCGACCTTCTGGTCGTTGTTGGCGGGCTTCAGGGCTTCCAGGGCGTTGACCGAGTACAGCAGGGCAGTGCCGCCACCGGCGACGATGCCTTCCTCGACCGCGGCGCGGGTGGCGTGCAGGGCGTCGTCGACGCGGTCCTTACGCTCCTTGACCTCGACTTCCGAGGCGCCGCCGACCTTGATGACGGCCACGCCGCCAGCCAGCTTGGCCAGACGCTCTTGCAGCTTCTCGCGGTCGTAGTCCGAGGAGGTTTCCTCGACCTGCGCGCGGATCTGCTTGCAGCGGGCCTCGATGTCACCCTTGGAACCGGCACCATCGACGATGGTGGTGTCTTCCTTGGTGATGGTCACGCGCTTGGCGGTGCCCAGCATGTCCAGGGTGACGGATTCCAGCTTGATGCCCAGATCCTCGCTGATGACCTGGCCACCGGTCAGGATGGCGATGTCTTCCAGCATGGCCTTGCGGCGGTCGCCGAAGCCCGGGGCCTTGACGGCGGCGACCTTCAGGCCGCCACGCAGCTTGTTGACCACCAGGGTGGCCAGGGCTTCGCCCTCGACGTCCTCGGCGATGATCAGCAGCGGACGGCCGGACTGCACCACGGTCTCGAGGACCGGCAGCAGCGGCTGAAGGCCGGACAGCTTCTTTTCGAACAGCAGGATGTACGGGGCATCCAGTTCGACGGTCATCTTCTCGGCGTTGGTCACGAAGTACGGGCTGGTGTAGCCGCGGTCGAACTGCATGCCCTCGACCACGTCCAGCTCGGTGTCGATGCCCTTGGCTTCCTCGACGGTGATCACACCCTCGTTGCCGACCTTTTCCATGGCCTTGGCGATCATGGCGCCGATTTCGCGCTCGCCGTTGGCCGAGATGGTGCCGACCTGGGCGATCTCTTCGTTGGTGGCGACCTTGCGCGAACGCGACTTGACGTCGGCGATCACGGCGGCGGTGGCCAGATCGATGCCGCGCTTCAGGTCCATGGGGTTCAGACCGGCGGCCACGGCCTTGACGCCCTCGCGGACGATGGCCTGGGCCAGCACGGTGGCGGTGGTGGTGCCGTCACCGGCCAGATCGGCGGTCTTCGAGGCCACTTCGCGCACCATCTGGGCGCCCATGTTCTCGAACTTGTCGGCCAGTTCGATTTCCTTGGCGACCGAGACGCCGTCCTTGGTGATGCGCGGAGCGCCGAAGGACTTCTCGATCACGACGTTGCGGCCCTTCGGGCCCAGAGTCACCTTGACCGCGTCGGCCAGAATGTCGACGCCGCGCAGCATCTTGGTGCGCGCTTCGGTGGAAAACTTGACTTCCTTGGCAGCCATGTTCGTTAACCTCTAATGGATTCTGTGGAGGGGCAGGCTTTAGGCGAGGATGCCGAGAATGTCGGATTCCTTCATGATCAACAGCTCGGCGCCATCGATCTTGACCTCGGTGCCGGACCACTTGCCGAACAGGATGCGGTCGCCGGCCTTGACGTCGAGGGCGACGACCTTGCCGTCCTCACCACGCACACCGGAACCGACGGCGATCACTTCGCCCTGCATCGGCTTTTCCTTGGCGGTGTCGGGGATGATGATGCCACCGGCGGTCTTCTCTTCCGCGTCGATGCGCTTCACCAGCACGCGATCATGGAGCGGGCGGAACTTCATAAAAAACCTCCATCAAACGGGTCTAGTCGATCCGAATAGGATGTCTCGGGGAGTCAGCGCCGTTGTTAGCACTCTCGACCGAGGAGTGCCAACGATCTAGGAGGGGGGTGGGGAAGAGTCAAGCGCGAAAGCCGCACTTTTTTCGCTCCCCGTCGGGCAAAAACCGTCAAGCCATTGAGATAGAGCGGTTTTTCAGCGCGCCACTTTGATCGCCGACACCACCCACTTGATGCCCGGCACCTCGCCCGCATCGGCCTTCATGGCCGCTGCCGCCTCGGCACCGGGGGCGGCGCCCAACAGGAAGGCGACGCCGTTGACCACGCGGACGATGGTGCCGTTGCGGCCCTGCACGCCCAGGGCCTGCCGCACCGCCTCTTCGCGCGCCGGATCGGCGGCGAACACGTCCAGCGCCTTGTCCTCGGCCAGCACCAGTTCGTTGTGCACCTCGGCGATGCCGTCCAGGGCGGCGGCCACCTGTTCGGCCTTGCGCCGCTGGGCGGGCTTGATCACCGCCCCCATCAGCAGGGCGCGGCCGCCCCACACCTCGATCGTGACGGCGCGATAGGCGGCGCGGTCCAATTCGGCGATGCGGCGGGACAATTGGGATTTCAGGATGTCGTCGCGGTTGGCCTGGGCGCGCGGCCGTTCCAGGCCGGTGAACGCCTGGGCGGCGGGGCGGGACGGCGCGGCGGCGGCGGGGGCCGCCACCTCGGGCCGGGCGGGCGTCTCCGCCGTCTGGCAGGCGGCCAGCGCAGTGACCAGGACCAGAACGGCGAGACGACGCATCAGCTTTCCCCTTCTTCCTCGTCGGGCAACCCCTTGGCGGCGCGGGTGCGGCGCCACAGCCAGATGCCCAGCACGGTCGATCCCACGAACAGCACGCCGGACAGCGTCCAGGTCAGGGTCTTGTCCAGTTCGAACCCGGCACCGGCCAGCACGAACACCAATGTCTGCGGCACATAGCCTAGCAGGGAACCGGCGAAGAACGGAACCGCCCGCACGCCCGACACGCCCGCCGCCACGTTGGTGGTGCCGTTGTGCGACAGCGGCGACAGGCGCAGCACCAGCGCCATGGTCAATTCATTCCCGGTCAGGAAGGAATCGATGCGGGCGATCTTGTCGGGAAAACGCCGGGTCAGGGCGTCGCGGCCGATGAAGCGGGCGTAATAGAAAGTCAGCAACGAGCCCAGCATGGTGGCGGCCAGGGCCAGCAGCAACCCCATCCACGGGCCGAAGGCATAGGCGGCGCCAAAGGCCACCGCCTGACGCGGCAGGCCCAGCGCCACCACCACGGCGCCGACCAGGATGTACAGCGCCTCGCCGTACAGACCCTGCTGGCCGCGCACCGCCTGGTCCACCCAGCCGGTGTTGAGCATGGATTTGATGCCCACCACCTCGATCAGCCAGCCCACCGCCACCAGGGTGGCGATCAGCACCAGACCGCGCAGGATGACGCGGGGATCGAGCAGGGGGTGGCGCTTGCTCACGACTGGCTTTCGATCACCGGATTGCGCGAGCGCCGCATCAGCCACATGACGCCCAGCAGATCGGGCACGCCCACCAGGGCGCGGCGCAGATTGCTGTAATTGGAGGCGCCGGCGCCGCGCGGACGGTGGTTGACCTTGACCGATTCCACCTTGCCCCCGGCGCGGATGGTCAGCGCGGGCAGATAGCGATGCATGTGGTCGAAGCGCGGGAAATCCAGGAACAGGTCGCGCGGGAACAGCTTGGAGCCGCAGCCGGTATCGGGCGTGTCGTCCTTGAGGCAGGCGACGCGGATGGCGTTGGCCGCCTTGGACGCCCAGCGCCGGGAAGCGGTGTCCTTGCGGTTGGCGCGCCACCCGGCGATCAGCAGCTTGCCGCGCGTCGCCTCGGGCTCGGCCCGCCAGCGCGCCAGCATGTTGGGAATGTCGGCCGGGTCGTTCTGGCCGTCGCCGTCCAGCATGGCGATGACCGGGGCGTGGGCCGCCTTGACCGCGGTGGCGATGGCCTGACTCTGGCCGCAACTGAAGCGGTGGCGCAGGCTGCGCAGACGCGGGAAGCGGGCCTGCGCCTCGGCCAGACGCTGCGGCGTGGCATCGGTCGAGCCGTCATCCACGTAAATGATCTCGAACTCGGCCTTGCCGTCCAGCGCGGCGTGGATTTCCTCGACCAGCGGCAGGATGTTGTCGGCCTCGTTCTTGACCGGGATGACGATTGCGAGTTCCGGGGAGATGGCGGTCATTGCAGAACCTTCAGGCACCAGCATGTGTTCCACCTATCATCGTCATGCCCGGACTTGATCCGGGCATCCATACACCGGGCGGCGCGGCGTGGATGGCCGGGTCAAGCCCGGCCATGACGGCAAACAATCGGACAAACGGCCGGATCAGGCCAGACCGGCCCGGCCCATTTCCAGGAACTTGTCGCGGCGCCGCGCCCGCAGCACGCCGCCGTCCAGGCCCATCTGCTCGCGCAGGGCGCCGTCGATGGCTTGGGACAGGCTTTGCAGCGTCAGGTCGGGATTGCGATGGGCGCCGCCCAGCGGTTCGGGGATCACCTGATCGATGATTCCCAGACGGTGCAGGTCCTGGGCGGTCAGGCGCAGGGCGTCGGCGGCGTCCTTGGCGTTGGCGGCCGAGCGCCACAGGATGCCCGCGCAGCCTTCGGGGCTGATCACCGAATAGATGGCGTGTTCCAGCATCAGCACGGCATTGGCCGCCGCCAGGGCGATGGCGCCGCCGGACCCGCCCTCGCCGATGATCACCGACACGAAGGCGGTGCGGATGTCCAGGCAGGTTTCGATGGATCGCGCGATGGCCTCGGCCTGACCGCGCGCCTCGGCGTCGACGCCGGGATAGGCGCCTGCGGTATCGACCAGGGTGATCACCGGCAATTGGAACTGATCGGCCATTTCCATCAGGCGCACCGCCTTGCGGTAGCCCTCGGGCTTGGCCATGCCGAAATTGTGCTTCAGGCGGGTTTCGGTGTCGTGGCCCTTTTCATGGCCCATGACCACCACCGACTGGCCGCGAAAGCGGCCCAGGCCGCCGACGATGGCCTGATCCTCGCCGAAGCAGCGATCGCCCGCCAGCGGCGTGAAGTCGCTGATCATCGACTTGATGACGGTGAGCGCGTGCGGCCGTTCCGGGTGGCGGGCCACCTGGGTCTTCTGCCACGGGGTGAGCTTGGCGTAGGTCGCGCGCAGCAGCTTGTCGACCTTGGCCTGAAGGCGGGCGACCTCTTCGGCGATGTTGACGTCGCCGTTATCCGCGAGGTGCCGCAGCTCTTCGATCTTGCCCTCGAGCTCGGCGATGGGCTTTTCAAATTCAAGGATATGCATGGGGAGGTTTCATACCACAGCCGCCGTGCGGAGCAAGAAAAAGCATCGGGGCGGCCCACGGCGTCCTGGAGCCGCCCCGATTTGATCCGAACCGCAAGGCGGCCAGATCTTAGATTTTCGGCCCCTTGCGGCGCGGCACCGGGTCGATGCCTTCGTACAGCGGCCAGGCACCGGCGGCGATGGCCTCCAGCGACGGCGAAGGCTGGCCCAGGCGCGACTGGTAGATCCAGTAATTGGTCATCACCCGTTCGACGAAGGCGCGGGTTTCGCGGCTGGGGATGCTTTCGATGAACAGCAGCGGGTCGTCGTTGTGCTTCATGCCCGACAGCCACTGGCCCAGCTTGCCCGGACCGGCGTTATAGGCGGCGGCCATCAGCAGCAGGTTGCCGTTGACCGGCTCCTCGGCCAGCAGCTTGCCCAGATATTTCTGACCCAGGCTCAGGTTCAGTTCCGGGTCGTGCAGCTTGTCGCGGACATGGTTGCCCGCCAGGAAGGCGGCGGTGGCGGGCATCAACTGCATCAGGCCCGAGGCCCCGGCGCCGCTTTTGGCCTTGGGATTGAACGAGGATTCCTGACGCACGAAGGCCAGCACCAGCGCCTTGTCCATCTGCCAGCCGCCGCGCGGCGTCCACGACGGCACCGGGTACGAGGCGGCGTCGTTGACCAGGCCGGGGGCCATGCCGCCCAGCCGCACCGCCAGACCGGGCATGCCGCCCGCCTGGGCCATCACCAGCATGGACTGGCGCAGGGCCTTGGTGGCGCGCGGATAGAAGCGGCGCAATTCGTCCTCGGCGCCCTGGGCATCGCCCAGTTGCACCAGGGCCAGGGCGCGGCGGGTGCCGGGCACCCGCATCAGCAGGTCGGCATCGGCCTCGGTGAAGGGCGGGGTTTCCCACGAGAACAGGGTTTCGTAGCCCAGGGTCTGGCGGGCCATCAGGCCATAGAAGGTGCGCGGATAGGTGGCCGCGATCTCCAGCCAATGGTTCACCACCTCGGGGCGGCGCGACACCAGGTTGGCGCGGGCGGCCCAGAAGGCGGCGGCGGACACCATCCACGGCGAGGTGTCGTCGCGGTTGGCGATTTCCTCGAAATGGCGGCGGGCCTCTTCCGGCTTGCCCTGGCGCCAATGGGCCAGACCGGCCACCCAATGGGCGGCGGGGAATTCGGCGCCCGAGCGTTCGGCCACCTGGGTCGCCCAGGTGGCGGCCTCGGCATCGCGGCCGCTGGCGAAATGGTCGGCGGCCAGGGCCATCTTCAGCTCGTCCACGTCCTCGCGGTCGAGCACCCGCGCCTCGGCGCCGGTGATCAGCGCCAGGGCGGCGGCCGGATCGTCCTTGCGCAGCAACGAGCGGAACTTGGCCTTCAGCGCGCGGGCCTTGGGGCTGCCGCGATCGCTGTCATAAACTTCCATCTCCCAATTGGCGCCGCCATCGGAGGTGTCGATGCCGGTGCCCTTGAGATAGCCCTTGACCGGGGTCTTGATGGCGCCGAAGCCCTTGATCCCCTTGCTGGTGGCCAGCTTGTGCACGGCCTCGGCCTGGGGCAGATCGGAATATTCCGCCATCCAGGCGCGCAATTCCTGATACTTGGGCTTGGCGCCGGGCGCCAGATAGCGTTGGGCCAGCACGTGGCCCTTGAGAACGTCGTCCTTGACCCGGGCCAATTCGCGGTCGGCGGCGGCCACCTGCCCCTCGGCCTGCAACTTCAGGGCGCGCGCGTAGGATTCGGCGTCCGAGGCGGACAACGGGCGGGGCAGCGGGGCGACGCGGGCTTCGCGTCCAATGCCGGGCATCACCGCGGCGGTGAGGGTTCCCTCACTGCCGGAGGCCGAGGCCAATTGCTGGGAAACCGCCCCCTTGGCGGGGCTGGTTTCACCGGCGAAGGCCGGGAACGTCACGGCCATGATCGCCAACATCACGGCCGGGAGGAGCCTGTCGCGCAAGGCTGTTCTCCTCTGAAGGTTAATCGGAAACATCGAACTGTCTGCACGGTTTTATAAATGACCGAAGCCGTCCGAGCAACCCCGCAGAGTCCGGAATCGCTCGATTTTTTTGCAAAATCGTTAATTTTCAAGAACTTACAAACAGGCCGAAACGGTATTCCAATGCCCGAAAGCACTGATCGGCGTTATCGATGACGCCGATTTATGGCAACGGAATGGCAATGATGCCGCCGCCGGGAATGTCGCATTCGTTCAAGACCGCATGCCGCCGCCATGGCTAGACTGGGCCGTCACCCACCGGAGTCCCCATCATGAACCTGAGATACGCCATCCTGTACGTGGACGACGTCGCCACCACCCTGTCGTTCTCGTCCCGCCGCCTGGTGAACGAACTGGGCAAGGCGCCCGGCCGCCCCGATCCCGCCCATCCGGCCTTCGAGATCGCCTTCGAAACCGACGACGTTGCCGCCGCCCACGCCCGCGCCGTCGCCGCCGGGGCCGCGGAGGTGCAGCCGCCCCAGGCCATGCCGTGGGGCCAGACCACCGCCTATGTGCGTGACCGCGACGGCTTTCTGGTGGAAATCTGCTCGCCGGTGATGGCTCAGCCGTAACCGCTGGCCGCCAGCAGGGCGGCACGGCGCGGATCGCGCCGCAATCCGGCGGGGGTGACGCCCAGCCAATGGCGGAAGGCGCGGGTCATGTGCGCCTGATCGGCATAGCCGTGATCGGCCGCCAGTTCGGCCAGCGGCACGCCGTCGGCCGCCGCCACCGCCCGCCCGGCGCGCCGGACCCGTGCCAGTTGCGCCCACGCCGCCGGTTCCTGGCCGGTGGCGGCCCGCAACAATCGTTGCAGCGTGCGCGGCGTGACGCCCAGCCGCCGCGCCGCGTCGGCGACGCCGACATCCGTCAGGCACTCCAGGATCTCGGCCACCCGGGGATCGAGCCGGGCGTGGTCCGCCAGCCGCGCCGGGATGTCGGCCACGTCCTGGTCGCGCCCGTTCAGCCCGGCCAGCAGGCGGGCTTGGTCCTCCAGCACCGTTCCGGGGTGCAGTCGGAACCCGCGCATGACGGTTCCGGCTTCCACCGCCACGTCATAAGGCTGACGGGACAGATCGCTGACGAACCAATGCGGCCGCCCGCCCGGCGGCTGGCGCAGGATCAGGTCGCGGCAGCCGTCGGGCAGCACCAGGGCGGAACCGCTCTCCTCGGCGCGGAAGGACCAGACCTCCAGCACCGGCCCCTTCATGGCTCAGTGCCCGGCATCCAGGCGCTTCCTGACCTGGATCAGATCGCGCCATGCCTCGCGCTTGGCGGCCGGGGTGCGCAGCAGATAGGCGGGGTGGAAGGTGGCCATCGCCGGAATGGGGCGCGGCAGCCCCGGCGTGGCATAGTCGAACCAGCGGCCGCGCAGGCGGTTGATGCCGTCATGCCGGGCCAGCAGCGCCGAGGCCGAGGCCCCGCCCAGCAGCAACAGCAGCTTGGGGTCCACCAATTCGATATGGCGGCTGACGAAGGGCAGACACACCGCCACCTCGTCCGGGGTCGGCTTGCGGTTCTCGATGGGCCGCCACGGCACCACATTCGTTATATAGACGCTGTCACGGTCCAGGCCGATGGAGGCCAGCATGCGGTCCAGCAGCTTGCCCGACTTGCCGACGAAGGGCAGTCCCTGGCGGTCCTCTTCCTGGCCCGGCGCCTCGCCGATCACCATCACCGAAGCTTCGGGATTGCCGTCGGCGAACACCGTCGAGCGCGCCGTGGCCTTCAGCGGCAATCCGTCGAACGCCGTCATGGCGGCGCGCAGTTGCTCCAGCGTCTTGCACTCGGCGGCGATGTGCGCCGCCGTCCCCGACACCGCCCGCGCCCCGGCCGGGGCCGGGTGCAGCAGGGCGGGGCGGGGCTGCGGCACCGGCGCTTGCGGCGCGGCAACCGGCGGCGGCATCGACGTCGCCACTGGCGTCGGACGCTGCACCGGCCGCGCCGACAGGGCGAAGCGGTCCAGCGCCGTCTCGCCGATGGCGTCATCGGCGCCGGCGTCCACATACCAGCGCAGCAATTGGTCTAGGGACTGGTCCAGCGGCATCTCGGCTAACAAAATATCGTGGGGCACCCCTGCATTTGAATGATTCGTATCATTCTGAATTCGATGGTATAGAGGCGCCCGTGAAGATGGAACCGTGCCGTCCCGCACGCTAAAACGCAAGGGCCGTCGCGCGAAAGAGCAAGTGACCCAAGTCCAGGGGGATGATGATGGAACGTGAATCGATGGAATTCGATGTGGTGGTGGTGGGCGCCGGCCCCTCGGGCCTGTCCGCCGCCATCCGCATCAAGCAACTGAACCCGGACTTGAGCGTCTGTGTGCTGGAAAAGGGCTCGGAAGTGGGTGCCCACATCCTGTCGGGCGCGTGCTTCGAAACCCGCGCCCTGGACGAACTGTTCCCCGACTGGAAGGACAAGGGCGCGCCGCTCAACACGCCCGCCACCGACGACAGCTTCCTGTTCCTGACCGAAAGCAAGGCGTTCAAGCTGCCGACCCCGCCGCAGATGCACAATCACGGCAATTACATCATCAGCTTGGGCAATCTGTGCCGCTGGCTGGCCGGTCAGGCCGAGGAACTGGGCATCGAGGTCTATCCCGGCTTCGCCGTGGCCGAGGTGCTGTACAACGACGACGGCAGCGTCAAGGGCGTGGCCACCGGCGACATGGGCATCGGCAAGGACGGCGAGCCGACCCACAACCACACCCCGGGCATGGAACTGCATGCGCGCCAGACCATCTTCGCCGAGGGCGTGCGCGGGTCGCTGACCAAGACCCTGTTCGAGCGCTTCAACCTGCGCGCCGATTGCGACCCGCAGACCTATGGCATCGGCATCAAGGAATTGTGGGAGATCGACCCGGCCAAGCACAGCCAGGGCAAGATCGTCCACACCGTCGGCTGGCCCATGGACAGCCAGACCTATGGCGGATCGTTCCTGTATCACCTGGAGGACAATCAGGTGGTGGTCGGCTTCGTCATCGGCCTGGATTACAAGAATCCGCACCTGTCGCCGTTCGACGAATTCCAGCGTTTCAAGACCCATCCGGCCATCCGCCCGACCTTCGAGGGCGGCCGCCGCATCGCCTATGGCGCCCGCGCCATTTCCGAGGGCGGCCTGCAATCCATCCCCAAGCTGACCTTTCCCGGCGGCGTGCTGATCGGCGACACCGCCGGTTTCCTGAACGTGCCCAAGATCAAGGGCAGCCACACCGCCATGAAGTCGGGCATGCTGGCCGCCGAGGCGGTGGTGGCCCTGCTGGCGGGCGAAGGCAACGAGGCGGTGTCCTATCCCGGCGCCCTGCGCCAGTCGTGGCTGTGGGAAGAACTGCACAAGGTGCGCAACATCCGCCCCAGCTTCCACAAGGGGCTGTGGCTGGGCATCGCCTATTCGGCGCTGGACACCTATCTGTTCGGCGGCAAGGCGCCGTGGACCTTCCGCAACCACTCGGACCACGACCAGTTGGGCAAGGCGGCGGATTATCCCAAGATCGCCTATCCCAAGCCGGATGGCGTGGTCAGCTTCGACAAGCTCAGCTCGGTGTTCATCTCGAACACCAACCACGAGGAAAACCAGCCCGCCCACCTGAAGCTCAAGGACCCGTCGGTGCCGGTCGCCGTCAATCTGGCGCTGTACGATGCGCCCGAGCAGCGTTATTGTCCGGCAGGTGTGTACGAGATCATGCGGGATGACGACGGGACCAACCCGCGCTTGCAGATCAACGCGCAGAATTGCGTGCACTGCAAGACCTGCGACATCAAGGACCCCACCCAGAACATCAATTGGGTGGTGCCCGAGGGTGGCGGCGGCCCCAATTATCCCAACATGTAACAGGGGAGCCCCCGGCTCCCCGCCTCTGACCGGGAAGTCGAACGGGTGAACATGGCAAGTTGGTGGAAGCGGACGGGGCGGCACGCCGCCGTCCTGGCCCTCGGTTCGGTCCTGCTGGCGGCGTGCACGCCGCATCCCGGCGGCGACCGGCAGCAGGCGGCCGGAGACGACGGCGTCGTCGGCCGCAGCGCGCTGGGCGCCTTTTTGGCCGGGCGCCTGGCCCAGTCCCAGGGCGACACCCGGTGGGCGGCGGAATATTACACCGCCGCCCTGAAATACGACCCCGACAACGCCGAGCTGTTGCAGCGCGCCTTCACCCTGCTGGTCGCCGAAGGCCGCATGGACGAAGCGGCGCCCATGGCCGACCGCCTGCTGGCCTTTGATTCCGACGCCCCGGTGCCGTTGCTGGTGGCCGGACTGCGCGAGGCCCGCGACGGCCGTTTCGCCCAGGCGGAAACCCGCTTCGCCGCCCTGCCCAAGCGCGGGGTGTTCGGCTTCCTGTCGCCGCTGCTGACCGCCTGGGCCAAGGCCGGGCAGAACCAGACCGATCAGGCGCTCGAGGCCCTGGGACCGCTGGCGGCGGTGCAGGGGCTGGCGCCCATGCATGCCTTTCACGCCGCCCTGATCAACGATCTGGCCGGACGCGCCGACGCGGCCGAGGCCGCCTATGACAAGGCGCTGGACGGCGCCCTGTCCATCCGCTCGGTCGAGGCGGCGGGCGCCTTCCATCAGCGCGCCGGGCGTCAGGACAAGGCCCGCGCCGTCTATGACCGCTATCAGACCCAGCACCCGGATTCGCTGCTGTTCGACGGCGACCGTCTGCTGAAGGCCGGTCCCGGACTGGCCCGCCCGGTGGCCGACCCCGCCGCCGGCATGGCCGAGGCGCTGTTCGACATGGCGTCGCTGATGCGCCAGGGCAACGCCCTGGAAACCGCCATGCTGTTCTCGCGCCTGACGCTGGCGCTGCAACCGGATTTCGCCCTGGCGCGCATGAACGTGGCCGACATCCTGTCGTCGCAGAACCGCTTCGCCGAGGCCAACGCCCTGTATCGCACCATTCCCGCCGGAACGCCGGTGGCCGAGTTCGGCCGCCTGCGCATCGCCATGAACATGGAGGAAATGGGCGAAACCGAGGCGGCGCTGAAGGAACTGGACGAACTGGCGCGGCTGATGCCCGGCAGCGTCGACCCGCTGGTGACGAAGGGTGACGTGCTGCGCCGCAAGCAGCGTTTCGCCGAGGCCGCCCAGGCATACGACGCCGCCATCCGGCGGCTGGGCAAGCCGGATTCCCACCACTGGCCGCTGATCTACAGCCGCGGCATCTCGTATGAACGCTCGAACCAGTGGCCCAAGGCCGAGGCCGATTTCCAGAAGGCGCTGGAACTGAAGCCCGACCAGCCGGACGTGCTGAACTATCTCGGCTATTCCTGGATCGACAAGGGCATGCGTCTGGCCGAGGCCCGCGCCATGATCGAAAAGGCGGTGGCCCTGCGCCCGCGCGACGGCGCCATCGTCGATTCCCTGGGCTGGGCGCTGTACCGCATGGGCGAGTACGACAACGCCGTCAAGGTGCTGGAACGGGCCGTCGAACTGAAGCCCGAGGACCCGACCATCAACGACCATCTGGGCGACGCCTATTTCCAGGTCGGGCGGTTCGAGGAAGCCAGCTTCCAGTGGAAGCGGGCCATGTCCCTGAACCCCGAGCCGGAACAGGTCGAGCCGTTGCAGGAAAAGATCCGCACCGGCACCGTGCCCGCCAAGTCCGAAGGCAAATGACCGCGATCACCGTCGAGGCTCCGGCCAAGGTCAATCTGTACCTGCACGTCACCGGCAAGCGGGATGACGGCTATCACCTGCTGGATTCCCTGGTGGCCTTCGCGGGCATCGGCGACACCCTGGCGCTGGAGGCCGCCGACGGTCTGCACCTGGACCTTGCCGGACCGGGCGCCGCCGCCCTGGCCGCCGACACGGGCGGCGACAACATCGTGCTGCGCGCCGCCCGGCTGTTGGCCGAGCATGCGGGTATCGCCGCCCACGCCCGCATCACCCTGACCAAGCGCCTGCCGGTAGCGGCCGGGATCGGCGGCGGCTCGGCCGACGCCGCCGCCACCCTGCGCGGGCTGGCGCGGCTGTGGTCCCTGTCGGTTCCCGAAGAGGATTTGCGCAATCTGGGCCTGCGCCTGGGCGCCGATCTGCCGGTCTGTCTGGCCGGGCGCCCCACCACCATGACCGGCGTTGGCGAACATCTGGCCGCGGCCCCGACCTTGCCGCCCGCCTGGCTGTTGCTGGTCAACCCGCGCCGCCCACTGTCCACCCCGGCGGTGTTCAAGGCCCGCACCGGCGGCTTCACCCCGGCACAGCCGCTGATCGAAGCCCCGGAAACCGCCCAGGCCCTGGCCGTGGCCCTGGCGGCCCGGCGCAACGACCTGACCGCCGCCGCCATCACCCTGGAACCGGTTGTCGCCGACATGCTGGCGCTGATCGCCGCCCAACCCCACTGCCTGCTGGCCCGCATGTCCGGTTCCGGCGCCACCTGCTTCGGCCTGTTCGCCGACCAAACCCAGGCCCAGGCCGCCGCCACCACCCTGACCCGCACCCACCCCCAATGGTGGACCGCCGCCGCCCCGCTGCTGGCCTGAAAAAAACCGCAAAAACCCCGTTGAAAGCCCGGGACGAACCTTTTATGGTGCGTCCTCCCTGCTGGGGCGTCGCCAAGTGGTAAGGCAGCGGTTTTTGGTACCGCCATTCCCAGGTTCGAATCCTGGCGCCCCAGCCAATTTCCCCTTCTTCAATGATTTCAATGCACTTGACGGATCCCGCATTTCCCGCGAGTTTTCCCGGATATTCGTGGAATCGTGAGGATGAAGTGGGCGTTTTTCCCACATATCCGTTGAATTTCTCGCATTAAACCCAATTACGGTAAATCTGGGCTACCGATCGTCACTCGGCCCGAGATCGTCCAAATCATTCCTGGCCAGGGCCAGCATCGTTTGTCGGTGTTTCCTAACCGTGGTGACCCCGATCCCGGAGGCCTCCGCCACAGCTTGCACTGTCAAGCCCGACAGCAATAAACGCCCGCCTTCCAGCAGCTTCTCGCGCGAAATCGGTTTCTTCCCTAATGTGAGCCGCCCTTCAGCGACACTATCCATGATCACGGTCTTGGACCACGACACTTGACGACGGCGCTGCGCCGCACCCAGCAACCCGACGACTTCAAACAGTGTCTGCCCCTTGGGCGTCCCCGTATGGATTTGAACATCCAGCAGCCACAGGTGAAGGCCCGCTTCCTGAAGGCGTTCAATCGTCGTCATCGTTTCCATGGTTGAACGCCCAAGGAATTCGAGGCCCATGAGCACGATCGTATCGCCTCGTCGTGCCGCTTTCAGCATGGCCCGCAAACCGCATCTGGGCTCGATCGAACCCACCAAGGCGTCGTCCACATAGATCGCGGTGTCTGGCACCCCGACGATCCGCAACACCCCGATCTGTCGATCAAGAATCTTGTCCATGTTGACGTCGGCGTCACTGTAGCGATTGGCATAGCCGAACAGCCGCCCGGCCCCAACCTCGGCTGGTACCTGGCCGTCCCAACGTACCAGCCGTTCACTGACGTATATGACGCTGTTCCAAACCGGCCCCCGCGCCTCCAGACGCTCCCGGCCAAGTTCTTCGGCCTGCCCATCGCGCCAAGCCGTACTTGGTCTACGCATCCATTCCAGGCCGCCCCCTATCTCATTAGGCGCGAAATAAAGGTGCCAGAAGTTGCTTCTGCCATTGATGACGCTGATGGCCCGCTTGATCAGGGCTTCGCCCTTCTTGGCCAGTTCCTCAATCGGCATCCCGCCCAATATCGCATCGAGGTAGAGCGAAACATCCGTGATGTCCGCCTTCTCGCGCTGGGACAAGGGCATGGCGGCCACCTGTCGAAGATCTCCTGCGCAATGAGCACAGAAGCAGGTACCATCCAGATGCTTTGCCAGATGTGGCTGGATCTGTCCTCGGCAATGGGGACAGCAATGCTGCAAGCGAATGCCGTGGCGCTCACAGCCAGTGGCGAAACGGGTTCGCCACTCCATGCGCATGAATGGCTCTTCGTCTTCCGCAAGGCATTGCGGGCAATATGCCAGATAGGCGGTGTCCCGATCGGGTTCCTCGGCATCCTTCGCCGTCACGTTAGGACGAAGCATCAGCTTCGGGCTGGCGGCGACAAAGCGCCCGATAAAGTCGTCGCGATCAATCAATCGAGCAGGCCGGAGCGGGGCCGCCCGTAAAATCCGTTCGGCAGGTTGGTCGGCCTGTCGGGCAATATAATCTACCAATTCTGATGACGGCGAACGGTCCACCCAACCCTTCCCGGTTGGTCCCGCGACCACCGACAAGATCTCGTGCAGCGCTATCGGCGCTAGCCCGTTGGCAACAGCCAGCCGACAAATCCAACTGGAGAGAAGCTCGCCGTCGATCAGCGGCGGTCGTACCGGCCATATCTGCCCATCATTTCCATCCGGGGGAATGAGTTCGATATCCATGACTGCCGTCCCCTCAGTCCACCCGCATAGCGGCAGCCGAGGCTCGCCGCGCTGAGGGCGGCTGGAAATCGACGGAGTCAAACAGGGCGAGATCGATCCGCTCCGTGCCAGTCCGAACTGCAGCTTCCGCCGCCCGCACCAGCAAGGCAACTATTTCACCGAGAATGCCCTCGGACATCGCCACGATCCGGCGCGTCAACACTGGATTGGTCAAATCCGAAGGACGGCGGAGCGGTAGCGTTTGTTCGAAACTGGCCAGCAAATCCTGTAATTCGCTGTCATCCTGCCAACGCGGCAAAGGGAATGGCTCGAACCGATTGGCCAGTTGGTCATCGGAATGGATCACCTGCAACGCATCCTTGGTGCCGACACCCACCAACGGAATTTGCAGGTCGTTGCCAAGGTTCTTCAGCAAGTTCAGCATCTCGCTGAGTTTGTTGGTCGGCCCCGCCAGCGCATTGTTGATCTCGTCGATCACCAGCATCTGCACGCCCGTAGCTCGCAGCAACCGTATAGCTTGCCCTTCTTTCTCCACCAAACGATGGCCACGGCGGGTTGGGGCCGAGAGCGCTTCCAGGATGGCCTGATAAAAGCGCAACGGGTCCGCTGCGCTGGGCATCTGCACCCGCAGCACCGGAATGACGTCAGCCCTACCGTCGAGAGAAAGTCCACGAGCGTGGTCTCGGCGAAACTTCTCCACCACCATGGTCTTGCCGTTGTTGGTGGGGGCGACGATCAACAGATTGGGCATCCGCATCTTCTTGGGGTGCGCCAACAGCCATTGCAGCTTCGCCAGTGCCTGCCCGGCCCGGGTATAGCCCACCCAACGATCTTTCTGAATCCACTCGATGCGAACGGAATCGTCCATCAACGCGATCTCTCGAACCTGTGGAGCCAGGTGAGCAAGCGGCGAAGTGTCGTCCATGGTCACCACTCCTCCACATCGAATGGCTTGGGAATGCGGCGTGGAACCACATCCGGCTTTGCGGCCTCAGGTGCCGGGGACTGTGTCGCAACACGTTGCGCCCCATCCGGCGCACTGGTCCGCCGTCGCTCAGCCTGTCTCCGCGCTGTCTTGGTGGCCGCAGCAGCCTCATCGACAATCGTTCGCATCTTCTCGATCCGATCGAAGATGGAGGCTTCATCGATGTGTCGTCGCCCCTCGGCCCGCATTTCGGACAGAACGGCATTGTGTTCCCAAAGGCTGATGGGCGGCCGATGGCGGGCCTTGTACGACAAGGCGTAGTAAATGCCGCCGTCAGTCAACAACCACACCCGCGACAGATCACGGGGGTCATAGCGCACGATATAGGAGCCGCCATCATTGATCAGCGACCGGATCGTATCCGCCCAGTAATGGATATGGTTGAGGAGAACCCCTTCCTTGGTCACCGCCCGACGTTTGAAGGGCAGGAAGTCGATCAGGAAGCGCTCCGGATCCGCGATCCTGGCTGGCAATCCACGGCCAAGCACACCATCCGCTCCCAGGATACCGCGTTCCCAGGCAGCCAACGGCGACATGCTCAGGGCGGAGTGGATGCTCTGGTGGTAAACATCGATACCCAGCGCCAACCACGTTTCCAATTCGGGCAGTGTCATGCAGGCATGCTTCTCGGGGTCATAATCGCCCTTGTCGGCAATGTTCGAGAATGTGGTGCCCGGCAGCATGTGCACCTTGCCCATCATGGTGCCGATCGCCCGCTCGATATGGCCGCCATAGCGGGGCGTTCGCACTGGCCGGTAGTCAAGCGGTATGCCGTATTGGCTGCACCCTCGGGACAAAGCCTCGCTATGGAACTCCTTGGCGTTATCCACATGGATGGTGTCGGGCTTGCCCCAAACAGGCCATGAGAAGTCCAGTTTCCGCTTGGCCAGCCAGTCTTCTTTTGCCACCGCGGCATGGGCCAGACACAACGCCACCGATGTTGCCGATGGCGGGTCAAGCGACAGCAGGAAGCCGACGATCATGCGCGTATGCACGTCGATGGCCAGCGTCAGGAACGGACGCCCGATGACACGGCGATGCACCTGATCGACCACGAAGACATCCACCTTGGTGTGATCGATCTGAATCACCTGCAACGGCCAGGATGTCTCCGGGAAGTGTCCGAGCGATGGCAGGAAGGCGGTTTCGGCCGCTTTGGTGCCGTGCCGCGCCTTGATCACCGTTCGGGGCGGCAACGCCTTGAGGCGACGGTAAACGGTCATCGTGCCCACGGGTTTGACCCCGGCATTGATGCACCGCCGTCGCACCTCGTCAGCCACGCCCTTGCCCTTGATCTTTTGACGGGTGAGGTAGAACTCGTCGATGGTGGCCGCCATGATCCGCTCGGCGTCTTCCGGGACCATTTGCATCCCTCTGCGCTTGCCGCGCTTTTGCGGCAGCAAGGTCGTCGTGCGAGGATCGGCCACGTAACGGGACAGAAGGCGATAAACCATCGTTACCGAACAGCCAAGCCGCTGCGCCGCCTCCTCGACCACGACAGTCGGACGCCGCGGAAATTCCATCAGCGGCTTGATGACCTCTTCCCGACGACGGGCGAGGTCCCAGTCAACTTTGGGGATCACGGCCAGATCCGGGGTGTTGTCGCCGTTCATTTCACCAGAAGGATGCGCTGAAAGGGCGGCGACCGCGACCGTCTGAATCCCGGAACCATCATCGACCATGATACGGTCGAGACCCGCCGGGCCGACAACGCGCACCTGCTGACGATCCAGCCACACCATCGCGCCGGGGGACAGGTCCAATGTCGTCATGACGGGGGGCGCCACAACAGGCTGGAACCGGTGATTTCCCGATTCAGGTCGGTCAGGATATGGCGACGGGCGATCATGCCCCACAAGGTCGCTAAGACGATCCCGGATGGAATCTCCGGAGTGGTGGCCGTGGTCACGACATCCGAGAACCTGCACTCCTGACCGGTGAGGGCATCGAGGATACGAGCCGCGATTTCCGGATCAACGGGATCGCCCTGACGCGGTACCAGCCGGCGGGCATTGGTCAAACGTGGACCGCGAATGCCGCGATCTGTCGCGATCCGGAAGCGCATCCCCTGAAGGACGGCCCAATTCCGAGCCGCCGCAAAGGCCGGGCGGAATGCTTCCCAGCCAGCCTTGAGGTCAGCACGGTATTTCACCTCGACAATCTCGGTGCTGCACCGCCGCACCACACGATAATCCGGCGTATAGCGTCGCGGCCTGCCCGCCGCATCGGCCCAGTCGATGGTGACGGGCTGCTCTTCCACCATCAGCACATCAGGGTCGAAGCGACACAGCAGAACGAAATCCCGTTCCAGGCTGCTTTCATGGGCAATAGGCCGCATCCCCGGCGCCAACGGTTGGCGGCCAATGATGTGGGAACGACGACTGAGTGGAATGGAGCGAACAGGCACAGCTTTCTCCAGCCTCAGACTTGCCGGATACAGCAATTGAACGCCCGTTACCTCAGCATTTCAATCCTGAATGACACGGCGAGGAGGGAGGCGCAGTTCCCGTCGAACAAGTGCGTCGATCCAAGGCCCGACTCCTTCCCCGGCTCGATGAGCGGCTATCCGGGCCGCCGCTTTGACCTCGGGTGAAACGCCATCGAGCTTCCAATAACGCCCTTGCCCCCAAGCGGCACCATCGCCAACCCGCTCGGCCATGGCACTGACCGAACCGGCCTTTGTGCCCAGCAATTGGGCCAATGCAGTGTAGGTCGCCCGCTTCCCTTGGCTGTGAAGCAACTCTTTCGCTGCCGCCACCTCCTCGTCCCCAACGTGGCGTCCAGACGGTTCACGCAGATACCACTCCACGGCATGAGCGTAAGCGAATGGGTATGCACGCGGCGGCTTCTTCAGCAGATCACGACTGCTCATACCGATTGCCTCGGCGGCAGTGACAAACCGCGTCGGCCATTCCTCCATCAGCCAATGCGCCATGGGCACCAGAACGCTCCTGGCGCGCGGGGACAGCAGGGCTCCCTCGCGGGCACGGGGAACGCTTTCCGGCCTGATCGACAGCGCGGGCTCATGACCCGACACCCAAGCCCGCAGGGCATGAGCATGGCGGCCACAGGTCAGCAAGCGGTTCAGATGAGCCAAAAGGGCAAGGGCGATGAAGGAGTAAACGGGACCGTATTCGCCCATAGGCGTCCATCCCTGGGACACGGTTCGCAATAGCGCCTGTTGGGTTGGCCGGGGATCAACCGGCGGAACGCAAGCCGCAGCCCGTCGCAAATCGTATCCGCAGGCCCAACAGGCGATCCCTTCGTGACTGTCCTGGCGCAGGATGTTGATGGGTTCATTGCAGGCAGGACAGCGATCCACCAGCAGATTGCCATGCATGGGACAGACGGTAACGAACGACAGACGCCACATCAGACGCAGATAGGGAATCCCTGGCACCGCCAGACATTGAGGGCAAACTTGCTGGCCGTAACAACGCTTCCCATTCTGACGGCCCGTTGGATGCAACCACGGTAGCTTATGAACGCCATCGTCTTCGCCAAAGACACTCCCGCTCCAACGGCGGAACGTCGTTTGTCGCAATTTCTCGGGGTCGATGTCCGCCGCTTCGGCGACCCGATCCAGCAAATCATCGTCGGCATAGCGATCGAGGTCGCCCGGATCACGATCCTGGCCGGGTTCCACAGCCCGATACAGGTCACCAGGCCGCAGACCATTGGCCCATGCGGTGCGGGCAAACCAGGAGGAAAATGATTCGCCGTCTTCCAATAGAGGACGTACTGGCCATCGCTTTGGTTTCCCCATCGCCGCCCCCAGCCAATGCCGCAATCCATTCTGTATATATTAGAGATAAACATTCTAACGAAAATCGACCGAGGTGTTTTGACGGTGACCTGAGACCGGAAAACGCCTCCAAATTTGGGTAGAGTTGGTCATCTACGGAGACGGACTATGAAGCGCACCCGCGAGTGCCTGGCGCTGGTGGCCGACGCCTCGGTGTCTGGCGCCCGCGTCGGCCGTAAACTGGACGGTTTGCGCGGCAGGCCGCTGATGATCGTCAGCGGCACCGAATTCACCAGCATGGCCATGCTGCGCTGGAGCCAGGACCACCAGGTGGATTAACACCACATCGCGCCGGGCAAGCCCATGCAGAACGGCTTCGTCGAGAGCTTCAACGGCAGGCTGCGCGTCGAGTGCCTCAGAGACGCTGTTTTCCTCACTGCCCCACGCCCGCCGCGTCCTGGCCGATTGGCAGGACGACTACAACCATGCGCGGCCCCATTCCGGCCTCGGCGGTCTTTACGCATGAGCCGGCATAAGATTATGGCGCCTTGAGTTCTCCCTTTGGTGGAGATAATAGGGAGGTAGCACAAACATCGGGACAAAAATGCGCACGTTCCTCGCCACCGTCCGGCCCGAGCTTTGGGCCATCATCCTTTTTAGCACGGCGATCAACGTGCTCATCCTGGTGGTTCCGCTCTACACGATGCATCTGTACGACAAGGTGCTGCCCAGCCATTCGCTCCCAACCTTGGTCAGCCTGACGGTGGCGGCGACACTGCTGGTGATTGGCATGGGAGTCCTGGACGGGCTACGCTCGCGCGTCCAGATCCGCGCCGCCAGCGAGGTTGACGCCAGCCTCGCCAGTCGGGTGTTCGAGGTCGTGATGGTCCGCCTGGCGCGCAGCCCCGGCGATGGCTCCGTGCAGGCGTTCGCAGACGTCAAGGAGTTGCGCACGTTCCTCACCGGCCCGGCATTGCCCGCCTTCGTCGATGCTCCATGGGCGGTCATGTTCCTGGGCGTGGTGTTCCTGTTGCATCCAATGATGGGGGCGGTCTCACTGGCCGGCGCTGGCGTACTGATAGGGCTGGCAATCATATCCGACGCTCGCACCCGCCATTTGCTTGCTGAAGGCAGCAGCCTGGGCACGCAAGCTGAACTGTTCGCCAATTCATGTGTCCGCGCCGCCGAGGCCACCGCCGCCCTCGGCATGCTGCCAGGGGTGCAACGGGTTTGGCGTGAGCGGATCGAGACCTCGCTGATGCGTGTCGAAACGGCCACGGAGACGGCGGCTTCGGTTGTGTCGTCGGCCAAGGCCGTGCGCCAGATCCTGCAAATGCTGATTATGGCCGTCGGCGCCTGGCTGGTACTCAAGCAGGAGATGGGCCTCGGCACCATGTTCTCTGCGACCATAATGGTATCGCGCGCGCTGTCGCCGGTCGAGCAGGCGCTGGGTGCTTGGCGCGGTTTCGTCTCGGCGCGCCAGGCGTCCGCGCGTCTTACCGGCCTTCTTGCCTACGACCCCCCGGCTCCGCACATCACCGTGCCGCCGCGCCCCGACGCCCGGCTGGTCCTGTCCCGCGTCACCGCGCCGGTGCCCGGTGGCAACACCCCCTTCCTGCATGCCATCGATATCGACGCCAAGGGCGGCGAAATATTGGGGATCGTCGGCCCCAGCGGAGCAGGCAAGTCGGTGCTGGGCCGTCTGATGGTGGGACTGATCCGCCCGCTGGTCGGTGACGTGCGCCTGAGCGGGTTGGACATGGTCGCCACGCCGGCAGAGCTGCGGGGGCGCTTCGTCGGCTATCTGCCGCAGGACCTGCAATTGGTGGACGGTACCGTGCGCGAGACCATTGCCCGTTTTGGAGCAGCACCCGATGAGGAGGCGGTGCTGCGGGCCGCCCGCCTTGCCGGCGTACACGACTTGGTGATGCATCTGCCCCGAGGCTACGACACCAGGCTCGGCATCGGTGGCGTGGTGTTGTCGGGCGGTCAACGGCAACGGGTCGCCCTTGCCCGTGCCCTATATGGCGACCCGCCGCTGGTGGTGTTGGACGAACCCGATGCCAATCTTGACGCTGAAGCCAATGCGGCCCTTCAAGGCTGCCTGCGGCGATTGAGGGCCGAGGGGCGGGCCATCGTGGTGATTAGCCACAGGCCAAATCTGGTCGGGCTGGCGGACCGCATTGTTGAACTTGTGGGCGGGCGCGTGCGGGTGCAGGGGCCACGCGAGCAGGCACTGGCCGAGATTCGCGCCCGCGTGCTTGGCGCCCGCGTGCATGGTGAACGGCAGCGTGAGGAAGCGGAGGCAACGGCATGAACCGGCTCGCCCTGTTCCGCACGCTCGATGGCCGCCGTTCGCGCGAACCCATTCTGGCCGGCGTAGCGCTGATCGCCATCCTGGTCGGCGGCTTCGGCACCTGGGCGGCGGTGGCACCGCTGGCACGCGGTGCCGTGGCCTCCGGCCAGATCGTGGCCGAAGGCCATCGCAAGGCCGTACAGCATCTGGAAGGCGGCATCGTCGCCGCGATCCTGGTGAAGGACGGCGACATGGTGACGGCCGGCCAGCCCTTGATCCGGCTGGACGGCACCCAGGCGCAAGCGAAGATGGCATCGCTCTCGGCCCGCCGCGATGCCCAGGCAGCCCGCATCGCCCGCTTGGAGGCCGAGCAGCGCGGACGGTCCGCCATTACCTTCCCGGCCAATCTCAGGGAGCGCGAGGACGTTGCCCATGTAGCCGAGGTGCTCGCCGCCGAACGCGAACTGTTCACCGCCCGCCGCCACGCGCTGGAAGCGGAGTTGGGGCTCATCGAGCAGAAGCGCCACGAGGAAACCGGCCGCATCAGGGGACTGGAAGCCCAATTAGGGGCAAACCGCGATCAGTTGCGCCTGACCCGCGATGAGCTCGCCGACCAGCGTCAACTGCTGGAAAAAGGCTATACCCGCCGCCCGCGCGTACTCGACCTGGAACGCCGCGAGGCCGATCTGGCGGGGCGGAATGGCGCCCTGATGGCCGACATCGGCCAGGCTCGCGTCCGCATTGTCGAGGCGGGCATCGAGGCGATGCACAAGCGCCACGCCTTTCAGGAGACGGTGCTGGCCGAACTGCGCGCCGCCCAGGATGAGGCGGCGCAGTTGGACAAGGAGCTTGAGGCGGTGCGCGACGTGCTGTCGCGCTTGGAGATCCGCGCCACGGAAACCGGCGCCGTGCATGATCTGAAGGTGCGCACCGTGGGCGGCGTCATCTCGCCCGGGGAAAGCCTGTTGGAAATCGTGCCGAACAGCGGCGCGCTGATCCTTGAGGCGCAAGTCGCGCCCACCGATATCGAGCATGTCGCGGTCGGCACCCCGGCCGAGGTGCGGTTCACCGGCCTGTCCCAGCGCACCACGCCCACCGTCTCGGGGACCGTCGTCACGGTGTCGCCCGATACCATGACGGACAAGGCCACCAACCAACCCTACTATCAGGCCCGCGTGCACGTTCCCGAAAGCGAACGGGTTCGCCTGACCGGGATCGCGCTGCATCCCGGCATGCCGACGGACGTGACGCTCAAGGCGGGGGAGCGGACGGTTCTCGAATACATTTTCGAACCGCTTACCGCCGCCCTTGCCCGCTCGTTCAAGGAGTGAGCGGGAGAGGGCGGCGCCCTTGCTCAGGATCGATTGGCTCCCGCCATCCAGTCAAAAGATATAAATGCGCCTGCCGCCCCACCCATCATTGCGCGCCCATCGCATTATGCACGCGTTAGGCGTTGACCGTCGCACGACCAAGGATTAGCGTGTGATATCTATCGCCCTGAGGTTGTCCTGCAGAACGCAGGCGGACGAATGGAGAATGCCATGATCACACCGGCGAGCAGCAAGCCCCCCCACCCGACGGAAATGCAAGACCTGCGGTCAGCACGCAGCGCCTTGAAACCTGCGGAAGCCCCCGAGGGCGTGACCCTCCTCAAACTCGATTCGGAAACCGGCGAGCCCACAGAACTCAACGCCAAACTCAAACGATTGGGCCAACTCGGCGAGCTTTCGCATCTCATGAAGGAGAAAGCTGTGCAGGAGAAGGCGGCCCAAGTTTACCGGAAAACGATTGAGGCAGAAGAGAAACTGCTCGCTACCCCGCCGGTCCCGGCGGAGGTCTTGAAGGGGGCGGAGGCCGCGCGCGTGGTGGCGTTGGCGGAAAAGCAGGCGAGAGAGCACAACATGCGTTTCCCCCCGCCCAAGGATCAGACATTTGTTTTTTCCAATAAGGGCTGGAACTACACCATTTATGGCGATGGCCGGGTCACTCGGAGCAAGAGCGGTGTGCTCACCCCCGAGCAGTGGAGAGAAACTGACAAGTCGGTTAGAGAAAAGAAGGCTGTGATGAACTCGATTGACTACGAAGGCAAAATTGCCGCGCTCGACAAGCGGATCACCTCTCTTCGAGACGAACTAGGCCAGACAGTGGAAGAAGAATTAGCTCGCCTGCCGGAGACCATTGCCAACTTCTCCGTCCACGTGTGACTTTCACCAAGGCTGGGCGCTAGGGCGCCCCTTGGAGTTACAATTCTTTAGTTTTGTCCATTGGTTTAACTGCTCGCAGCCTTCATGCATATTTGCTTGAGGCGCGAACGCAGGGCCTTTGTTGCGCGCCTCCGGCATGGTTGCCAGTCCCCGCGCGCCATCCACTTACAGACCAACCTATGAGGGGGAGATCGATGACCACAATCGAAGGGACAGCCAACGCGGACAACCTGAGCGGCACCGGCTTGGCGGACCAAATACTCGGCTATGCCGGCCAAGATTTCATCTATGGCAATGGTGGAGATGACTACATTGAGGCCGGCGACGACGGCGACCACGTCTACGGCGGTGACGGTGGCGACCTCATCTACGGCGGCTGGGGCATTGATTGGCTGAACGGCGATTCCGGCGATGATTACATTCTCGGCGGATATGACCGCGACTACATTGACGGCGGCACGGGCAACGACACGCTGTTTGGTGGCGAGAATTCGGGCTGGGGATCGGGTAACGACCAGATTTCCGGCGGCGACGGCAATGACAACATCTTCGGGGAGGATGGGGACGATCTGCTGTTCGGCGACGGCGGAAACGATTACATCGATGGCGGCAGCAACAATGACTTGATCTACGGCGGCATTGGCATCGACGAGATCCACGGGGGAAGCGGCGACGACAGCATCAATGGTGAAGGCGACACCGACCTCCTTTATGGCGACGATGGCAACGATACCATCAGTGGTGGCGGCGGCACCGATTCCTTGAATGGCGGTGCCGGTAATGACACCATATTTGGGGATGACGGGGATGATATTGCCGAGGGCGGCGCCGGCAGCGACACCCTTTACGGCGGTATCGGCAATGACGCCCTCGCCGGTGGTGACGATGCCGACGAACTTCACGGCGAGGCTGGAGCGGACCAGATTGCCGGAGGCAACGGCAACGACACCCTCTACGGCGAAGCCGACAACGATTACCTCTACGGTGAGGGGGGCAACGACATCCTTTACGGCGGCGACGGCAATGACCACCTGGTCGGTGGCCTCGGCTCCAACACGCTCTCCGGCGGCGACGGGAACGACGTTCTCTATCATCAAAACTCTGCCACCAACACCGGCATCACTACCGTCTATGAAGGTGGTGGTACCGCAGACGCCATCTATTTTGCCAATTCGTACGCCGCGAACCTCATGTTCGGTTCCATGGGCAACGACCTGGTGATTTTTGACGTCAACGATTATTACGACAATGGTGCGCTTGACTACGCTGTCATCTTAAAGGACTGGTACCTGGGCGGCGTCAACGACGTCGAATATCTGATCGACGCCAGCCAAACGTGGTACAATATCTGAGATTTTGCGACGTCCCCATGAGTGCCCCCCCCGATCGGGGGCACTTTTTCAGTCCAGCAAAATTTCCGCGAAGCTTCGAAGCACCGGCGACACGCACGCATTTCTGTTCCAACTCTTTAGAAGCATCTCGCAGGTATTCTGCGTAGCGACCTGCTGCTCGTTCCCACGGCAGTGTGCCAGAGGCTCGATCTCAATCAGGGCGCATGTCCGGGAATTTCCATGAGGAGCGCATGGCGCTCGTCTTCAGTGTAGGTCAGAGACAGCTTGGGGGCAGACGGCGATACCGACGGTATCCCCATGACCGTCCTATGCCGATCAATCTCCTGCGCGATACTGGCTCCAGAGCCTCCACGCTGAAATGCTCGCTCGACAGCAGCCGCTTCACCCTGGGCTGCGACATTGCGGCGGCCAGAAATCTGGCGGCGATGTCGCGTTCGAGCAGGCGGTCACGGTTCTTCGAGAAGGTCGAATGGTCCCAGACCGGGTCATCGACACCAGGCCCACGAACCAGCGGAACGCAGGTCGAACTCCAGCCGCTCAATTCAACTCAATTCCGGGAATTTCCTACCCGCAGCACCTTATTGCGGTAAAATTTCACGAATATGCGGTATAGGCGCCCCGTCGTGAGGCTTGAATGTCACTGCACAGAATTGCGGTAACCGTCAGGTCATTTTTGCCCCTGTGTACCAGCTCTGTGTACCAGTCCCGTGTACCACGGAGCCGGTCACGGAAATGGCCTCCCTCGCCCCCTTCGTCGTCCGCCGCGGCGCGGTCTACCACCTTCGCGTCCGGATACCCCTCGACCTTGTGGCCGTCGTGGGTCGGCCGGAATACAAACGCTCCCTGAAAACCTCGTGCCCCAAGGTCGCCCGCAGACGCGCCGCCAAAGCCCGCGGTAGGCTTGCCGAGGTGTTCGAGGAGATCAGGCGAATGCGGGACCCAAGGGAGGAACAGATCCAATCCCTGCTCGACATGGTGGCCGAGTGGGAAGGGATCGAAGACATGAGAAGACGGGCCGACGCCATGCGGACCGAGACGACGGCCCTGCAAGCGGCGGTCGCCGAATTGAAGGAGTTGGAGCGCGTCGGCGACGAGATTTCCCGCTTCTCCGAAAGATGGAGACCCGAGATCGCCCGTCTGGCTGCCGACAGGAATGCCGCAAAGGAATCGGCGCCCCTATTCCCCGCCCTCCGGGAATGCCTTTCGGCGTTTCGCCGCGAGAACGACAACGCGGGCAGTGGCGGCGAGGCCGTTGAACTGGGTCTCCAACTGCAAAGTCTCGCCACCGAGCTTCAGCAGGCCGAAGACGCCGTCGCCTCGAAAGACGCCGTCATCGAGGAAAAGGATCGGCAACTGGGCGTCCAGATGGGAACGCTGGGAGCCATGCTCGCCAACCTTGGCATCCCCAACCGGAATGTCCACACCGAGACGGTCACGGCATACCTGCACACCCATTACCTGGAGAAGAAGAAGCTCCGCGACGACGCCAAGCGCCACATCGTCGGCTACGTCACCCTGTTCGCCAAGCTGACGGGCGACAGGCCGCTCGCCGAGTACACGGCAGGCGAGATCGTCTCCTATGTCCGGCTTCTGGAGCAGGTGAAGAACACCTACGGCAAGTCGCCCAAGGACAAAGATCTGTCGGTCGAGGGCCTGCTGGCGTCCTCGGAAGGTCAGAAGACGCTGAACGTCACCTCGCTGAACAAGCACACCGGCCACGTGAAGGCGTTCTTGATCGACGCCGCCAAGCACTATCGGTTCGCCACCGCCCAGGACATCGAGGACATGTTCGACGGCATCGACTACAGCGACTTCGTCCCCGGTGCCGAAAAGCGGAAGCACTGGACGGTCGAGCAACTGAACGATCTGTTCAGAAGCCCCATCTGGACAGGCACCGGCAGCGGTCCCGGCCAATTCACCAAACGCCACCTTTCCGGCAGGAAGGTCTATCGGGATTCCTATTGGTGGCTGCCGGTGATCGCCCTTTGGACGGGTGCCAGGCTGGAGGAGATCGCCCAACTCCACCATGAAGACCTCATGGTGGACAAGGACGGCATCCCCTTCGTCCACATCTTCGACGATGGCATCCGTCGTGTGAAGACCGACAGCAGCATTCGCGACGTGCCAGTCCACTCGGCTCTCATCCGGCTCGGCTTCCTTGACCTCTTCAAGCCGTCGAAACGCGGACAGCGGATCTTCCCCGAACTTTTGCCCACCGGACGGCTGAAGAAATTCGGCGACACCTACAGCAGCCACTTCACCGATTGTCGCAGGAAGTGCGGTCTCTACGAACGCCTTCGCGACTACCACAGCTTCCGTCGCACGTTCATCACCATGATCCGAACCAAGGCGGGCGTCGATCCCCTGACGGTCGCCGCCATGGCGGGGCACGACGACGAATGGCCGGAACTGGTCAGGGTCAAGCAGACCAACGACTACACCGACTACAGCATCTCGGTCCTGAAGGACGCCATCGAACGTCTGGATTACGAGGGGCTGGGGCTGGACGTCTTACCCCTGCTGACGCGATGACGGCGGTTCCCCCGGGCGCCGTCTGCCGCCCGGGGGAACCCGTCTCCTACGCGGCAGCCGCGAAATACTCCATGATCAGCACGGCCTGGAGGGCACGGGCGGCGCTGGGGATCGCCATGGAATTGCCCAGAGCCTTCATGCGCTGGTTATAGGAGGCCTTGCGGCCGCCCACCGTCACGGCGGTGTGGCCAGGGTCGAAGCCCATCAGGCGCTCCATCTCCGTTTCCTTGAGGAACCGCACGATGCCTTGATAGGCGACGGCAAAGCCCTTGTGGGTCGTCAGGGTGAAGGCGCTGTGGGCACGGACGCCGCCGCCGCCCTGGCCGAAGCTACGACCGTTGACAGGCAGGGTGTTGGTGACGCCGGAGGCAATGAAGACCTCCGGGGTATCGGCCACGGCGCCGTGGTTGTCGTTCGGGAAGAACATCCAACGTTCGGGAATGACCTGGTCACCCGAGTCCAGCTTCTTCAGGCACTCGGCGCGCTGGATCGCCGTCATGAGCAGGGCCGGATCGAAGTCGCGGTCGATGAAGTCGTTGAGCCAGGAGGGCTTCGCCACGGACGGGGCCGAGAGGTAGCCACCGATGCCCTTGTAGCCGACCGCGTCGAGGGCGTTCTGGGCCAGACCCTTGCGGTGGGAGACGCGGCGGGGCAGGTGCTTGGCGAGGTCCTTGCGGACAGCCACGGCGTACATGCGCTCGCGGCTCATCGGCAAGCCGTCGTCACGAGCGTCAAGGAGGTCGACGTCCATCACGTAGCCGGCACGGCTCATGGCGCGGACCACCGCCTTCAGGGTGGCGCGCTGGTCGGTGTGGAAGAGCGCCTTCACGTTCTCCAGGATCACGTAGCGGGGCTTGAGCGCCATGATCGCGCGGATCACCTCGTAGAAGAGCACGCTGCGCTTGCCCTTGAAGCCCTTGCGAAGGCCCGCGATCGAGATGTCCTGGCACGGGAAGCCGGCGGTCAGGACGTGGATCTCGGAGGCGATTTCCTTGAGGACCATGGCCCAGTCGATCTTGGTGACGTCGCCCCAATTCTTGATGTGGGGGAAACGCTGGGCGATGACGGCGCTCTGGTGCTTCAGGATCTCCGCCACGCCCTTGGGAACGATGCGGCCGCCGAAGATCTCGGAGGCGACCTCCATGCCGCAGATGCCGGCGAATACCAACCTGCATTGATCAGAACCCATGAGCCCACTGGCGACGGCCGATGGACATGATCTTCCACGGTTGGTCCACGAGGCGGTTCCAGGCATGGCAGCAGAGGGCGACGATTTGGTCGTAGGATT